>NZ_JBOHGC010000659.1:0-5688 GCF_050699995.1 Actinokineospora sp. | reverse complement strand
CCGGTGGGGAGCGGTGGAGCTGTACTACTTACCGTGGAGACTTACTTCGAGGTCAGGTTGACCGCAATGGTGTTGCCCGACGAAGCGGCGAAGCCGCTGATGTAGTCGTTGAACGAGCCACAGCCCTTGAGCGGGGCGATGGTGTAGGTGCCGGTCAGCTGACCACCGGCGATGACATCGAAGTCCGGGGCCGAGGCCAGGTTGATGTCGGACGGGGTGACGGTCTTGCAGTCCGCGCTCTGGCTGATCGGGAAGCCGAACAGGCTGACCTGCGGCAGCTTGATGGTCAGCAGCGAGTTGGACTTGAGCGTTCCATCAGCCTCGATGGAACCGGCGGTCTGGCGCTCGTTGACGAACTCGACCTTGGACACGACGGGCAGGAAGCCCATGATGCTGAGGTTGGCGGTGGCCGGGTTCAGGACCAGGTCAGCGACGAACTTCTGGGTCGAGAGCGTCAGCGTGGCGTCGATGGCGCCCTTCAGCGGGACATCACCGGACATGTTCTTCAGGTTCGACTTGCCCGCCAGGTTGTAGCCGTACTTGACCGTGCCGCCACCGGGGGTCGTGGTGACCGGCGGCTTCGTGGTGGTCGTGGTGACCGGCGGCTTCGTGGTGGTGGTGGTGGTGGTGGTGACCGGCGGCGTCGTCGGCGTGGTGGTGCCGCCACCGCCGCCCGGAAGGATCTGGCCTTCCTTCAGGACGTTGTTCTGGCCCGGGTCCTGAACACAGGGGGCCTCGAAGGGGTTGGACGGCGGGATGCTCGCGAGCGTGCCGTCAGCCTTCTTGGCGGTGATGTTCAGAACGATGTCGTGGACCGTGATCTTGATCGGGCCGGCCTTCGGGAACTTCAGCGACGGGGTCTTGCCGGTCGCCTTGACGGTGAAACCGCCGGACGCGGGGATCGCGGTCTTCTCCACGGTGACCGGAACCTCGAGGTCGGTGTCGAAGTCCGGCGCGCTGATGTGCGCGGTGGAAATCGCGGTGCCCTCGATCGTGGCGACCTTGACCAGCTTGAGGCCGGTCGTGGTGTCCTCGTTCAGCGTGGAGATCGCTTCGATCTGGAACTCGCCGGTCGGCACACCCGCGGTGATCGTGTCGGGGATGCCGGCGTTGATCTGGATCTTGACCGGCTGAACGTCGATCAGGGGAAAGGTGCAGCCGTAGTTCAGGTCAAGGGAGGCGGCCGCGCTGGAGCCCGCACCGATGAAAAGGCCGGCGCCCACCAGCCCGGCAGTGGTGACCGAGGCCAATACCGCGGTCAATTTCTTTGAACCTCTGCGATGATTCACAATCATCCTTTCGTGGTATCAACGGTGATACGAATACCGCGGGCTCGGTGCGCAGTCGTCAGCGGGGACCGATCTGGCAAGAGTGGCCGGGAAGGTAGCGAAGGTTGTGTTGCAGGCTCGCTACCATTACGGAAACTAGCTTTGCGACTTTGGCCACGCAAGCTTTCCCCGAAGGCGCCGGGAAATCCGTTCAACCTTTGTCATGGGCCAATATTTTCGACCGACCGGTTGGACCGTGTGGGACAACTCTCACCGGGATGGAGCATCGCCTAACGACACGAAGACGAACAGCCCGTGACCGTCGGCGTAGATCGTCTCGAATGGGGCACCCCCGTGCCGCTCCGAAATCCACCGCAGCGGGTCCTCCGGCGGGACCGGTGCCCCGCTGTGTTTCGCGTCGAAGACGACGTACTGCGGCACCGGGTTGTTCGCATGTCCGACCCAGTACGTGTCGGTGCGCCCGGACAGCGGTGCCAGGTTCAGCGTGGTCTCCACAGTCGCGCCGTCGGGCACCAAAGCCATCGCCGTCCAGGCCGCGTCGACCCGCTCCTCGGGGGAGAACATCTTCTCCGGGTCCCAGTACTGCGACAGCGGGAACTTGTCCGTCAGGGCGATCGCGATGGCCAGCATGGCGATGGCGCCATGGGTCGCCCAGGCCTTCCGTGCGCGATCCCTAAAGCCCTGACCTGAGGATTCGGTGGCCCGAAGCTTGATGAGCGCGTCGATGGCGGCGACGAACAAGATCGGCATCAGCGGTGCGCTGTAGTGGAACGTGGTGCCCCAGTAGAACTCGTTGGGCGAGATGAACCGCAGGCCGAGCGGGACGACCGCGATCAAGGTGATCGGTGACCGCACAGCGAGGAACGCGGTCGCGAGCAGCAGCAGGAACAAGGTGTGGACCTTGACATCGCCCGACTTCCACAGCTGCTCGGCCAGCGCGGTGACCATGCCGAACGGCCCTTGTTCCGCGGTCGGGTCGGTGCCGCCCGCCTGCTTCCAGAACGGATATTTGCCCTCAGGGTTTATCGCCGGGATGAGTATTCCGATCTCGATCAGCGTCGCCGCGATACCGAAAACACCCAGAGCGGCACCCATGAGCCGCTTGCCGCGAATGGCGATGACCAGGCCTATCCCGGCGACGATGAAACCGAGGTCCTCTTTCACGAGCACCAGCGGCAACGCCCACAGGATCGCGTGCTTGAAGCGCTGCTCCACCACCGCCACCAGCGAGAACGCGATGAGCGGGACGGCGAACGCGATCTCGTGGAAGTCGAAGTCGACCGCCGCCTGCAGCCCCCAGGACAGCCCGTACGCGGCGCCGACGGCGTAGCCGGAGCCGGTGCCCAGCCGCTCGACGGCCAGCCGGGTGATCGGCACGACCGACACCGCGACCAGCAGCGCCTGTGCCACCAGCAGGGTCATCGGGCTCGGCCACAGTCGATAAAGAGGGCCGAGCAGGGCGAGGATCGGGTGGAAGTGCTCACCGAGCACGTTGTAACCGTGTTCGCGCACGTTTGAGATGGGCGGTTCGAACTTGGCGTACCCGGCCACGGCCTGGGTGAACAGCGCCAGGTCGAACGATCCGTGCGCGATGCGCTGGAACCGGGCCAGGGACATCACGGTGTAGCCGACGAAGATCGCCCCAGCCAGCAGCCACGGCCCCTTGATCACGCTCGGTGATGTTTCGCTCTTCTGCACAGTTTTAGCGCCCATCTTGCTCACGGTGAAATAAGAATGATGGCGGAGCCGAGTGTTTACCGAAAGCCCGGAAGCCGTCAATGTAATTCGGGTCCCGCCCGGCGGGCAAACACCCAGGGGGCCGAGTGCCTGGTCCGAGCGGTGTCACTCACATTCGAACAAGGTTTGCGAGACCCTTGTTGTGTGGTGCACGAGGTTGTCCGGGCCGGGTTGACGGCCATCACACGCGCCTTCTAACTTCGCTCAACAGCGCCGGATGGGTGTCACTCGTTTGGTCGGGTGTCGATGCGGTCCGGCCTGGCCGGTGAGGAGCCTCGTGGAAATTCAGGATAAATCACTGGTTATCACCGGTGCGGGCCGTGGAATCGGCGCCGCGATGGCGCTGCGTTTCGCGCACGAGCGGCCGCGCGGTGTTCTTGTCGCCGATATCGATGAACTCGGCGCCCAGCGGGTCGCGGCCCAGGTTCGTTCTCTCGGGGTCCCGTCTATCGGCGTGCGCGTCGACGTCAGCGACCGCGAGCAGATCATCGGGCTGGTGAAACTGGCCGAGAAGGAATACGACGGTGTCGACATCGTCTGCTCCAACGCCGGTATCGCCACCGGAATGGGAATCCACGCGGGCGACGCCGACTGGGCCCGCTCCTGGTCGATCAACGTGCTCGCGCACGTGCACTTGGCCCAGGCCGTGCTCCCCGCGATGGCGCGCAGGCGCGAGGGGCACCTCATGATCACCGCCAGCGCCGTCGGACTGCTCGGCCTGCCCGGCGACGCCCCGTACTCGGTCACCAAGCACGCCGCCGTCGGACTCGCCGAGTGGCTGGCGTTCACCTATGGCGGCCTCGGTGTCACGGTCAGCGCGCTGTGCCCGATGGGCGTGCGCACCGACCTGCTCATGGCGGGCCTGGAAGCGGGCCACCCCGCCGCGCGCGCGGTCGCCGACTACGCGCCGATCATCACCGCCGAAGAGGTCGCCGAAGCCGCGGCCCAGGGCGTGGCCGATGACCGGTTCCTCATCCTTCCCCACCCGGAGATCGCGGACCTGTACGCGAGCAAGGCCGCGGACCCGCAGGTGTGGGTGACCAACCAGCAGTCCGCCACACGCCCGCGGATCAAGGCGTGACCTGGGCCCGCGCCCGATCGCGGAACACGAACAGCGGAGGCGACATGCCAGCGAGAGTCGAACGGCCCGATCTCGTCATCGGGATCACCGCGCCCGGTGCGGCCGACGCCGCCCTGTGCGCGGCGGTCAGCGGCGCGGGCGGGCTGGGAGTCCTCGACCTGGGCAGGGGCGACCGGGTGGCGCGGGAGGCGCTGGCCTCGGTCGTGCGCGCGGCCGACGACGCGCCCGTCGGTGTGCGCGTCCCGCATTCGTGCGCGCTCACGGTCGACGATTTCGTCGCCCTGGTGGGAGATCGCTCGAACCGGATCGCCGCCATCGTCCTCGGCTGGGACTCCCCGTGGTCGCTCGCCGACATCCCGGACCAGTTCTTCGTGCTCGTCGAGACCACCTCGGCGGCTGAGGCGCTGCGGGCCGCGGAGAACGGCGCCGACGGCGTCATCCTGCGCGGCAGCGAGGCGGGTGGCCGGGTCGGCTCGCTCGGCTCGTTCGTGCTGCTGCAGCAGGTGCTCAGCGAATCGGACCTCACCGTGCCGGTGTGGGTGTGCGGAGGGATCGGCCCGAACACCGCCGCGGGCGCCGTGGTCGCGGGTGCCGCCGGTGTCGTGCTGGAAACACAGCTGTCCTTGCTGCCCGAGGCCGAACTGCCCGCGCGCGCCCGCGCGCTCCTGGCCGCGGGCGACGGATCGGCGACGGTCGTGGCAGGCGGACACCGGGTGCTGCCCGACCGCACGGCCGACCCGCTGCCCGCCGACCTCGATGAGTCCACTGTGGCCACCCGAATCGCGGCGGGCGAGCTGGTCGCCGCCGGGCAGGATGTCTTTCTCGCGCAGCGGTTCGCCCATGATCACGGCAGTGTCGCCCGCGCCGTGCGCGCCGTCCTCATCGCAGTCCGCTCCGCGCTCGCCCCCGGCATCGCCGCCCTGGCCGAGGGATCGGCGCTGGCCCGCGCGCTGGGCACCAGGCTGCCGGTCGCCCAGGGGCCGATGACCCGGGTCAGCGACCAGGCAGCGTTCGCCGCCGCCGTCGCCGGACAGGGAGCGCTGCCGTTCGTCGCGCTCGCGCTGTCCACAGAGGATCAGACCCGCGCGCTGCTCGCCGAGACCCGGGAAACCCTGGGGGAGCGGCCATGGGGCGTTGGCGTCCTCGGGTTCGCCCCCGAGGGGATCCGCGCCGCGCAGCTCGCGGTGATCAAGGAGATGCGCCCGGCCACCGCGCTCATCGCAGGTGGGCGGCCCGACCAGGCCCGCGCGCTGGAGGACGAGGGCATCGCCACGTTCCTGCACGTGCCGTCCTCCGGTCTGCTGAGCCAGTTCCTCGCCGCGGGCGCGCGCCGGTTCGTCTTCGAGGGCGCCGAGTGCGGCGGCCACGTAGGCCCACTGTCGAGCTTCGCGCTCTGGGAGGCGCAGGTCGCCGTCCTGATCGAGGCCGTCGACACCGGTCTGCCCGCCGACGAACTGCACCTGCTCTTCGCGGGCGGCATCCACGACGCGCGCTCCGCCGCGACCGTCGCCGCCGTCGCCGACCCGCTGGTGCGCAAGGGCGCCGGTGTCGGCGTCCTGATGGGCACCGGCTACCTGTTCA
>NZ_JBOHGC010000658.1:0-54611 GCF_050699995.1 Actinokineospora sp. | reverse complement strand
AGCGGTGCCGTCGCACACCGCGCGGCGCAGCTCCCCCACCAGGTCGGCGAGCACGAGCGCGCGGTTGGGGCCGAGCCGCACGGGACGGGCGGCCTCCTCGACGTCACCGCCGGCGATCTCGGACAGGAACCGCGACGGCTGCTCGTCCTCGCCGCGGATCGCGGACAGCAGCAGCGTGTGCCGCGCCCGGCTGGCGGCGACGAGCAGCAGCCGGCGCTCCTCGGCGAGCAGCGGCGCGGTGGCGGACAGCTCCACACCGTCTACTCCGGACAGCAGGTCGGTGAGCCGCTCCACGCCCAGCAGCGACCCGCGCAGCCGCAGGTCCGGCCAGGCGCCCTCCTGCACACCGAGCACGGCCACGACCGTCCACTCGCGACCGACGGCCGCATGCGCGGTGAGGACCGAGACGGCCTCGCCGCGCTGTGCGGACGGCGCGAGCGTGTCGCCCACGATCCGTTGCGCCGCAAGGTACTCGGCGAACCCGGTGACGCCCGCGCCGGGCAACCGGTCGGCGTAGCGCCCGGCCGCGTGGAACAGCCCGACGATCGCGTCGAGGTCGCGGTCGGCGTGCGCGCCGAGCGCGCCGCCGCGCCGGGACTGGGCGACCCAGCGGTCCTCGAGCCCGCTCTGCCGCCACACCAGCCACAGCACCTGCTCGACGCCGGCGTGCTCGGCGATGGCCCTCCGGGCGATGCGCAGCAGCGCGCCGACCCGGTGCACGCTCGCCGCCTCGTCCTCCGCGAGCGCGGTGAGCCGGTCGTCGTCGTCCGCGGCGTCGCGCAGCACCTCGACGAGCAGCTCGTCGCTGGGCCGGTCGGCGCCGCTCGCCAGCTCGAGGCGGCGCAGCGCGCGCCGCAGCCGGCGCAGCGCCAGCGGGTCGGCGCCGCCGAACTGGCAGGACAGCAACATCTCCGCGCGGGCGGGGTCGAGCAGGTACGGGTTGGCGGCGATACGCAGCAGCTCGAGGAACGGGCGCACGGCGGGCTGACGGGCCAGCGGCAGCTCGTCGGCGTCGGTGGTGACCGGGACGCCCGCGGAGGCGAGCGCGCGCTGCAGGATCGGCGCGGAGCGCTCGGCGGAGCGGACGAGCACGGCCATCTCCGACCAGGGCACGCCGTCGATGAGGTGCGCGCGGCGCAGCTGGTCGGCGGCCCACGCGGCCTCGGCGGCGTCGGTGGCGTGCAGACAGACGGCGACCCGGCCGTCGGGGCTGGGCGGTTCCTCGACATCGAGCGCCGGGCGTTGCGGCGCGACGCCCGGCAGCCGGGCGGCCAGGCGGGCGACGGCCTGGCGGACCGCGGGCGCGAGGCGGTGGCTCTCCCTCAGCACGATGGTGCCGCCGTCGGGCTGGGTGTCGGCGAGCAGGCGGGGATCCGCGCCGCGGAAGGAGAAGACGGCCTGGTCGGGGTCGCCGGCGAGGACGAACTCCTTGGCGGCGAAGCCGAGTCGGGCCAGCAGGCGGTACTGCAGCGGGTCGAGGTGCTGGGCGTCGTCGACGAGCAGGTAGCGGACCCGGTCCCGCTCGCTCGCGAGCAGCTCGGCGTCGGTCTCGAAGGCGAGCAGGGCGCTCGCGACGAGCTCGGCGGCGTCCAGGGCCGGCGCGCTCTCCTGTGCGGCCGCGCTGTCCGCCCCGGCGAGGAGCGTGACCTGCTCGTACTGGCGGGCGAACCGGCCGGCGGCGACCCACTCGTCGCGCTTGGCGTCCCGCCCGACCCTGATCAGGTCCTCGGGCCCGAGGCCGCGCTCGGCCGCCCGGAGCATGAGGTCGCGCAGCTCCTCGGCGAAGCCCGGCACGGACAGGGCGGGCCAGAGCCGGTCGGGCCAGTAGTGAGCCTCGTCCTCGACGTCGCCGGCGAGCAGCTCGCGGACCACGGCGTCCTGCTCGGGCCCGGAGAGCAGCCGCGGCCCGGGCACGTCGCGCATGGCGGCGTGCAGGCGCAGGACGGAGAAGGCGTAGGAGTGCACGGTGCGGACGAGGGGCTCGCGGACCGCGCGCATGTCCTCGGTGCTCAGCAGGCCGCTGACGGTCTCGCGGACGTGGGTGGCGGCGCGCCGGTTCGCGGTGATGACGAGCAGCTGGTCGGGATCGACGCCGCCGCGCCTGATGCGGTCCGCGGCGACCTCGGCGAGCAGGGTGGTCTTGCCGGTGCCGGGCCCGCCGAGGACGCGGACGAAGCCCTCGGCGCCGTCGAGGACGCGCTGGGCCGCGGCATCCCACCGGGAGGGCCGTCGGGGTGCCACGGGCCGGCGTACGAGCCGGGGAGCCGGCTGGCTCGCGGTCGTGACCACGCCGACGATGAAAACACGGCCCACCGACGTTGGCCGCACCGGCACGCCGTCATACTTGGCCGCGTGGACGAGGCACTGCACGAACGCGTCCGAGAGTTGATCGCGTCGATCCCGGCGGGCCGGGTGTCCACCTACGGCGACATCGCCGCCCTCGCCGGCGCTTCCACGCCCCGCCTGGTGGGCCGGATCCTCAACGAGGACGGGCATGACCTGCCCTGGCACCGCGTTCTGCGGGCCAACGGGACGCCGGCGCCGCACCTCGTGCGTGAGCAGCTCGAGCTCTTGCGGGGCGAGGGAGTGCTCGCGGACGGTCAGCGGATCAGGATGCGCGAGTACCGCTGGCGGCCCTGAGCTGAGGCCTGGCCGGTCGCTCCACGGGGGTCGGGGCCGTCGGCGGATTCGCGGGCGGCGACTCACGATTCGAGAGCGCCTTCGGCGTCGGCTTCGCCGGTTTCGCTGCGCGCGTTCGGGTTCGCCTCTCGCTCAGAGGTTCTCGTCCGCCCGGGTTCGGTGAGCCAGGTGCTCCGCGGGGATCTGCCCCAAGCGGCCCGCCTGGAAGTCCTCGAACGCGTCGACGATCTCCTGGCGCGTGTTCATCACGAACGGGCCGTACCGCGCCACCGGCTCGTTGATCGGCAGGCCGCCCAGCACCAGGATCTCCCAGCCGGTCGGGCTGTTCGCCGGCTGCGAGTCCGCCGCCTGCACGGTCAGGGCGTCGCCGGGGCCGAACACGGCCAGCTGGCCCTCCTCGAGCGGACGCCGTTCCTGGCCGGCCGTGCCGCGCCCGGACAGCACGTACGCCAGCGCGTTGTAGTCCGCCGGCCACGGCATCGCCAGCCGCGCGCCCGGGCTGACCGTCGCGTGCAGGTAGGTGATCGGGGTGTGCGTCACGCCCGGACCGTCGTGCCCGGCCAGCGAGCCGGCGATCACCCGGACCAGCGCACCGCCGTCGTCGCTCGACAGCAGGGTGGCGTCGTTCGCCTCGATGTCCTGGTAGCGGGGCGTCGTCATCTTCTTGGCGCGCGGCAGGTTCACCCACAGCTGCACGCCGTGGAAGAGACCTCCGCGAGCGACCATGTCCTGCGGCGGCACCTCGTTGTGCAGGATGCCGGCCCCGGCGGTCATCCACTGCGTCGCGCCGTCGGTGATGAGCCCGCCGCCGCCGATCGAGTCCGTGTGCTCGAACGCGCCGTCGATCATGTACGTCACAGTCTCGAAGCCGCGGTGCGGGTGCCACGGCGCGCCCTTCGCCTCGCCGGGCCCGTACTCGACGGCGCCCATGTGGTCCAGCAGCAGGAACGGGTCGGCCAGCGCCAGGTCGACGCCGGGGAACGGCCGGCGGACCTGGAAGCCCTCGCCCTCCAGGAACCGCTGCGAGGTGACCACCCGGCCGACGCCGCGCCACGCGGTGTCGGGCAGGGGCAGCTCGGGGAGACGGGACAAGGTCAGCGTGTCCGCGGTGATGGCCGGCATGACACCCTCCTCTGAGGTCAGGATGAGCCTACGCCGGAAACAAGGTAGTTGCACGCTCAATTATTCCCGGAGGACCGTGTTGAGCCTGGTGGTGCGGCATCTGGTGGGCACGTGGGTGGTGGGCTCGGCGACGACCGGCACGCTCGCGGTGCTCTTCACGCTCGACCGGGGCAGCCTGCCGGTCCAACCGGTGGACGAACTGCCGACCCTGTCCGTGCTCGGGGTCCTCGGCATGCTGGCCGCGCTGTTCGCCGCGCTCGGGCTGCTCGCCTGGGGCACGCTCGAGGTCACCTGGCTGCCGCCGACCGGCCGCGCGGGCGCGCTGTGGGTGCTGGTCGTCGGCGGCGGCGGGTTCGCCGGCTGGGGCTACGCTGCCGCGGCGACGTTCGCCGGCGACTACTCGCTCACGGCGCAGCTGGTCCTCGCCTACGTGCTGGGCGGCGTGCCGTTCGTGCTGATCGCCGCGCTGCTGCTGGAGTCCCGGCAGGCCAACGTCAACGCGCTCGTCATCACGGCGCTGGCGCTGGTCGTCGGCACGGCGATCATGGACGGGGACCCGCTGCGGGCGTGTGCCGAGCTGTTGTGGCGGGTGCTTGGGTCGAGCGTCACAGCTGTGTGATCTGGTGCGCGGCGCGCTCGAGGCCGCGCAGGGACTGCTCGGTCGAGTGCGGGTGCATGGCGTGCACGGCGAGGCGGAACAGCAGCGCGTGCAGCAGCGCCTGGGACCACTCGGGCAGGTGCGACCAGCGACGCAGGATGCCGTCGTCCGCGCCGCCCCAGGCGAGCGCGTCGACGACGACCACCGCGGCCGCCCACTCGGCGGGCCGGTGGTAGGCGGTGAAGTCGGTGATGCCGGGTGCGGCATCACCGTCGAAGAGGACGTTGCCGAACAGGTCGCCGTGCACGACCTGCGACTTGACGGTCAGCGGCTTGCGGGTGCCGGCGAGCACGTCGAAGAGCCGGCCGCCCTGTGCCGGGTCGAGGCGGGCCTCCTCGGCCGACTCGCCCCAGCCGGCCGCGACCCGGTCGGCCACCGCGAACACGTCGGTCCGGGCGGCGAGGAAGCGAGGCACGCGCAGGTCGGCGGTGGCCTTGTGCAACCGCAGCGACGCGGCGACGACCTCGTCGTAGCGCGGCTCGGGCCGGCCGTCGAGGTGGTGGAACGCCGCCCAGCCGCCGACCACCCAACGCCCGTCGCTGGCCCGCACCGGCCGCCCGATACGCAGCTCGGGTACGTGCAGGTCGCCGAGGGTCTGGGCGACCCAGGTCGCCTCGGCGGTGTTGGTGGCCGGTCGCAGCGCGAGCTCGCCACACCGCCACTGCGGCCCGGTGTCGAGGAGCTCGGGCTCGATCTCCTTGACACCGAAAGCCGCACGCACGTGCAGGGGCGGTGGGGACGCACTCACGATCCGGCACGCTACCGGCTTGGCTCCGCTCAGTAGGTCGGCAGGCTCGGGTCGACGTCCCTGGCCCAGCCGAGCACGCCGCCGCCGACGTGCACCGCGTCGCGGAAGCCGGCCTGGTGCAGCGCCGCCAGCGCCTCCGCGGACCGGCCGCCGGACTTGCAGTGCAACACGATCGGCTTGTCCTGCGGGAGCTCGGCCAGCGCCGCGCCCGAGAGGATCTTGTCCTTGGGGATCAGCACCGCACCGGGGATGTTGACGATCTCCCACTCGTGCTGCTCGCGGACGTCGATCAGCGCGAAGTCCTCGCCCCGTTCGAACTTGTCCTTCAGCTCGCGCGGGGTGATCGTGTGGCCGGCGGCGGCCTGCTGGGCGTCGTCGGACACGACACCGCAGAACGCGTCGTAGTCGATCAGACCCTCGATCGGCTTGGACTCCGGGTCCTTGCGGATGCGGATCGTCCGGTACGACATCTCCAGCGCGTCGTACACCATCAGGCGGCCGAGCAGCGGCTCGCCGATGCCGGTGAGCAGCTTGATCGCCTCGGTCACCATCACCGAGCCGATGGACGCGCACAGCACGCCCAGCACGCCGCCTTCGGCGCACGACGGGACCATGCCGGGCGGCGGCGGCTCGGGGTAGAGGTCGCGGTAGTTCAGGCCCTGGGAGTTCGGCGCGTCCTCCCAGAACACCGACGCCTGACCCTCGAAGCGGAAGATCGAGCCCCAGACGTACGGCTTGCCCAGCAGCACCGCGGCGTCGTTCACCAGGTAGCGGGTGGCGAAGTTGTCGGTGCCGTCGAGGATCAGGTCGTACGGCTCGAAGATGTCGAGTGCGTTGGTCGAGTTCAGGTGCTCCTGGTGCAGGATCACGTTGACCAGCGGGTTGATCTCGGCGATCGACTCCTTGGCCGACTGGGCCTTGGGCTTGCCCACGTCCGAGACGCCGTGGATGACCTGGCGCTGCAGGTTGGACTCGTCGACCACGTCGAAGTCGACGATGCCGAGCGTGCCGACCCCGGCCGCGGCCAGGTACAGCAGCGCGGGGCTGCCGAGGCCGCCCGCGCCGACGACCAGGACCTTGGCGTTCTTCAGGCGCTTCTGCCCGGCCATGCCGACGTCGGGGATGAAGAGGTGGCGGCTGTACCGCTCGACCTCTTCTTTGGTCAGCTCCTGCGCCGGCTCGACGAGCGGCGGCAAAGTGCCTGGCATCAGGGTCCCTCCTAGTTGCGATCCTCACGGACCACGGGTCTATCCCGATTGTCGTCCGTTGCAACGCCGGAATCCCACCCGCGCTTCCCGGGGTTCCAACATGCGGGAATCAGCCCGCTGGCTTCGCCGTCGGGTTAGGCCAGGCGTTCGGCTTGCACGTGAGGCCGTCCTCCTTGACCGCGTCACGCACCCCGACAGCCCGGTTGAGCTGGGCGACGTAGTTGTTCGCCACGCCGAAGCTCTGCTGCATCATCACCGGGGCGAGCGCGCCCTCCTGGGCGCAGCCGACGTGGCCGTTGCGGAAGGCGTGGCCGATCTCATGGTTGATGGCGTACTGCCGGTAGGTCAGCATGTCGCCGCCGAAGGCCACCGCGCCGCGCACCCACCGGGCGAGGTTGATCATCAGTCGCTTCTCCGTGCCGCGCCAGCACGAGGACTCGTACTTGATCGAGTAGCCGCACATGTCGCCGCGGTGCGCGGTGTCCGGGCTGGTCAGGCTGATCCGGATGGTCGGGTTCGGGAAGGTCGCCGGGACCCGCTGCACCGAGATCTGACCGCCGCCGGTCCAGCCGCGCGGGTCGGCGAGGGTCTGGTCGATGAGCTTGGCGAACGCGTCGTCACCGCCGAACGACGTCGCGTCGATGCCGTCCTCGACCTCGACGGTGTAGGTGAAGAACTTCGCGCCGGTGCCGACCTTGGCGGTCTCGCCCGGCACGACGTGCCACTTGCCCGCGCCCGTTTGGGTGTACGCGCCGCCGTTGGGCAGCTCGGCCGACGGGATGTTCACGTCGACGGGGGCTGGCGGCGTCTCCTGGACATCCGGCGGGAGCGACGTCTCCTCGGTGGGGCCGCCGGGTCCGATCACGGCCTCGGTGCTGGCCGCGGCCGTGGTGTCGGGCACTTTCTCCCCGGCCGTCTGAACGGCGACGAGCGCGGTCACCGCGACCAGGACGGGCAGGGCGTAGACGCGCCAGCCGTACGTCGCGAGGATGCCCCGCGCGCCCTTGGACCTGCTGGGACGACGGCGGGGCGGCGGCTTCGGGGCCCAGGACGCGGCCAGCGGTTCAGCCGAGGTGCGGCGCTCCGGCGGGCGACGCGAACCCCCGGTGCGCGCGTCGCGCTCACGTTGGGAGGTGTCGCTCACGGCATCTAGGGTGCCACATCACCGGTTCGGAGCAGTGCACTGAGGGGTAAGCGCACTGTGGGCTACCAGTCACCCCGCGCCGCCGCCTCCCAGAGACCGAGTACCGCACGGGCGACGGTGACGGGTCGCTCCATCTGGGCGACATGGCCCACCCGGGGCAGCACCAGCAGCCGCGCGTGCGGCAGCAGCCGGGTGACGCGGGGCGCTTTGCGGACCGTGACCAGCTTGTCCTCGGTGCCCCAGACCACCAGCGTCGGCGTGGTGATCTTGGGCGCGAGCGTCCACAGCGAGCGGGTCCGCGGGACCATCCACGCGCGGATCAGCCCGAGCGTGCTGCGGGCGAGGGCCGGGTTCGCCCAGGCGAGCTTCGCCCGCTCGGCGAACTCGTGGGCCGCCTCGTCCAGGCGCTCCTCGGTGACCAGGCTCGGGTCGGCGAAGCACAGGTCGAGCAGCTGCTGGGCGCGCTGGCGGGGGCTGAGCCGGGCCAGCTGTTTGCGCATCGACGGGCCGATCACCGGGAGCAGCGCCAAGGCCATCCGCGGGTCGGACATGCGGTTGACGCTGGGCCGCAGGTCGGGCACGGCCGGGGAGATCAGGGTCAGCGTGCGCAGCAGGTCCGGGTGGCGGGCGGCGAGCACCATCGAGATCGCCCCGCCCATCGAGTTGCCCAGCAGGTGCACCCGGCCCAGGTCCAGGCCGCGCAGCCACTCGGCGACCGTGTCGGCGTGGGCTTCGAGGGTGTACGGGAACGCCTCCGCCGGCGATGTCCGGCCAAAGCCGGGCAGGTCCACCGACAGGCCCGGCGCCTGCCCGCTGAGCTGCCCCGCGAGGTCGGTCCAGTTCATCGCGGAGCCGCCGAGGCCGTGCACGTAGACAGCCGTCTCGTCGCCCGCGCCGGGCGTGCGCCGCACGTGCAGGGTGTGACCGCCTGCGGTGATCTCCTCCCCGGGCCAGGCCGGGCTGGACAGGTCCAGGGGCGGCAGCTGCGTCTCCGACAGCGGGACCCGGGTGAGCGGCGCGCGGAAAGTGGAGGAAAGGGACACCTGACCAGTGTGCAGTGCGATTCAGGCCCTCGCTCGGGTGAGACCTGTGTCACGTCCGATACTGGACGGGCTGTCCGTATGGCTGGACACTGAACCCGAATGGGGTTACCCAGTAGTACGGTCGAACCACCCGTCGCGGGTTGGCGATCCCGGCCCGTAGGCACAACTGAGGGTGGAGACTTGAATGTCTGAGACGATTCAGCAGAACGGGGTCGGCCGGGGAGCCAGACTCCCGCGGACCGCGCGCCGGGCACAGCTGCTCGCCGCCGCCCAGGACGTGTTCGCGGCCAACGGCTACCACGCCGCCGGTATGGACGAGATCGCCGAGCGCGCCGGAGTCAGCAAGCCGGTCCTCTACCAGCACTTCCCCGGCAAGCTCGAGCTGTACATGGCGCTGCTGGAGAAGCACGTCGACGAGCTGATCCGCCGGGTCAACGCCGCGATGGACTCCACCACCGACAACAAGGTCCGGGTGCGCAACGCCGTCGGCGCGTACTTCGACTTCGTCGACGGCGAGAGCCAGGCGTTCCGGCTCGTCTTCGAGTCAGACCTGCGCGGCGAGCCGCTGGTCAGCGACGCCATCGACCGGGCCACGACGGCCAGCGTGGATGCCATCACCGCCACCATCACCGCCGACGCGGGCCTGGACGTGCACCGCGCGCGGCTGCTCGCGGTCGGCCTGGTGGGGGTCAGCCAGGTGGCGGCCCGCGCGTGGCTGGAGGACAACCGGGCGATGCCGAAGGACGAGGCGATCGCCCTGATCTCCAACCTGGCGTGGCGCGGCATCGGTGGCGGCTTCCCGCTGCAACCGCACGACTGACCGGGCGGGGAGAGGCCTCCCCCTGCTGACTTCGCGCGAAATGCGGCACGGTGGACTCATGAGGATGCACGTAGCGGGCGCCAGCGTGCTCGGCGGCCGCACCAACAACCAGGACTCGTTCCACGCGGAGGGCCAGCTGCTCGTCGTCGCCGACGGCGTCGGCGGGGCCCCCGCGGGCGAGGTGGCGTCCCGACTCGCGGTCGACGCGGTCGTCGCGGCCGGTCCGCTCGTGGACCCGGGCACGGCGGCCCGACTCGCGAACAAGGCCGTCCGCGCCCGGGCGGCCGAGGACCCGAACACCACGGGAATGGCCACGACCCTGGAGATCGCGGTGCTCGCGGACGGCCACGTCCTGGGCGCCCACGTCGGCGACAGCGTCACGTTCGTCGAGTCCGAGCGCATCACCTGGCCACACAGCCTGGCCGCCGAACTCCTGGCGGCCGGGCACCTGACCCCGGAACAGGCCGAACGGCACCCGAAGGGCGCGGCCCTGGTGCGAGCCGTGGGCTTGGACACCGAGATCGAGCCCGAGACGTGGTCACGCCCCGCGGTGCTCGGCGAGCGCTACGTCCTGTGCACCGACGGCCTGACCGACGCCCTCGGCGAGGACCTGGGCCCGATCTTGGCGGACCTGCGGGCAACGGACCCGGAGACTTGCACGTCCACGTTGGTGAAGCTCGCATGCGACGCCGGCGCGCACGACAACGTGACGGTGGTCGTCGCCGACATCGTGTGAGGTGGCGCATGGCCTGTCTGACGGTCGACTACCACTGCTTGCCCGAACCACGCCAGCTTTCACCGGACGAACAGCTGACGCTGGACCGCGACTTCCTCAGCGCGGGCACCGACGAACGCCTGTCCCGCGGCTGCAACGCGCCGTATCTGCGGCATATGAACGGACGCTGGTGGGTGGTCAACAGCAAGCAGGCGCCGCTGGCGGTGTACGTGGCGGGCGAGAGCCGCCGGTTCACGGTCGGCGAGCGGTGCGCGTTTCCCTTGCCGGATGGGGAATCGGAGCTGCACGTGTGGGACTCCCGCTACCGGGTGCGGCTGATCGTCAGCGACACACCGCCGACCACGGAGACTGTCCACATCGGACCACCGACGGCGTTCGGCCTCTCCGGCGCGGCGGTGCGGGTGGAGTTGCTGCTGAGCCGGAAACCGCGCCACCGCACGGTGTTGGCGGCGTACTACCGGGAGTACTTCACGCCCGGCATCGCCTCGCCCGCGCCGCTCGACCGGATGCAGACCCGGCTGTGCATGGGGCTCACGTCGTTCACCCAGCTGGAGCGGGCACTGAACGAGGTGGTCACCGAAATCTGGGGCGCCCCGCAGGGACACCGCCATGAGCTGCCGGACTACCTGATCAGCGAACGACTTCTCGTGGCGGCGGATCAGCAGCTGGTGCCCCACAAGCACTGCGGGCACTAGCCGATCATGCCGCGGCGGCCCGGCGGATCTGTGTCGCGACCTCACGAACCCGTTCATACGGGAGCATGTGGCCCGCCGCCGGGTACAGCACGAACCGGGCATTCGGGAGGGCGTCGGCGATCGCCCGCGCATGGTCGACCGGGGTGAGCCGGTCACGGTCTCCGACCAGCACACGCACATCGGCGTGCGCGTACGCGTCCAGTGCTGAGACCCGATCGTGCTTGCTGATGCTCCGGCGCAACAGGGCGGCGGTGCGGCGGTGGACCGCGGCGGCGTGGTCGGCTGTCGCCCGCACGTCGATCATCCGGAAGCGGCTGCCGAACACCAGCCAGCGAGTCACGGCGAGCGACAGCGCGCGCTGCACCGGCGCGGGCACCTCCACCTTGACCGCCCGCTTGCGCGGACGCCTCGGCGCCGTCGACGGCTTCGAACCGGTGGGACGCTTGGCGCGCTTCACGTAGGCCCGGACCAGTGGCTTCGGCAGGCCGAAGGTCACCTCGCTCATCCGCCCCGACGACGTCGAGACGAACAGCGCCGCGCTCACCCGCTGGGTGATCTCGGGGTGGCGTTCGCCGAGGGCCATCATCGTCATGCCGCCCATCGAGTGCCCGACGAGCACGAGCTTGCCCGTCGGCGCCTTGGCCATGATCAGCTCCGCCATGTCGTCGGCGAGGTGCGCGATCGTGGCGGCGTCGACCGGGGCGGGCGCCGAACGGCCGTGTCCGCGGTGGTCGTACCTGATGGTCCGCACGTCCGGGCCGAGTTCGGCCACGACGTGGTCCCAGACGGCGTGCGAGCTGGTCCACCCATGGGCCAGCAACACGGTCACCGGCGCGGTCGACGGACCGGTTTCGACGACGTGCAGGTCGAGGTCGTCCGAGGTGCGGAAAGAGTCAGCCACCCACCTAACCTACTACGCAGTAGCTTTGGTGAGAACTCCCGTGTGAGCAACCAGCCTCGACAGGTGCGCCGCGACCTCCGCGGTCCGCTCGTACGGCAGCATGTGCCCGGCGCCCGGGTAGACCACCAGATCGGCCTTGGGCAGCGCGTCCGTGATGGCCTGGGCCAGCGCCACGGTGCACAGCCGGTCGCGGTCGCCCGCCAGCACGATCGCCGGGACGTCGCTGAACACCCGCAGCGCGGGCGCGCGTTCGTGCGACTTCAGCTCCTCCCGGAAAGCCACCATCCCGGACGGGCTGCACGCCCCGAGCTGGCCCGCCGCGGCGGCCACGTGCCCCTTGCCGGGCTTGCGGCCGAACGCGAGGAACCGCACCAGCGGCCAGGTCACCGAGCACAGCCGCGGGCTGAGCAGCCTGCGTCCGGGCAGCCGGGCGATCAGCATGTTCGCCAGCATCTCGATGAACAGGATCGGCGCGGCGACCCACCTCGGCAGCCCGAAGGTCAGCTCGGCGAGCCCACCCGAAGCCGAGTTGACGAACGCGACCCCTGCGACGCGTTCGGCCACCAGTTTCGGGTGCCGGTCGGCCAGCGCCATCATCGTCATCCCGCCCAGCGAGTGGCCCGCGAGGAAGACCCGGCCAGGCGCGCGGTGGGTGATGATTTCGGCGAGATTGTCGGCGAGCCGGTCGATCGTCGCCGCCGACTTCGGCCCGGGACCGGACGAGCCGTGGCCGCGGGCGTCGTAGCGCAGGACGCGCACCCCGCGCGTCTCGGCGGCGACGTGGTCCCAGGACCGGTGGTCCATCACCCAGCCGTGCAGCAGCACGAGGGTGTCCGGGCCGGACCCGCTCTCGACGACGTTGAGCCGGACGCCGTCCGACGTGTGGAAGGTCATCGCGGGAGCAACATCGAGTGACGCCACAGCACCATCCCAGGTCCGCCGACCAGGTCGGCCTCGCGGAGGAAGCCCATGATCCGCTCGCCCCAGTACGCCATCGTGGCCTGGAAGTGCGGGTTGTTCCGCGCGGCTTTGCGGGCGGCCCGCGGGTCGAGGCCGACGGCCTTGTAGACCTTCGGGTTCACCAAGCTCAGCGCCACGAAGTAGGACACCAGCGCGGTCAGCAGCCGGTGGTACTTCTTGGCGAACCAGCCCGCCTCGGCCATGCCGTTGGCGACCTCGGCCCGCGCGAAGGTCACGTGCCGAGCCTCTTCGAGGACGTGGATGCGGTTGACCATGCGGATCAGCGGCTGCATGGTCTCGTCGGCGGTCGCCTCACGCTGCATGCGGTCGAGGACCTCCTCGGCGACCAGGATCGCGGCGTAGGTCGAGGGGCCGCGGCCGATCGCCGGCAGGATCTTGGCCAGCTGCTTGACCCATACCCGCGGGCCGTAGGCGGGCGCATCGAGGCGCTTGCACGCCTTGCCGAACATCGTCGAGTGCCGACACTCGTCGGCGATCTCGGTCAGCAGGTAGTGCACGTGGTTGGTGGTCGGGTCGTTGCGGTAGACCTGCTTGAGCAGCATCTGCATGAGCAGGACCTCGAAGAAGATGCCCGTGCTCGCGATGCTGACGATCTCGTGCTTGCCCAGCTCGATGCGCTGCTCCGGGGTCATCCGGTCCCACATCTCGGTGCCGTAGAGCGAGATGCGGTGTTCCGGATGGTAGTGCAGACCGTCGACGACCGGCGCTTCCCAGTCGATGTCGATGTCGGGGTCGTAGAACTTTTCAGCCGAAGACTTGAGCAAACGACCCGCGGTCTTCTCCCGGTCGGCTACCTTGGCGATCTGTAGAGCGCGGCTCATCGTCGAGTCATCTCCTCGGCATGCGTGTGACTGCAGGTAACAGTTACTTCTGGTAGCATGCAATCCATGACGGATCGTGTCAAGGGACGCAGCTCGACGGATTCCGGGGACGCCCGGCGGGACCGGTGGAAGTCGCACCGCGCCGCCCGGCGGGAGGAGTTCGTCGAAGCCGCGCTGCGGGCGCTGGCGACACACGGGCCCGACCTGGCCATGGAGCACGTCGCGGCGGAGGCCGGGGTCACCAAGCCCGTCCTCTACCGGCACTTCACCGACAAGGCGGACCTGTTCCTGGCCCTGGGCCACCGGGCGACCGAGATCCTCTTCGAGCGGCTCATCCCGGCGATGAACCGCGAAGAGGCGCCGATGCCGCGCATCCGCAAGAGCCTCGACGCGTTCTTCTCCTTCATCGAGGAGTACCCGAACCTCTACCGCCTGCTCGTGCGCAGCACGTTCGCCGACCGCAAGATCGACGCGGACATCGTCGCCGAGGACAAAGAGGTCATCGCGAACGCCCTGTCGAGCCTGCTCGGCGACTACATGCGCGCGTTCAAGATCGATTCGGGCGGCGCGGAGGTCTGGGGCCACGGCATCGTCGGCATGGTGCAGAACGTCGGCGAGTGGTGGCTGGAGCGGCGCACGATGGGCCGCGACGCGGTCGTCGAGTACCTGACCATGACCATCTGGGCCGCGGTCGACGGCACCCTGCGCAGCTACGGCGTCACCATCGACCCGCACAAGCCGCTGGACATCAACAAGATCGTGAAACTGACCAACGGCGACGCCGCCGACAGCGGCACCGCGGCGGGCTAGGAGCAACCCCCATGGACCATGAAGAGCACCCCGAGGACGACGGCTACACGGGTTCCGCGACGCTGGTGATCGGCGAGCAGGAATTCGACGTCCGGGTCACGCTGCGCGGCCACTTCCAGCCCATCGACGGCTATTACCGCTGGTACGGCCGCATCGACGCCGACCCGGCGGTCTCCGAGGCGGTGGGCGGCCGCAAGACCAAGGCGACGCTGCGCACGCCCGGCGCGGAAGCCGACGGCGAGCTGTCCGACCCGGACCCGTGGGACCGCTACAGGATCATGGGCACCAGCAGGCCGCCGTTCGTCGTGCAGACCACGCTGGACCACGCCGACAGCTGAGCCTGGAAACACCGATGGCCACCTCCTTGCGGTAGGTGGCCATCGTGTTGTCTGCGATGCCCTTAGGGGGCGAAGCCGACCTTGCGGGCGTCGGCGCCGCCGATCTCGACGTAGGCGATGCGCGCCGACGGGATCACGAAGCGGCGGCCCTTGTCGTCGAGCAGCACTAGCTGACCCTGCTGGTCCTTCAGCGCCGCGGCCACCATGGCCTCGACCTCGTCGGGAGTCTGCGCGCTGTTCAGGACAATTTCCCGCGCGGTGTCCGCGACACCGACCTTGACCTCCACGCCAGACCTCCGTGCGTCATACGACTGTTTCACCATCGCAGGCTAGTGGAGATCGGCCCCGACGACCGCTCAGGCCCTGCGAGTTTCACCACGCGCGTAATCGCGAGTCCCCACGCCCCGACACCGAGTTCCCATCTCGGGCCGACTTGTCCACAGTTGAAGTGAGAAGTCGTTGTCGGGAGTTGGGGACTCGGGTCAGCCAAGGCCGAGGGCGGTCATCCGCTTGCCGTGCTGCTGCTGCAGCTTGCGGAACAGGGCGGCGATGCCCGCGAGGTCGCCGGTGCCGCCCACGATCAGCTCGGCGAGGCTGTCGCGTTCAGCCACGACGTACTGGGCCTGCGTCAGCGCCTCGCCCAGCAGCCGCCTGCCCCAAAGGGCGAGCCGGTCGCGCACGGTGCCGTCGCGCTCGATGGCGGCGGCGACCTCGCGCTCGGCGAAGGCGGAGTGGCCGGTGTCGGCGAGGACCTCGAGCACGAGCGCCTTGGTCTCCTCGTCGAGCCAGTTGGCGATCTCGCGGTAGAAGTCGGCCGCCAGACCGTCGCCGACATAGGCCTTGACCAGCGACTCCAGCCACGAGCGGGGCGCGGTCGACGCATGCCAGGTGTCGATGTGGGCGATGAACGGACGGATCGCGTCCTCGATCTCCACCCCATGCCCGGCGAGGAACTTCTCGATCTTGGCGTAGTGCCCCATCTCGGCGGCGGCCATGGCCGACAGCGCGGCCCGCCCGGCCACCGTCGGGGCCGACCTGGCGTCCTCCGACATGCGGTCGAAAGCGGACAATTCGCCATAGGCCAGCACGCCGAGCAGGTCCACTACAGCAGCCGACAACACGCCCCGGGACACCTCAGGCTCAGCGTTCTCCATGGTTGGCAGCGTATCGGGCGACCGTCGCGGGTAGACTCGGCAGGACGCCCGTGTCTCGCCGCCGTCTCGGCAGGCGACGCAGGGCTGACGAGGACCTCGGGAAACTCGTGGCGAAGCACGCCGCGGACCGAGTGTGAGGGTGCGCGCATACCTCTTGGGCCTCCTGCGCCGGCGTAGGGAATCCGGTGCGGTCGAGGGCCCGTCCAGGGCAGTGCGCGCTGGTATGAGAGAGGCTGATCACCCTGACGCACGACAGTGACAACACTGACAGCACTACCCCAGCCGTCGATCTCGACCCCGTGACGCTGGACCACAGCGTCGCGGGCGTTCCCGAGACCGACACGTCGCACCCGCTCGTGGCGGGCGCGCCGGTGAAGGAAGAAGCACCGACCTTCGCCGAGCTGGGCGTCCGCGAGGAGATCGTCCGCGCGCTGACCGAGGCGGGCATCATTCGGACCTTCGCCATCCAGGAGCTGACGCTCCCGCTGGCGCTGGCGGGTGACGACCTCATCGGTCAGGCCCGCACCGGCACCGGCAAGACCCTCGGCTTCGGCGTCCCGCTGCTGCAGCGGCTCGAGACCCCGGGTGACGGCACCCCGCAGGTCCTCGTCGTGGTCCCGACCCGCGAGCTGTGCCTGCAGGTCACCCACGACCTCAAGGACGCGGGCAAGCACCTCGGCGCGCGCGTCCTGGCCATCTACGGCGGCCGCCCGTACGAGCCCCAGGTCGCCGCGCTGCGCAAGGGCGTCGACATCGTGGTTGGCACCCCCGGCCGCCTGCTCGACCTGGCCGAGCGCAAGGACCTGATCCTGGGCAAGGTCTCCGGCCTGGTCCTCGACGAGGCCGACGAGATGCTCGACCTGGGCTTCCTGCCCGACATCGAGCGCATCCTGCGCATGGTCCCGGACAAGCGCCAGACGATGCTGTTCTCGGCCACCATGCCGGGCCCGATCATCACCCTGGCGCGCACGTTCCTCACCCAGCCCACGCACATCCGGGCCGAGGAGAACGACGCGGGCGCCACCCACGAGCGCACCGAGCAGTTCTCCTACCGGGCGCACTCGCTGGACAAGATCGAGGTCGTGGCCCGCTCGCTGCAGGCCGAGGGCCGCGGTCTGACCATGGTCTTCACCCGCACCAAGCGCACCGCGCAGAAGGTCGCCGACGAGCTGACCGAGCGCGGCTTCGCCGCGGGCGCCGTGCACGGCGACCTCGGCCAGGGCGCCCGCGAGCAGGCGCTTCGCGCGTTCCGCTCCGGCAAAGTCGACGTCCTGGTCTGCACCGATGTCGCCGCCCGCGGCATCGACGTGACCGATGTCACGCACGTGATCAACTACCAGTGTCCCGAGGACGAGAAGACCTACGTCCACCGCATCGGCCGCACCGGCCGCGCGGGCAAGACCGGCGTGGCGATCACCCTGGTCGACTGGGACGAGGAGCCCCGCTGGAAGGGCATCAGCGACGCCCTCGGCCTGGACATGCCCGAGCCGGTGGAGACGTACTCGACCTCCGCGCACCTGTTCAGCGACCTCGGCATCCCCGAGGGCTCCACCGGCAGGCTGCCGCTGGCCATGCGCACCCGCGCGGGCCTCGACGCCGAACCGGAGGAGGACATGGGCCAGAAGCGTCCCGGCCGCGGCCGCGGCGCCGCCCCGGTCCGCACCACCCGGGTCTCGTCCTCGCGTGGCCGTGCGGGCGGTGAGGACGCCGCCACCCGCACGTCGGGTGAGGAGTCCGAGGACCGCGCCAGCAGGCCCCGCCGTCGGCGCAGGCGCTCCGGTGTCGACGCCGCGGGCGAGGCCCAGACGGCGGCTCCGACTGAGACCGGCGGCACCGAGGACAAGCCCGCGCGGGCACGTCGCAGGCGCAGGCGCTCCGGCGCCGAGGTCGGCGCGGACGCGAGTTCGAACGCCAACGACACATCGGGCGCGGCAGACTAGCGTCCGTGACTTCCGCGGACTCTGACGGTGTGGGCAGCGAGGACGTCCTCGAAGGGGACGTTCCGCCGCCGCGCGCGCCGCGCACCCGGTTCAACCGCAAGCGCGACTACGCGGGCATCGGCCTGATCGTCGTCGCGCTCGTCGCGGCCGTCGTCGTCGTGTGGCAGAAGAGCGATCTGCGGGCCACGACCTCGATCACCACGGAACGGCAGTACGAGGAACCCGCGGCGCCGGAGTTCTTCCCGCCGTCCCTCGGCGAGGTCTGGCGCGCGGAGAGCCCCGCCACGTGGGAGCCCGTGATCGCCGGACCGACCGTGGTCACCGGCCGCGGCGGCGAGGTGGCCGGGCGCGACCCGGAGACCGGGGACGTCCGCTGGACCTACCGGCGCGACCTGGAGCTGTGCACCGTCAGCACGCAGTGGCGCAACGCGGTGGCGCTGTTCCGCACGACCGAGAACGCGCTGCCCGACAGCGACCCCCGGCACGCGGGCGGCTGCAGCGAGATGACGTCGCTGGACCCGGTGAGCGGCAAGCGGGACCGGCAGCGCAACAGCGACGCCGAACGCGGCACCCGGCTGATCGGCGACGGCGTCTACCTGACGGCGACGGGAGAGCGCCTGCTCACGAGCGTGCGCTCGGACCTCGTCGAGACGATGGACTACGGCCAGGTCCCGGCGATGGTCAACGCGGAGAAGCAGCCGCGCACGGGATGCACCTACAAGTCCGCCTACGCGGCGTCGAACAAGATCGCCGTCATCGAGCGCTGCCCGAACGACGCGGCGGCCCGCCTGACGGTCTACAAGGCCACGGGCAAGGACAACGAGGCGGACAAGCCGGTCGAGGTGCTGAGCAGCGTTCTCGGCAGCGAGTCGGCCCAGGTCGTCGCGATGAACGACGAACTCACCGCGGTCGCCATGCCCTCGCCCAACCGGTTGGTCGTCTACGGCGCCGAGGGTGCCCAGGCCGCGACCTACGACCTCGACCTCGGTCCCGACGACCTGCGCGCCGACCCGCCCGGCCGGGCGTCGCCGGTGACGAAGGCCACGGGCGCGTTCCACTGGTTCAGCGGGTCCCGCACGATCGTCGTCTCCGCGACCGAGCTTCGTCCTCTGTGGACGATCAAGGACACGCTCGGCCCCGGCACCGTTTTCGCCGGGCGGGCACTGTTTCCGGTCAAGGACGCCATCTCGGTGGTCAGCCAGGCCGACGGCAAGGAGGTCGGCCGCATCCCCGTCGACCGGGCGAACCACACGGGCGTCGTCACGATGAGCTCCATCGGTCCGATCGTGCTCGAACAGCGCGGCACGACCCTCGTGGCTTTGCACTGACCGCCGCGCGCGGCACACTCGGTTCATGCACTCGCAGCTGAGCCCGCACCGGGCCGTCCGCGCCGACCTGTCCGGGCCCTACGGACCGATCGGCGCCCTGCGCATCCGCGGTGAGGGCCCGATCGCGCTGCTGGTGCCCGGCTACACGGGGTCCAAAGAGGATTTCGCGCCGCTGCTCGACCCGATCGCCGACGCCGGATTCGACGTCGTCGCCATCGACCTGCCGGGTCAGCAGGACTCCCCGGGGCCGAGCGACGAGGCGTCGTTCCTGCCCGCGCCGCTGGGTCAGGTCGTGGCGGAACTGGTCGGCAAGCTCGCCGCCGACGGTCGTCCCGTGGTGCTGATGGGCCACTCGTACGGCGGCCTGGTGTCCCGTCGAGCCGTGCTCGCGGGGGCGCCGGTGGCCGGGCTGACACTGCTCAGCTCGGGTCCGGGTGAGCTGCCTTCGGGTGGGCGGCGAGCGGTGCTGGAGCTGGCGGAGCCGGTCCTGCACCAGCACGGGATCGGGCCTACGCACGACGTGCTGGAGAAGCTGAACGCGAGCAACCCGCGCTGGCAGACCATGCCCGCCGAGCAGCGGGTGTTCCTGCGCGATCGGTTCCTGCGCAACACCGTCGCGGCACTGGTCGGCATGGGCACCGGCCTGCGCGGCGAACCCGACCTGGTCGGCGACCTCGCCCGCGCCCTGCGGGCCCGCGGCACCCCCTGCCTGGTGGTCTGCGGCGCCGAGGACGACGCGTGGTCGCCGTCGACTCAGCGCGACATGGCCGACCGCCTGGAAGCCGACTTCAGCATGATCGCCGGCGCGGCCCACTCCCCCGCCATGGAAAACCCAACCGACCTGCTAGCCACGCTCCTCCCCACCTGGAAAACCTGGCTCTAGCCCGGTCAGGACCACCAGAAGAACCAGGTCGTGGCCGCGGTGATGGCGGCGACCAGCAGGACCGGCAGGGCGGCGACCGAGCCTGGGCGGCGGTCCGCCTGGCGCTGCACGACCACGGCGGCGATCGCGGCGACCGCGTGTCCCAGGACGATGGGCAAGCCTGGACCGGGCATGCCCTTGGACGCGGCGAGCACTTGGAGCCCGACGACCACGAGGGCGAGCACGCACAGGCCTAGGGTGAGCGCGCCGGACAGCTCGCGCAAGAAACCGGGCGGCCTGGGCTCGTCGTCGGCGGTGTCGGGTCGATCGAACGGTTCGGTCGGGTAGTCGCCGGGCGCCCCGTCGGGCTGGAAACCCTCGGCTTCCCCGTGCCCGCCACCGGGTCCCGCCCGGTTCGGCCCGCGCCGCGGCGGGCGCGGTGACCCGTCGTACGCCGCCGACGGCAACGGGACCGTCGCGGTACCGACCTGCGCGGTGGGGGTCCCGGTGGGGAGTCGGGCCGTGCGAGGGTCCGAGTGCGGGAAGCGGTCAGTCGGGCCGGTCACGGTGCGAGCATCGCCCATGGCTCGATCTGCGGTCCGGCCGCCCTGCCGTCCGCACAGTTGCGGCGGAAGTCGCACCACGAGCACTGGCGGCCCGGGGTGGGCGGGAACAGGACTTCCGGGTCGCCACCCGCCTTGAGCGTGTCGGTGGCGAGTTGGAACTCGTCGGCCGACTCCTCCGCGCGGCGGAGGTGGCGGGCCAGGGACTCGTCGGTGTGCTCCCAGGACGACACGGTGCCCGAAGGCAGGTGGTGCAGCTCGACCTTGGTGCACGGCCTGCGCAGCGTCCGGCGGGCCGCCAGGACGTACAGCGCGAGCGCCTGGGAGCCGCGGGCGTCGTCCGTCGTCAGCGCGTGCTTGCCGGTCTTGTAGTCGACGATCACCAGTTCGCCGTCGCGCTGGTCGATGCGGTCGACCCGCCCCTCGGCGACGATCGTGCCCACCGGGGCGGACACCCAGCGTTCCAGGCCGACCGGGTCGTGGTTGACGTCGATCTCGGCGACGTAGTCGTGCACCCAGCCCGCGGCGCGCTCGCGGAAGGTGGCCGCCTGCTCGGACCCGGCGAACCCGTCGTCCTTCCAGTGCGTGCCGACAAGCGCGGCCGCCGCGTCAGGCGTCCGCTTCCCCACCGGCAGATCGAACAACGCCTTGAGCGCGTTGTGAACGACCGCGCCGAGCGTGCTGTGCGCCCACGGCCCACCGCGAGGTGGTGTGGGGCGGTCGAGGTACGCCATGCGGAACCGGCGCGGGCAGTCCGCCCACACCGAAAGCCGCGACGGCGTGACCTTGATCAGCTTCCGCGGCATGCTCTCAAAACCCAGCTGGCCTTGCACGGCCCCCACCGTACGCAGTGACACCGACACTCCCCGCGCCGGGCACAATCGTGGTGTGGAAATCTGGCACAACCCCCGATGCAGCAAGTCCCGCAGCGCCGAGTCGGCTCTTGGCGAGCTGGGAACCGAGCACACCGTGCGCCGCTACCTCGAAGATCCGCCGACCGCGGCGGAGATCGAAGAGGTGCTGGTCAAGCTGAACCTGGAGCCCTGGGACATCACCCGGCTCAAGGAGCCGCCTGCCAAGGAACTCGGCCTCGCCGACCTCCCGCACCACCGCGCGCAGTGGATCGCCGTGCTCGCCGCGAACCCGGCGCTGATCGAGCGCCCCATCGTGATCCACGACGACGGCACCGCCGCGATCGTGCGCACCCAGGAAGCCCTGAACGCCCTGCTCAACCGGAAATAAAGCCCTTCACCGAGTTGGCGATCAGTTCCACGGCGATGGCGGCGAGGAGCAAACCGGCGATCTTGGCCAGCAGCAGGATGCCACTGTCCTTGATGATCCGGATGACCACGCCCGAGTAGCGCAGGCACAGCCACAGGATGAAGTGCACCGCGACAATGGCCGCGCCGACAGCCACGTAGCCGCCCCCGCCGCTGTCGGTGTCGGCCTGGCGGACGAAGACGATCGTCGCGGCGATGGCGCCGGGGCCGGCGAGCAGCGGGGTGCCCAGCGGCACCAGGGCGATGTTGACGTCCTCCACCGCTTCCGGCTCCGTCATGCCGCGGCCGGTCAGCAGGTCGAGGGCGATCAGCAGCAACAGCAACCCGCCCGCGCCCTGCAGCGCGGGGATGCCGATGCCGAGGTAGGACAGGATCGCCTCGCCGCCGATGGCGAACAGGGTGATCACGCCGAGGGACACCAGCACCGCCTGGCGGGCCGCGCGCAGCCTGGTGGCCTTCGTCTTGCGGCCGGTGAGGCTCAGGAACACCGGGATCGTGCCCGGCGGGTCCATGATCACCAGCAGGGTGATCAGCGCGTGGGTGAAGATCTGGACGTCGAACCAGCTCATCAGCCCTCCAGGATCTTGGCGCCGGTGGCGCGTTCGGCGATCGCGTCCAGCATGGCCGGCGCGGTGGTCTCCGCGCCGATCGCGATGGTCTTGTTGGTGCCGTGGTAGTCGCTGGAGCCCGTGACCACCAGGTCGTGCTTGACCGCAAGGGACCGCAGTTCGTCGCGTGACTGCTCATCGTGGTCGGGGTGGTCGATCTCGACGCCGTCGAGACCGTGCCGGACGAGGTCGGCCACCACCGCCGCGTTGATCGTCGGGCCCCGGCGGTGCGCGAACCCGTGGGCCAGCACCGTGACCCCGCCCGCCGCCTTGATCATGGCGATGGCGTCGCGGACCGCGGTCTTGTCGCTGGGCACGTAGTAGCCGTCGCGGCCGTGCAGGAGCTTGGTGAACGCCTCGGTGACCGATCCGACGATCCCGGCGCGGACAAGGGCCTGCGCGAGGTGCGGGCGGCCCGCGGGGACGTCGTCGGGGATCGCGGCCAGCAGCGTGTGCGGGTCGACGGGGTAGCCGTCGGCGGCCATGCGGGTGGCCATCGTGTGCAGCCGGGTGCGGCGCTCGGCGCGCGTGCGCGCGTACTCGGTCACCACGGCCTCAGCGGCGGGATCGAACAGGTAGGCCAGCACGTGGACCGTGCAATGGCCGCCGCGGCCGTCCTCCGACACGCAGGTCAGCTCGGCGCCGCGAACGAGCCGCAGCCCCGGCGGCAGCGCGGCGGCGGCCTCGGTCCAGCCCGCCGTGGTGTCGTGGTCGGTGATGGCGACGACGTCCAAGCCCGCCCGCCCGGCCGCCCGCATCAGCTCGGCCGGGCTGTCGGTGCCGTCAGAGGCAGTGGAGTGGCAGTGAAGGTCGATCCGCACCTGCGTCAGTGTGGACGATGACGCCGGTCACCCCTTCATTGCCTTGCGCTTGCCCTGCGCCATCCGCTGCGCCTTGATCATCGAGAACCGCTCGGCGGCCGCCTTCTTGTCACCGAAGACAAGCTCGGAGATGGCGTCATAGACCTGTTCCGGCTTGGGCAGGTACTCGATGTTGTTGAGCGCCTGGATCTGGCCCGCGGACTCGACGACCATCGTGCCGTAGCCGAAGATGCGGCCCATCGCCGTGCGCTTGTACGTCAGGTCGGTGACCTTGCCGATGGGCATCATCAACACCCGCGTCGTGATGACCCCGGTGGTCATCATGAACCGCTTGTCGGTGACCACGATGCGCTCCACCCACCAGTCGATGACCTGGTAGGTGAAGCGCAGCACGACGGCCAGTGCGACGTACCAGAGGATGTTCTGCACCAGCCATGCCGCCGGCGGGAGCAGGTAGGAGACCATGACGCAGATCGCGAGGAGCGCGACTGCCTCGAAGACCTCCCAGACCAGGCTCGCCCAGTGCCTGCGCACCCGGATGACCCGGCGTTCGGAGTCCAGCAAGTACTCGTCTGGGTCTCGGGGCGCGAACATGGTTCGACGCTACCCGGCTCAGCCGGAGAAAACAGTTTTTGCGAAGGTGATCACCGCTTCGGCGCCCTCCCGGAGCGTCTGGATGATCGAGTTCACGATGCCCGCCGACTGAACCGGCTGCGTCACCAGGAAGAAGACGAGCAACGCTGCCCCAGTCAAGATCATTACCTTCTTGACGTCCACTGCGATCTACCCCGTTCCGTCCGCACCCGAAGTGGCCTTGTTGAAAACCGTTGTACCGCACGCGGAGCCCGCTAGGGAGGGGTGTCCCGCGCTTGGGTCAATGCGGAGCGTTACCGAAGAAGCACGGCTACGCTCTGTAGCTATGAGTGCTGGTCCAAATGGGAGAATCCGCTGTGTCGGAGGCATCGTCGGTGACTCCTCAGGCCGCCTCCTGCTGATTCGGCGGGCGAACGATCCCGGTCGCGGCCAGTGGTCTCTACCTGGCGGGAGGGTCGAATCCGGCGAGGCCGACGACGTCGCACTGGTTCGTGAACTCCAGGAGGAGACCGGGTTAACGGTGATCGTCGGGGACCTGATCGGCGTAGTGGAGCGAAAGGGCCCCAAGGGGGTGTACGTGATCTACGACTACGCCTGTTCGGTTACGGGCGGTGATCTTCGGGCAGGCGATGACGCCCTTGAGGCAGCGTGGGTCGACCTTGCGACATTCACCACACTCGAGGCCGGTAACGATCTTGTCGCGCAGCTTTCGGACACCCTTCGCGGGTGGGGTGTGCTACCCCGTTAGCGCAGGTCAGGCCAGCCAGAGCAGGCGCTCGCCGTGCGGCGACGTCCGCGCCAGCGCGACCGCTTCCGGACGGCCGTCAGCCCACGACGTGAGGCCCAGCACGCCCAGCGCCGTTTCACTCTCGGCGGTGACAAGTTCGTCACGCCCGGGCAGGACGAAACTGAGTGCCGCGGCGTAGCCCTCGTTGCTGACCCACCACAGCGGGCGGGTCGCGGCGAGCGCGCGCAGCGCCTCGACGAACGCCGCCCGGTCGCTGTCGGGCAGATAGCTGAGCACGCTGGAAGTGATCACCACGAGCGGCACGTCCGCCGGGATCCGGCCCGCGGCGGCGGCGAGGTCGGCTACGGCGTCGCCCTTGACCAGTTCCGGCGGGTTCTTGTGCTGCATGGCGGCCGCGGTGCTGAACAGCCGCTGCCGCTCGGGCTGGTCGGCCCAGATGCAGGCCTCCAGCCACGCCGCGGCGTCCTCGTCGCCGAGGTCGACCGGGTCGCGGTCCAGGCCCACCTTGGCGGCCAGGGGAAGCTTCTTGGGGATAACGGGCAGCGCGGCGCCGGGGGCGAGTTCGAGCGCGCAGTGCAGGCCCAGCGCGGTCTTCGTCGGGCCCGCGACGACCTGGCCCGCCTGCTCGGTCTGGTAGCGGTAGGCGTAGCGGTCGAGGTCGAGCAGCAGACCCGCGCTGCAGCCGACTTCCAGCAGGCCCACTGGGGCCTTCGCCTGCTTGGCGGCCAAGGCGACCGCGGGGTAGAGCAGGGCGGCGCGGCGGACCTCGTTGGTCTGGGTGGTGTGCGCGGCGATAAGCGCGCGGATCTTCTCCGACCGCTCCACCACGAACGTGCGGAACAGCGGCCACGTCCCGGCGTCGAGGCCGTACGTGCCGCCCATCGACGGGTAGTAATTCACCAGCTCGTGGAAGGGTTCGGCCTGCAGCGCGCGGTGCACGGCGGCCAGCAGCAGCGTCGGGTGGCCGAAACCGGGCTGCGCGGAGGTCAGCAGCCCGGCGACGGCGTCGTCCTCGGCGGCGCGGGCGGCGAGGTGCTCGTAGAGCGGGGAGACGCCCGCCGCCTCCGACTCGGCGAAGCGCCGCAACCGCTGCCTGATCTCCTCCAGCGACACGGTCACGGGCTCCTCCGTCTTGCTCTTCACACCTTGGGCTCAGGCCTGCCGGGCTGCTCGCCGCCGCGCGCGTCGCCGTAGGACTGCTTGGGCACCATCACCTTGCGGCGGAAGATGCACACGACGGTGCCGTCCTGCTTGTAACCGCGCGTCTCGACGTACACGACGCCGCGATCATCCTTGGACTTCGACGGTGTCTTGTCGAGTACCTCGGTCTCACCGTAGATGGTGTCGCCGTGGAAAGTCGGCTTCACGTGGCGCAGCGACTCGATCTCCAGGTTGGCGATCGCCTTGCCGGACACGTCGGGCACCGACATCCCCAGCAGCAGGGAGTAGATGTAGTTGCCGACCACGACGTTCTTGCCGAAATCGGTGGTGTTCTCGGCGTAGTTGACGTCCATGTGCAGCGGGTGGTGGTTCATCGTGATCAGGCAGAACAGGTGGTCGTCGTACTCGGTCACCGTCTTGCCCGGCCAGTGCTTGTAGACCGCGCCGACCTCGAACTCCTCGTAGTACCGACCGAACTGCACTGTTCCTCCAAGTAAGTGACCGGCGAGTAGGCCGCCGAGTAGACAACTGTGTACGGCGCGCGGGCCGGTGGTGCAACCGATGTGTGAGGGAGTGCACCGCGCGTGATCGCGCATCCCTGAACATCGGATGGTCGGACCGAGGGGGTACGCTGTCGCCCTGGTGGGCGTGGGCATTCGGCCCGGTCCGCCACCGGCCGCGAGGAGGTGAGGACGCACATGGGCGACCCGCATGGTCATGAAAGCGCGACAGGTTGCAGTAGTACCCGCGTCCCCTCCGGAGGAATCCGCCGCTGACGGCAGTTTCCGCGGGTCCGGCAGGGACGCTCCGTCACCGGAGCGGCGATAGGTCGTCCGGTCCGCCGTTCGCGGCGGGAGCACCTGGAGACCCCCATGGCCTTCATTCCCTCGCTCGGCGGCCGCAGAGGCCGCAACACCGTATCCGCGCCGCAGGCCCCGAGCCCGGCGCGGAAGTCGGAGTACGTCGTCGACTGCGCCGTGTATGTCGACGGCAAGCGGCTGCCCGGCCGCTGGACGCACACCGAGGCCGTGACCGAGGTGCGCTCGCGGGGTGAGGGCTTCGTCTGGATCGGTCTGCACGAGCCCGACGCCGAGCAGATCCAGGGCGTCGCCGAGACCTTCGGGCTGCACGAGCTCGCCGTGGAGGACGCGGTGCACGCGCACCAGCGGCCCAAGCTCGACCGGTACGAGAGCAACCTGTTCATCGTGCTCAAGACGGTCCGCTACGTGGAGCACGAGTCGCCGACGACGGCCAACGAGATCGTCGAGACCGGCGAGATCATGGCGTTCCTCGGCAAGAACTACGTCGTGACGGTCCGCCACGGCGCCCATTCGGGCCTGCATGACCTGCGGGAGGAGCTGGAGCGCTCGCCGGAACGGCTCAGCGCCGGGCCCGCCGCGGTGTTGCACGGCATCGCCGACTGGATCGTCGACAGCTACCTGGCGGTCAGCGAGGCGTTCGAGAACGACATCGATCTTCTCGAGCGGGCCGTCTTCGCGCCGCGCAACCCCGTGGGCGCGGAGCAGATGTACCTGGTGAAGCGGGAGATCCTCGAACTGCGCCGCGCGGTGATGCCGCTGGCCAACCCGCTGCGCAGACTGGCCGAGGGCTGCTCGCCGCTGATCCCGGAAGAGGTGCGCTCCTACTTCCGCGACGTCGACGACCACCTGACGACGGTCTCGGAGCGGGTGACGGCGTTCGACGAGCTGCTGACCACCCTGCTCGACGCCACCCTGGCGAAGATCACGCTGCAGCAGAACTCGGACATGCGCAAGATCACCTCGTGGGCGGCGATCATCGCCGTGCCGACGATGGTGGTCGGCGTCTACGGGATGAACTTCGAGTTCATGCCCGAGCTCAAATGGCGGTTCGGTTACCCGCTGGTGATGGTCGTGATCTTCACGGCCTGTCTCGTCCTGTATCGAATCTTCCGCAAGAACCGATGGCTTTAGCTGGAGGCCTTTCCCGGCTCCAGCGACACCCAGGTCCCCCGCCCGCTTCCCCGATGGGAGGTTCCGTCATGACCCGGCTGCTCACCAACCTCAAGTTCTGGCTTCTGACCACGATCATCACCTGGATCGCGGTCGTGACGGTGCTCATCGCCGAGATGCCTACGCCCTGACCGCCCCCGCCATGGTCCGCAGGGCCGCCCGGAAGTCGTCTGTTCCCAAGGGGTTCACGCTCATCCAGTCCGCGTCGCCCGCCAGCCGGTAGCGCCCGCGGGTGGTGTCGATCCACCGGATCTCCTCGCCGACGCGGCGCCACTGGTCTTCGGTGTCGTCACGCTTGGCGACGCCGGTCTGGCCGCTGCCGAGCACCGGCTGCAGGTGCGACACCATCCGGCGGGCCACCCGGTCGTCGATTCCGCCAGCCGCGAGGATCTCTTCGATCTCGTTCTGCGCCAACGGTTTCGGCGCTCCGGCCAGGATCGCCTCGAACGCGGACTCGAGCGCGCGGCGGGGCAGGCTGAACGGCGCGGTCAGCGGGGCGTCGACGCGCGGGACCATCCGTTCCAGCTTGCCGATCGCGTCGTCGAGGGTGGCCGCGCGCAGGCGGATCATGCCGTTGGGGTCGGCGCTGTCCTGCACGACGATCAGGGCTTCGTCCTGGGCGGTGAGGACGGCCGCGGCGAGCTTGCGGTCGTCGCTCAGCACGACCAGGTCGACCACGCCCGTGCAGGCGCGCAGGAGGTAGACGAACTCCTCGGCGACGTCGAGCGGGCCGCGTTCATCTGCCAGGCCGCGGTCGCGGAGTTGTTGCGCCGCACCGGAAAACAGCACACCGCGTTCGATGTCACTGCGGCCGGAGGCGGGGACATCGATCGGGAACGGCGCCTCGACTTCGGCGAAGACACACAGCAGGTCGACTTCGACCGGGTGCAGGGAGACCTCGGCCATCAGGTGTTCGGGAACCGCTTGGCGGCGTGCTCGTCGCTTTCCTGGTAGCCGGCCGCGGTCCGCTCCGCGCTCGCGACGAACTCCTCCATGCGCTGCAGGGCGGTCTCCAACTGCCCGCGCAGCCCGGATTCGGAGCCGAGCCGATCGCTGAACTTCTCCGCCAGCTCCTGGCCGACGGGGCTGGTGCCCAGCATCGGCTGGAACGCGGGGGAACTCAGGTCGGCGACCTCGGCGATGATCGCGTCCAGGTCGGCGCGCACGTCCTCGACCGCGGCGGCGAACTCGCGGACCTGCGCGGGATCGACCTGCCAGCCGTTGGCGCCGTCGAAGTTCCCGATCGGGCCTGGCTCATCGACGTACATGGGTGTTTCCTCTCACGTTGCTACAGCCCGATCACCGGTGGCGCGGACTTCATGTCGGTGATGGCGAACGGGTCCTCTTCGATCGGGACCCGCCTGCGGTGTTCGCTGTCTTCTTCCTTGCGCCCGCCCGTGCCCGCGGCGCCGCCGCCTGTCAAGCCGCGGCCCGCGGCACCGAATCCGTTGTGCCTGCCGAAGCGTCCCGCGCCCGCCCGGCCGTTGTTGCCCCCACGGACACCGGCGCCCGGTCCGGCGCCGAAACCGCCGCGGCCTGCTCCGAGCCCGCCCGCGCCGAGGCCGAACGCGCCCGCGCCGAAGCCGTTGAGGCCGCCCGCGCCCAAGCCCGCGTTGCCGCCGCCGTAGTTGGTGAGGCCCTGCCAGCGCCCCTCCCAGCCGGAGCCGAACGGGGGCGCGAAGGACGGAGTGGTGCCACCGACGGGTGCGCCGCCGTTCCAGCCAGGATGGGACGGGCCGCCCGGCACCGACACCCCGGGGCCAGGCGTGCCGACGCCCGGCGGTGGGGTCGAGCCCGGGCCGGTGCCCGGGTTGACGCCGGTCGCCGGGCCGCCGAAACGCGGGGTCGAGCCGTCGATGCCGAGGACCGCGGCCTCGAACCGCTGCATGGTCTGCACGGCTTTGCGCTTGAGCTTCTTCTTGTTGCTGCCGAAGCCGAACGCGCTGGCGATGCCGCCCAGGGCAGCGCCGAAGGCCGCGCCGACGGGACCGCCCACGGCGAACCCGGCCGCCGCGCCGCCACCAGCGGTCGCGTACCAGGCGCTGCGCGGCTTGCCCGGCATCGTGTCCTGCGCGGAGCGCAGCGCCCCGCCCGCGTCCTGGATCGGGTCGGCCATGCTCTTGGCCGTCGCCGCCATCTCCGAGACCCAGGCGGCGTTGGCGACCACGGTGCGGGTCGCCTCTTGCGACGCCGTTCCCGACCAGAAATCCATGAGGCGGTTCAGCGAACGGGACAGGTCTTTCGCGGCGCGGCCGATGCGGTCACCGTGGCGGGCCCACTCGTCGGCGAGCATGTCGAGCTGGCTGGGGTTGGCCTGGTCGCCGACCATGCGCTGCAGGGTTTCGAGGCTGTAGCCGTTCCAGTGGACGCCGCCGGTCACGTAGGTGTCGTCGGTCTCGCGGCGGCGTCTGCGGTCCTGCTCGGCGGCCGCGCGCGCCGCGGCGGCCCGCTCGGCGGTGTCCTTGACCCGGCGAACCAGCTGGTCGACATCGATCATGCGTCAGCCTCCAGAACCATCGTTTCCGACCGTCACGCTAGCCGATGGAGCCGTCGTTTTCGGCGAGTTCGTCATTAGTGCCAAAGCTTCTGGGCCAGAGTCCGCAGCTCGGCCCGGAGGTCGTCGCGGGGTAGGGGGTTGACGCTCATCCAGTCGGCCTGCCCGTCGCCCACGATGCGGAAACGGCCGCGCGCGGTGTCCAACCAGCGCAGTTCCTCGCCTGCCCGGGTCCACGAGTCGGCGTAGCCACGTTTGACCGCGATGCCCGCCTGGCCGTTGCCGAGCACCGGCTGCAGGTGGGTGGCCATCCGGCGGACAGTGGCGTCGTCGAGGCCGTGGCGGCGCAGGATGCGGTCGACCTCATCGGAGGACAGCCTGCGCGGCGCGCTGTCGGGGCCGGTGGCGGCGATGATCTCCCGGTGGGCCTGGTCGACCGCCCGGCGCGGCAGGCTGAACGGGGCCGCCATGGCCGGGGGCTGGTCGGGGACCATGCGCATGAGGTGCGCGACGGCGTCGTGGGTCGAGAGCGCCAACAACTGGACCGAGGCGTCCCCGCTGTCCTGCCGGGCCACCAGCGCCTGCTCGCGCCTGGTCAGCACCAGCACCCGCCGCACACCGCCGCGGCGGGCCACGATCATGTCCAGCGAACCGACGCCGTCGCGCAGCAGGCTGACGAAGGCCGCGGCGAGGCCCTGCGGCCCACGGTGGTCGGCCAGGCCGCGGGCGGCCAACCCGGTGCGGGCGGTGCCGAAAATGTCCCGTCGCTCATCGACGGTCGCGCCGTGGGAGTCGACAGTGAGGGGGAACGGGAGCGAGACCTCGGCGAAGGTGCAGAGCAGATCGACCTCGGCGGGCCGCAGCCAGGTGCCCTGGCGGGTGCCGGCGGTCATCCGCCGCTCGCCCGGTTGATCGACTGCTCGGTGTCGGCCTCGGTCTCGCTGTAGGTGTCGCGGACCTTCTCGGCGCTCTCGATGAACTGGTCCATCCGCCGCATCGCCTCGGCCAGCAGGCCTCGCAGGCCGGCGTCGCCGTTGAGCCGGTCGTCGAATTTCTTGGCCAGCTGCTGCCCGACTGGACTCGTCCCGAGCTTGGGCGTGTACTCGTCGCCCTGCATGCGCTCGACCCGAGCCTGCACGGCGGCGAGGCCGAACCGGGCGGAGGTGACCGCCATGGCGAAGCCGGTGAGCTTGTCGGTGTCGACATCCCAGTAGCCGGGCGATTGGTCGGTTGGGGTGGCAGGCGGGGTGCCGCCGTGGTCGGGCGAAGGCGCAGGAAGAGCGCCGGGCTCGGGGTGGCCCGGGCTCGGTTGCGGCACCTGGACGGGTGCGGAACCCCCCGGCTGCGGGACGGGCATGGGCGGCGGTGGGGTGTCCGCGGTTTCGGGGGCGAGCATCGCCGGGCCTGCCAGCCGTTCCTCGATCAGTGACCGGCGTTCGAGTTCTTCCCGCATGTCTTCCCCCTATCCCCGCACGCCTGTGGCGAGCCCATGACCGGCTTCGTCGTGTCTGCTCATCCGGGCGCCTACAGTCCGATCACCGGCGGCGATGCCTTCTGGTCCAACGCGAACGGGTCGTCGGCGTCGAAGGGGTAGCGCCTGCGGTGTTCGCCCTGGTCGCCTTGGGCGGCGCCCGCTCCCATGCCGCCCATCGGCATGCCACCCGCCATGGCGCCGTGGGCGGCCGCCGGGGCGGCGTGCAGGGCTGGGCCGGCGGTGGCGGCTTTGACCGGGTTCTGGAACGACTCGGTGACGCCGGTGCGCTGGCCGGACTGCAGTGGTCCGCGGGGGGCCGCCCCACCCACGGCGCCTGCCGCTCCCGCGGCTGCTCCCGCTCCCGCTCCCCCGCCGTAGGCGCCACCTCCTCCGGAACCGCCGCCGCCGGACGAGCCCGTGGTGTCCGAGGACTGGGCTGTGGTGCCGGAACTGCCGCCGGTGAGTTCGAGCCAGCGCAGTTCGACATCGGTGACGTAGGAGACCGGGATGGTCGGGACCCAGCCGGGCGGGCGCGGCACACTCGGGGCAGCCGGGCGGGGGCGTAGTTCGGTTTCGCGTTCCTCGAACCGGGGCGTCGCGGCGTCGATACCGAGGGCGGCGCCCTCGAAGCGGCGCATGGCCTCGACCGCGACGGCTTTGTGCTGAGCTTGTTCCTGCTGGGCGACGAAGGCGCTGTCGGCGCCCGCGGCGGTGGCGTTGATCGCCGCGGCCATCGGACCGCCTGCGATGCCGCCGCGTTCGGCGGCGTCCACCGCGAGGGCGGGCTCCACGGGTGGGGCGGGCGGGATCTCCGGCATGGCGTCCTGCGCGGCTTTCAGCGCGCCCGCGGCCTCCTGGACCGGATCGCCGATCTGGTGGGCGGTCTCCCCCAGGTCGCCCACCCACTGCGCGTTGAGCGCGGTGTCGGCGCGGGCCTGTTCGGCGGCCGCGCCCGACCAGTACTGCATCAGCTCCTCAAGCGCGGTCGCCAGCACCGCGGCGGCGTCGGTGACCTCGGCGCCCGCGGCACGCCAGTCGTCGGCGAGGCGCTCCAACTGGGGGGCGCTGGCGTTCTCGGCGACCATGGCGACGAGATCCTCCAGCGAGTAGGACTCCCAGTTCACGCCACCGGTGACATACCGGTCCTCCGACTGCTGCCCACTGCCCATCCCACGAACTCCCCTCGGTGGCAGGCCTGGCCACCGCACCCGTGACTGAACGACCGCCCACTGGACGATCGCATCCGATGATCACGCTAGCTGTCCGACGCGGCGCGGGAAAGAACCGTTCCCCCCGTGGTTCTTCTCGTTTCGCGGCGGCACATCGATACCTGATCGGACGTACGCTCGGATGATGCCGAAGGTGCTCGCCGTGGCGGACGAAGTCGTGGAACACCTGTGGACCACCCGGGTACGCGGCCACGACGTCGACCTGGTGCTGGCCGCCGGTGACCTCCCGTTCGACTACCTCGAATTCCTTTCCGACGCGCTCGACCGACCGTGTGTGTTCGTACCAGGCAACCACGACATCGACCTCGGCGGCTACGGCTCGTCGCGCGGGCCTGGGCGGGTCGATCCGCTACAGCGGCGGACCGAACCAGTGGACCGAACGCCAGATGGCGCGCCCGGGCCCTGCGCCGCCGCGCCGCGTGGCGCCGCTTACGCGACGGCCGCGGCGTCGACGTGCTGCTGACCCATTCGCCGCCCAGGCACCTCGGCGACCGCGAGGACCGGCCACACCGCGGCTTCGAGTGCCTGCACACCACCGTGCACGCGCTGCGGCCCACCGTTTTGCTGCACGGCCACATCCACCCGCCCGGCGAACCCGTCCCCGACCGCACACTCGGCACGACCACCGTGATCAACACCGTCGGCTACCGCATCCTCCACATCCCGGAGCACGACCATGGCGCGTGACACCGGCTTCTCCCGCGCCGACGCCGAGAACGACTTCCTCCGCATGCGCAGACGCCAAGTCCTCTCCCGCCTCGCCGCCTGGCTGCGCCGCGAACCCGACGACGTTGGGAGCGTCTCGCGCGGGCGCAGCGCAGGGGCGAGTCGATACCGCCGATCGAGGTTTACCGCATAGGCGATCTCCATTTCGTCGTGGACGGGCACCACCGGGTCACCCTGCGCGGCGAGGCACGAACCGCCATCAACCTTGTCGCGCCGTGGGATTACGCGCAGCTGTCGGAAGCCGTTGAGGCGTGGGGATTCCGACTGATGCAGGACGAGCACACCTTCCTCGACCGCTCCACCATCGCCGCCCGTTGGCACGCCGAGGAATTCGTGCCCGTGGTCGCCCTCCTCGAGCGCTACCGACTGATCCGCACCCACCGGTGGGACGACGAGGTGATCATGGCGCTGCGCGACCGGCGATGAGGTGGCCTCTCACTCGAACCAGATCTGCACCGCCCGAACGACGAACGGCGCGTCGGGCACGTATGTCCCTGCACCCGGATAGGTGTCGAACTCGCCCTCGGTGGAGCACTCCGCGTCCTGGTAGACGGTGACAGGTTTGCTCAACGCGTTCACGAAGGAGCGGCCCGCGATACCGTCGGGAACCGGAACGCACTCCTCGAGGGCGCTGTCGGACAGGGTGATTACAGCCCGAGCACCACCGAAAGCCTGCTCGGACCACAGACAGAATTCTCCACGGTCGCACGGCGACGGATCAGCCGCGGCGAGCGAGCTCAGACCGAGCACAGTGGACAGAGCGAGCAGCGCGACGAGAGTCGCGCGCAGGAGCGTGCGCATGTGTGTTTCCCCTGGTCCCCGGGACGCCTCGGGGTGAGGCGTCCGACGTGATCAAGGGTGCTCTGGCGACTCGGCGGGTGCAAACGGCTATCCACAGGGCAGGCACAGCGCTAGCTGAGTGCTCCCCCGGGCCCCATGGCGAGCTTGGCCAGCAGGTCGCGGCCCTTCTCGGCGTTGCGGGGCTGCGCGAGAACGTCGTAGCGGCCCGCGACGAGCTGCGTGGCCGAGGCGATCTCACGGCCGCGGCCGCGGGTGCTGGCGTAGCCCACGGCGGCGAAGATCAGGCCGAACACGACGCCGGCGGACAGGCCGACCAGGATCGGAGCGAAAGATGTCTGCTGCTGGCTGAACAGGCCCAGCAGCAGCCCCACGAACAGGCCGAACCACGCGCCGGAGAGCGCGCCGGTGCCGAGGACCTTCGGCCAGCTCAGCCGCCCGATCACCCGCTCCACCAGCATCAGATCGACGCCGACGATGGTGACTTCCTCGACGGGGAAGTCGTTGCCCGCCAGGTGCTCCACCGCGCGGTGGGCCTCCTGGTAGGTGTCGTACGAGCCGATGGGCCACCCGCTCGGCGGCGTGGGCACCTTGGGCAGGCCCTGGTTCGAGCGTCCAGAACCCGAAAACGCACCGGTCATCGCTCCATCCTGCCAATGTTCGCCCGGGGTGGCGAACCCGGCACGCGGAACGGGCCCACTCCCCCGAGTGAGGGAGCGGGCCCGTCCGGCACGCGAAGCTGTTACCCGCGGGACTTGTAGTCGCGGAGGAGGCCGCGGGAGATGATCGTCTTCTGGATCTCGCTGGTGCCCTCGCCGATGAGCAGGAACGGCGCCTCACGCATGAGGCGCTCGATCTCGTACTCCTTGGAGTAGCCGTAACCGCCGTGGATGCGGAACGACTCCTGGGTGACCTCCGAGCAGTACTCCGAAGCGATGAGCTTGGCCATGCCCGCCTCGACGTCGTTGCGCTCGCCGGAGTCCTTCAGGCGGGCCGCGTTGACCATCATCAGGTGAGCGGCCTCGACCTTGGTGGCCATCTCTGCGAGCTTGAAGGCGATGGCCTGGTGCTCGACGATGGCCTTGCCGAAGGTGTGGCGCTGCTGGGCGTACTCCACGGCCAGCTCGAACGCGCGGATCGCGATGCCGCAGGCGCGGGCGGCGACGTTCACCCGGCCGACCTCGACGCCGTCCATCATGTACGAGAAGCCCTTGCCGGGGGCCTCGCCGAGGACCTTGTCCGCGCCGATCCGGTAGCCGTCGAACACGGCCTCGGTGGTGTCGACGCCCTTGTAGCCCATCTTGTCGATCTTGCCCGGGATGGTCAGGCCGGGGGCGACCTCGCCGAAGCCCTCGGGCTTCTCGATGAGGAACGTGGTGAGGTTCTGGTGCGGCTTGTCCGCGCCCTCGTCGGTCTTCGCGAGCAGCGCGATGAGGTTCGACGAACCGCCGTTGGTCAGCCACATCTTGGCGCCGTCGATGACGTAGTCGTCACCGTCGCGCTTCGCGCGGGTCTTGATGGCGGCGACGTCGGAGCCGAGGTCGGGCTCGGACATCGAGAACGCGCCGCGGACCTCGCCGGTGGCCATGCGCGGCAGGAAGTGCTGCTTCTGCGCCTCCGTGCCGTGCTGCTTGATCATGTGCGCGACGATGAAATGGGTGTTGATGACACCCGAGACGCTCATCCACCCACGGGCGATCTGCTCCACGACCAGCGCGTAGGTGAGCAGCGACTCGCCGAGGCCGCCGTACTCCTCCGGGATGGTGAGCCCGAACAGGCCCATTTCCTTCATGCCGGCGACGATGTCCGCGGGGTACTCGTCCGCGTGCTCCAACGCCTGCGCGTGGGGGATGATCTCCTTGTCCACGAAGTCCTTGACCGTGGAGAGGATCTCGCGCTGGATGTCGGTCAATCCAGCGGTCTGGGCGAGGCGGGCCATGCGAGCTCCCTTGACGAAGACGGCTTCTGAGTTACCCGGGAGTATCCACCGGTTAACGACCGTTCGCGGTACGGAAGTGCGCAGGACCACTCAGCCCGCGCGGAGCACCAGCTCGTCGCCGCAGCCGCGGCATTCCTCGGCGAGGATGTAAACGTCAGCCCCACAGCCGTCGCAAGAGCGGAAGCTGCGGTCGAAGAGGTCGTCGGCCTGGCGGCGTCGTCCGCCGAACAGGCTCAGAAGACTTCGGCCCTCCGATGAGGTGTCGCGGTGTCTACCCATGGGCCTAGCGTTGGTCGACTTCGGGTGGCGAAGCAAGCCAATCCCGTTATCTGTGCGTTATGTCACGACAACCTTCTACGGCCTGTCACGTCCTTGACCTGCTGCGTAATCATTCCGTAGTCATCGTTGAACGATCACGACTCGGCAAACTCGACGAGTTCTCGAGGAACCTGAGCAGCTCCACGGGGAACGGGAGCACCAGCGTCGAGTTCTTCTCGGCGGCCACCTCGACCACCGTTTCGAGCAGTCGCAGCTGCAGCGCGGCCGGTGTGTCGGCCATCGTCCGGGCGGCCTCGGCGAGCTTGTGGGAGGCCTGGAGTTCGCCGTCGGCGGAGATGACCCGGGCCCGGCGTTCGCGCTCGGCCTCGGCTTGGCGTGACATCGACCGCTTCATCGATTCGGGCAGCGCGACGTCTTTGATTTCCACCCGATCGATGTGGATGCCCCACTCGAGCGCGGGGCTGTCGATCATCATCTCGAGGCCCTGGTTGAGCCGCTCGCGGTTGGAGAGCAGGTCGTCGAGCTCGCTCTTGCCGATGATCGACCGCAGCGACGTCTGCGCGACCTGGCCGACAGCGGACCGGTAGTCCTCCACGTTGACCACGGCGAGCACCGGGTCCATCACCTTGAAGTAGACGACGGCGTCGACCCGGACCGTGACGTTGTCGCGGGTGATGCCGTCCTGCGCGGGCACCGGCATGGTGACCACCTGCATGTTGACCTTGTGCAGCCGGTCCGACACCGGCATGAGGAACGTCAGACCGGGTTCACGCAGGTCAGGCCGCACGCGACCGAAGCGGAAGACGAGTCCGCGCTCGTACTGTCTGATCACGCGGGCGCTGGCCGCGGCGACCAGCGCGGCCACGGACGCGATCGTGATGAGGATGTAGAGGAGAACCATCGTGGGGCCTCCGTTCAGCACCCTCGATGTTACGCCGAGCGAGTGAAGCGGGGCCTGATCACACGTGGTGAACACAGAGCGCGGCTAACATACTCGTCGTGCCGGGGTGAGAACGCCGCGCACGGAGAGAAACGGCCCGATGCCGGGGTCCATCCGACACCGGGCCGATCCTCAGCAGGCGCCGCGGTCAGCGCTGATGCGTGCCGAAGACCGCGTCACCGATCACCACGAGAGCCCTTGTCGTCACGGCAAGGGCTTCGTGCTGTGTGAGCACCGCCCAGCCGTGCAGCAGCCGCAGCGGTGTTCGCACCGCTCGCCACCATCGACCCGGGTCCCGCCATCCCCGCCGGGCAGGCTTGGTGCCGTCCTCGGTGGGGTTGTCCCGATCCCCTTTCGTCATGGTTCTCCGTTCCTCGCACTGAAACCGACTCGATGCCGGCGCGTCAGAGATCGAGTCACGAGGTGAAAGGCCATGCGTGGTGGGTCGGGACGGCGGCGCGGAAGCCTTGGTTCACAAGGGACTTCGGCGCCGAGTGGGTCACCCCGGAAGGCCGGGGGCCTGTAGCGTGACCGGCCGGAACCGGACGGTCGGCGCGTCGGTCAGCAGCCGAACGGACTGTCTGCGCAGGAGGTGGACTTCGTTGCGCAGTACTGTTTCCGAGCAGCGCAGGATGTTGAGCTCGCCGGTCAGCGCGCGCACCCGGTGGCCCAGGTTGGAGACCTCGGCGGCTTTGTGCCGCAAGGACTCCATGGCCGTGTGCAGGCGGCGGTCGCGGTCGAGCAGTTCGGCCTTGAGCGCCGCCACCTCCGCCACCAGGTCGGCGGGGTCGGTGGACCCGCGCGGAGCCGGGAGTTCGAGGACGTCGGAACCGTTGGTGGTCACCTCGATGAGTTCCTCGCAGATCTGGGTCGCGTAGACACGCGGAGAGTCGACCCCACTTCGGGTAGGCGATCGGCCCGTCGTAGCCCGCCGGCGCCGCAACACCCGCGGCACGGCAGTGCAGGCCCGCGGCGAAGGCGAGTATTCGGGCCCGGTTGCGGTCGGAGACGCCCGCGGCGAACAGGTCCACGATCTCCGGCCAGCGCGGGGCCCGCCGGGCGCCGCGGCCGAGGAAACTGGCACAGCTCTTCTGCAGGTCGGCCACGTCCTTGCCGAACGCCCAGTGACCTTCCCGGCCGCCGTAGGCCAGGACCAGCCGGTCGTAGGTGGCGGTCAGCCGGTCGTAGCGGTCGACCAGGGTGACCAGCAGGAAGAGGATCAGCTTGCGGTCGTGCGGGGTGAGCTTGTGGTTCGTGAAGTCGTCGGTGGTCGGCAGCTTGGCCAGCGCGGCCTGCCCGCGGCGGCCCGCTGCCCGCGACCCGTAGACGGAGACGTCGTCATCGTCCAACACTGTGATTCCTTCTCGCGCGTCGACGGCAGGGCCGCCGAATACTTTCCGAAATACTCAACACGGCCGGCCGAAATCCGTCGCGATGAGAAATGGGGAGTAATACTCACGATCCACTCACGCCCGAATTTGACTACATTCCGTAGTCATCACGGGATGGGCGAGTGGTACACCTTAACGGGCGAACGAGTCGACACAAACGCACTCTCCGTGCAGTACCTGAGAAGCATTCGAGATCAGCACTCCGCCGGTCGGTCACAGGCGACACTGTAACCCCAAAGATCGGCTACTGCGCGCTCCCCGCGCCGTCGAACTTCTACGAATCAGTGATCACGCTGAGTCGCGAAAAAAGGCACGCAAGCTTGGCAACCAAATGGCGTCGAACACGATCTAGGGCACAACCACAGCTCCGCCCGCCGGCGGAATAGCGAAATGGGAAGGCCGATGACGTGCGGAAATGAAAAGCCGCCCACCCCGCGCGGGGTGGGCGGCTCTGCCGAGTTCGGAACTCAGCCCAGGCCGTCGATGGCGGCGCCGACCGCCAGGATGCGACGGGCGTTCTCGACGTGCAGGTTCTCGATCATCCGGCCGTCGACGGTGACGACGCCGCGACCCGCCGCCGCGGCCTCCTCGAAGGCTTCGATGATCTTGCGGGACTGGGCGATCGCGGACTCCGACGGCGCGAAGATCTCGTTGCACGGACCGATCTGCCCGGGGTGGATCAGCGTCTTGCCGTCGAAGCCGAACTGCCTGCCCTGGACGCATTCCTCGGCGAAGCCGTCGAGGTCCTTCACGTCGTTGTAGACGCCGTCCAGGATGACCTTGCCGGTGGCGCGGGCCGCCAGCAGCGCCAGCGACAGGCCGCCGAGCAGCGGGGCGCGGCCGGGGACGTGCTCGGCGTGCAGTTCCTTGGCCAAGTCGTTGGTACCCATGACGAACACGGTCAGCCGGTCGCTGGCCGCGGCGATCTCGTGGGCACGCAGCATGGCGATCGGCGTTTCGACCATGGCCCAGATCGCCGTGTGGTCAGGGGCGCCCGCGGCTTCGAGGGCACGCTCGATGGCGTGCACCTCGGTGGCGCTGTTGACCTTCGGCACCACGACGGCGTCCGGACCGGCCTTGGCCGCCGCGCGCAGGTCGTCGGCGTGCCACTGGGTGCCCAGGCCGTTGACCCGGATCGTCAGCTCGCGCTTGCCGTAGCCGCCATTGGCGACCGCCTCGCACACCCGCTCGCGGCCCTCGGCCTTGGCGTCGGGGGCGACGGAGTCCTCAAGGTCGAGGATCAGCGCGTCGGCGGGCAGGGTCTTGGCCTTCTCCAGCGCGCGCTCGTTGGCGCCCGGCATGTAGAGCACCGAGCGGCGGGGGCGCTGGGTCGGGTCAATGGGGTCGGGCTGTGGATTATTCACTGGCCAGAGTTTCCTTCGTGGCGGCGTCGTAAGCGGCGGCGAGGTCCGAGTCACGCGCGGCGAGGGCGTCGGCGAGTTCGGCGACCACGCGGCACTGCTTGACCGTGGCGTCGTCCTGCATCTTGCCGTCGATCATGACCGCGCCCGTGCCGTCGCCCATCGCGGCGATGACGCGGCGGGCCCAGGCGACGTCCTCCGGCGCCGGGGAGAAGACCTTCTTGGCGATGGCGATCTGCTTGGGGTGCAGGCTCCACGCGCCGACGCAGCCGAGCAGGAAGGCGTTGCGGAACTGGTCCTCGCAGGCCACGACGTCGGCGATGTCGCCGAAGGGGCCGTAGTAGGGCAGGATTCCGGCGCCCGCGCAGGCGTCGACCATGCGCGCGACGGTGTAGTGCCACAGGTCCTGCTGGTAGGTGACACGGCCCACGGTGAAGTCGTCGCCCACCGGGTCGGTGCGCACCAGGTAGCCGGGGTGCCCGCCGCCGACTCGGGTGGTCTTCATCCGGCGGCTCGCGGCGAGGTCGGCCGGGCCCAGCGAGATGCCCTGCATGCGGGGGCTCGCGGTGGCGATCTCTTCGACGTTGGCGACGCCGCTGGCGGTCTCCAGGATCGCGTGCACCAGCAGCGGCTTGTCCAGGCCCGCGCGGGCTTCGAGCTGGGCGAGCAGGCGGTCGACGTAGTGGATGTCGGCGGCGCCCTCGACCTTCGGGACCATGATCACATCGAGCTTGTCGCCGATCTCGGTGACCAGGGTGATCAGGTCGTCGAGGACCCACGGCGAGTCGAGGCTGTTGACCCGGGTCCACAGCTGGCTGTCGCCGAAGTCGGTGGCCCGGGCGATCTTCACCAGACCCTCGCGCGCGGCTTCCTTGCGGTCGGCGCGCACGGCGTCTTCGAGGTTGCCCAGCACCACGTCGGCCTGCGCCGCCATGTCGGGAACCTTCGCGGCCATTTTCTCGTTACTCGGATCGAAGAAGTGGATCATCCGCGAGGGCCGGAACGGGATCTCCCGCACCGGCTCGGGCGCACCAACCGCGAGCGGGCGGAAGAAGTCCTTCGGTGAACGCATCGAGCCTCCGTTCGGTACGAGGTTAACCGTCCGGTAACCACTGAAGAGTTGTAGTCGACCACGACCCGGAGCGGACCGCCATTGTGGCCACCATGACACCGAAGCTGATCGTCCCCGCGGACTTCGCCGACGGATTCGACGCCCCCGAGGAGCAGGCGTGGATCGCGGGCCTGCCCGACCTCGCGGGCCGTTGTCTGCGGCGATGGGACCTGACCCTCGACGGCGACCCGATGTACGGCTACGTCGCGCTGGTGCTGCCGGTACGTCGGACCGACGGGACCCCGGCGGTGCTGAAGCTGCCGTGGCCGCACGAGGAGGCCGAGCACGAGGCGCTCGTGCTGTCGCTGTGGGACGGCGACGGCGCGGTTCGGCTGCTGGCCCATGAGCCGTCCGACTGGTCGATGCTCCTCGAACGCCTCGACTCCGACGCCGACCTGATGGACGTGCCGATCGACGAGGCCATCGGGGTGATCGCCGGGCTGATGCGCAGGCTCGACCGGCAGGCGCCGCCGCAGGTCCGGTCCGTGCGCGAGAAGGCTTTGCGCTGGGCCGACGAGATGGAGCGTTCCGACAGCGCGGTTCCTCGGGAACTGGTGGAACAGGCCGTGGCGTACTGCCGGGAACTGGGCCCGAAGTCGGGCGACCGGCTGGTCAACGAGGACCTGCACTTCGAGAACGTGCTGCGCGCCGAGCGAGAGCCGTGGCTGGTGATCGATCCGAAGCCGATCGCGGGTGACCTGGAGTTCGGGCTCATCGCCTTGCTTTGGAACCGGCTCGACGACCCGCGCGCAAGGCTCGACGCGGTGGTCGAGGCCACCGGGGCCGACGGGGACCTCGCCCGACGCTGGGCGTTCGTCCGAGCCGTCGACACCTGGATCGACGAGGACGACCACACCGACGCCAAGGCGGTGGCCTTCGCGCTGGCGCACTGAAAATCGGCCGATGGGATCGTGTGAGACGGGCACTACATTCAGCGCGTGATCGTGGCCCGCTTCGACGTCGAGACGCTCGCCGGCGTGCGGCTGTCAGCGTCACCGGCGATCGAGGCGATGACCTGGCTGCGGCTGGCCGCGCAAGGAGGGTCGCACCCGGTCTTCGGCGATCCCGGCGCGGCCGCCAGGTTCGCGCTGCGCGACCCGGATGTCGCCTTGGTCGCCGCCACGCTGGCGAACCCGGGCAAGGGCATGCCGGACCTGCTCACTCCCAAGCCCGAGCCGGTGCCAACCGACCGGATCCTCGGCGCGCAGCTTGAGCGGATGGCGGCCACCCCGGCGACGGAGGCGGCCCGCCAACTCGCGGACGACTCCGGCGACTCGCGGGTGCGCGCCGCGGTCGACGCGGGCGAGTTCGCCGCGCGCGCCGCGAACGGAATGGCCAAGTTCTGGGCGTCGGCGCTGCGCGACGAGTGGAGCGGCCTACGCGAACGCCTCGACGCCGACCTCGACCACCGCGCCCGGACCATGTCCCGCGAAGGCGTGGCCGGGGTGATCGGCTCGCTACACCCGGACGTGCGCTGGACCGGGTCCGCGATGGAGATCGATCTCTGTATCGACCTGGCGGTCGACTACCAGGCGGCCGACGTCGTGCTGACACCGTCGCTGCTGACCTGGCCCAGCGATGTCGGCGCCCGCGTCAGGTGAGAAACAGCACGGCCGGGGCTGGTCGGCCCCGGCCGTACCCCCAGTGGCACGGCACCAGCACACCGCATCCCGGGGCCACGGAGAAACGATTCGAAGCTGGTCGAATCCTGGCGCGGGCCGCGGCTGGCGCCTGCCGACAGCGCACCGAGCGCGGCGACGCGCTGGTGTGACGGTTGGCGGCTAGCCTGGCGATCGTGGCAGGCATCGGCAAGATTTTCGTCGCGCAGCTGCTGGGCCTGCCGGTCTTCGGGCCGGACGGCGAGTCCATCGGCAAGATCCGGGACGTGGTGGCCGGGCTGCGGGTGGACCGGCAGCCCCCGCGGGTCCTCGGCATGGTCGTCGAGCTGCTGACCCGCAGGCGGATCTTCGTGCCGATGCTGCGGGTCACATCGATCGACGCGAACGCGATCACGCTGGCCACCGGTTCGGTCAATATGCGCCACTTCCACCAGCGGCCCAACGAGGTGCTCGTCGTCGGCCAGCTGATGGACGCGCGGGTCGAGATCGTGGCGAGTGGGACGCAGGCGATCGTCGTGGACACCGCGATGGAACCGACCCGGACCCGCGACTGGGTGCTGGGCCGGGTCGCCATCCGGGAGCGCACCGGGCGGCTGGCGCGGCGCGGGCCGCTGCAGGTGCTGCCGTGGTCGGAGATCCGCGCGCTCGGCATCACCGAGTTGGCCGGGCAGCCGCAGGGCGCCCACCGGCTGCTCGCGGTCTTCGACTCGATGCGCGCCGCCGACGTGGCCACCGCCCTGCAGGACCTGCCCGCGAAGCGGCGCTACGAGGTCGCCGACGCGCTCGACGACGAGCGGCTCGCCGACGTCATCGAGGAACTGCCCGAGGACGACCAGAAGGACCTGCTCACCCACCTGCACGAGGAGCGCGCCGCCGACATCCTCGAGGCGATGGACCCCGACGACGCGGCGGACCTGCTCGCCGAGCTGCCCGAGCCGTACAAGGACCGGCTGCTGGAGCTGATGGAGCCCGAGGAGTCCGAGCCGGTCCGCAGGCTCATGGAGTACTCGTTCGACACCGCGGGCGGGTTGATGACCCCGGAGCCGATCGTGCTGACCCCGGACGCGCCTATCGCGGAGGCGCTCGCGCGCGTGCGCAACCCGGACAACACACCGGCGCTGGCCAGCATGGTCTTCGTGTGCCGTCCGCCGTCCGCCACGCCGACCGGCCGCTACCTGGGCTGTGTTCATATCCAACGGTTGCTTCGTGAACCGCCGTCGGACTTGGTGGCCGGGGCGATCGACAAGGAACTCACCAGCCTGCGGCCCACGGACTCGCTGCTGGAGGTCACCCGCTTCTTCGCCACCTACAACCTGGTGTGCGCGCCGGTGGTCGACGACGAGGAGCACCTACTCGGCGCGGTCACCGTCGACGACGTGCTCGACCACCTGCTGCCCGAAGGCTGGCGGGAGCGCGCCCATGCCTGAGCCCACCTACCGCAGGCGGCTCGACCAGCCACGCAGGCCCCGGACGCTGCGGTTCGAGATCGACCCGGAGGCGTTCGGGCGGTTCTCGGAGCGGCTGGCCCGGTTCCTCGGCACCGGCAAGTTCCTGTTCTGGCAGACCATGCTGGTGATCGCCTGGATCACGATGAACCTGGTCGCGGTGTCGCTGCGCTGGGACCCGTACCCATTCATCCTGCTCAACCTGGCGTTCTCCACCCAGGCCGCCTACGCCGCCCCGCTGATCCTGCTCGCGCAGAACCGGCAGGACGACCGCGACCGCGTGTCGCTGGAGGAAGACCGCGCGCGGGCGGCGCAGACCAAGGCCGACACCGAGTTCCTGGCCCGCGAACTCGCCGCGCTGCGGCTCGCGATCGGTGAGGTCGCCACCCGCGACTACCTGCGCGGTGAGCTGGACAAGCTGCGCGGCGACCTCAAGGCCACCAAGAGGCCGCGGGCGCCCGCCCAGTCCATGCGCGACGACCCCCGCTGGGACGACGACGCCTGACCAGCCATCTCATGCGGTCACGCGGGGTCATTCAACAAGTTTGGCGCAGAGGGCGCCCATGTCGTTGAGCTCGTCGGTGTCGAACTTGGCGACGAAGTGACGCGAAACACCCGCCAGGTGCGTGCGGGCGGCGGTGCGCAGCGTGTCGAGGCCCTCCGGGGTGAGCGTCGCCACGACACCGCGGCCGTCACCGGCGACCCGTTCGCGCGAAACCAGGCCCACGCGTTCCAGGCGGTCGACCAGCCGGGTGACCCCGGAGCGGGACAGCAGGACGGCGTCGGCCAGCTCGGCCATCCGCAGCTTGCGCTCCGGGGCCTCCGCGAGCTGCACCAGCACGTCATATCCCCCAAGGGAAAGCCGCTGCTCAGCGACGAGTTCGGCTTCTAAAGCACGGGTGATCTTGGCGTGGGCACGCAGGAAGGTGCGCCACGCATGGAGTTCTTCACGCGTGGGCCGGGCGGACTGATCCGGCACGGTCAAGGTTCCTCCTGATTGCGATCCTCGCGGCCCTCGGGGTGGAACTGGTTAAGGCTGAGCGGGGGATCGATGTTACGGAACGCGATTGTCCCGACGCGCAGTGCCCTGTGGCGCCCGCCATCCGCACGAAGGCGGCGGGCTACTCGGTCGTAGCATGGTCTGGTGACCACAACGGAGCAGGTTCCCAGCGTCGAGACAGTGCGCGCCGCGCTGGCGAAGGTCGAGGACCCCGAGATCCACAAGCCGATCACCGAACTCGGCATGGTCAAGGGCATCACCGTGCACGACGACGGCAAGGTCGACGTCGCGGTGTACCTGACCGTCGCGGGCTGTCCGCTCCGGGACAAGATCACCAAGGACGTCACCGCCGCGGTCGCCGCCCTGCCCGGCGTGACCAGCGTCGCCGTCGAACTCGACGTGATGAACGACGAGCAGCGCACCACCCTCCGCAAGTCGCTGCGCGGCGACAGCGAGGAACCCCGCATCCCCTTCGCCGAACCGGGCTCGCTGACACGCGTGTACTGCGTCGCGTCCGGCAAGGGCGGCGTCGGCAAGTCCAGCGTCACGGTCAACCTCGCCGTCGCCATGGCGGCGCGCGGCATCAAGGTCGGCATCGTCGACGCCGACATCTACGGCCACTCCATCCCGAGGATGGTCGGCACCAGCGAAAAGCCGACCAAGGTCGAGAAGAAGATCCTCCCGCCGGAGGCCAACGGCGTGAAGGTCATCTCGATCGGCATGTTCACACCGGGCAACGCCCCGGTCGTGTGGCGCGGCCCGATGCTCCACCGTGCACTCCAGCAGTTCCTCGCGGACGTCTTCTGGGGCGACCTCGACGTGCTCCTGCTCGACCTGCCCCCCGGCACCGGCGACATCGCCATCTCCGTCGCCCAGCTGATCCCGAACGCGGAAATCCTCGTGGTGACCACCCCGCAGCAGGCCGCCGCCGAGGTGGCCGAGCGGGCGGGCGCGGTCGCCCTGCAGACCCGGCAGCGGGTGGCGGGCGTCATCGAGAACATGTCCTGGCTGGAAATGCCGGACGGCTCTCGAATGGACCTTTTCGGCACGGGCGGCGGACAGCTGGTGGCGGACTCCCTGTCCCGCGCGGTCGGCTCGACGGTGCCCCTGCTCGGCCAGGTCCCACTCGACCCACGCCTGCGCGAAGGCGGCGACTCCGGCCTGCCCCTGGTGAAGTCGACTCCGGACGCTCCCGCGGCGAAGGTGCTCGACGACATCGCGGGCAAGCTGTCCATCCGGGCCCGTGGCCTGGCAGGCCGAATGCTGTCGGTCAGCCCCGCCGGCCGCTAGGACACCCAACGTTCCTGGATCAGGTGGCGTCGGGGTCGAACGGGGACTGTGGCTGCGGACCCACTGCAGGCGGGTCCACCGGCTTGGCCGGGATGGCGGGCTGCGGGGCGTGGCCGTTGGGCTTGACGCCGTTGTCGTTGTCGCCGAAGAGGTGGTTCGTGACCAGTTGCTTCGGGTCCAGGTTGCGCAGCTGCTGGAGGTCCTGCAGGGGCTTGCGGAGTTCGTCGTACTCGGGGCCGAGTTCGGATTTGAGCTGGTCGCGGGCGCCGGTGGCGTATTCGCGGACCTTGCGGACCGTGCGGCCCACCCAGGCCGCGGCGTCCGGGAGGCGTTCCGGGCCCAGGATGAACAGGCCGGCCACGCCGAGCACCAGGATCTCGGTCCAACCGATGCTCTCGAACACCCTTACCTCCGAATTCGCGAACCGTCCCCGACCAGGTTATCCCGTCAATCTGACTGCAGGGTTACCTGAATGGTCAGCTCTTGGCCCTGTCTGGCCAACACAACCGGAACGGTCTGCCCTGGCTGGTGGCTGCGGACCGCCACGGTCAGTTCTGCGGCGTTGCGGACCTGGCGGTCGCCGAGTTTGCGGATGACGTCGCCCTCGGCGATGCCCGCGCGGGACGCGGCGCCGCCTTCGGTGACGTTGACGACCTGGGCGCCCTCGGCGGTCTCCGCCGACACCGACCGGACGTTCGCGCCGAGGTCGGCGTGCTTGACCTTGCCGTCGCGGATGATCATCTCGGCGATCCGCTTGGCGTCGTTGGACGGGATGGCGAAGCCGAGGCCGACGCTGCCGGTGTTGCCTGAGCCGCTGCTGCGGATCGCCGAGTTGATGCCGACCAGGGCGCCGGTCGAGTCGACCAGCGGGCCGCCGGAGTTGCCCTGGTTGATCGAGGCGTCGGTCTGGATGGCGTCGTAGGTGATCGGGGCCTGGCCGTTGTCGCCGCCGGCGACGACCGGGCGGTGCAGGGCGCTGACGATGCCCTCGGTGACGGTGTCGGTCAGGCCCAGGGGGGAGCCGACGGCGATGACGGCGTCGCCGACCTTGAGGTCGTCGGAATTGCCGAACTGCAGGACGGTCGGGTTGGTGACGGCGACCTTGATGACCGCGAGGTCGGTCTTAGGGTCGGTGCCGACGAGCTTGGCCTCGGCCCGGGTGCCGTCGGTGAAGACGGTGGTGATCTTGGCTTTGTCGTCGGCGCGGCCTTCGAGGGTGACCACGTGCCAGTTGGTCACGATGTATCCCGCGCCGTCGATGAGGACACCGGAGCCGGTGCCGCCGCCCTGTTCCATCCGGACCTCGATGGACACCACGGCGGGCCGCACGCGCGCGGCGATGTCGGACACCGAACCCGCGGGCCGCTCCTTGCCCGCTTCGGCCTGCGCGAGGGTGACGTCGCTGGTCAGGGCATCGCCACCGCGGGCGACGACCCAGCCGACGAGACCGCCGACCGCGCCGATCAACAGAGCCACCAAGCCGAGGATCCCCAGGGCGAGCGGCTTGACCCGCCTGCCGAAGAGCACCTCGGTGAGGCTGAGCTGACCACCCGGCGGGCGCTTGGTGTCGGTCGTCGAGCCGTCGGGTTCGCGGTCGAGGGCCGGTGGGCCGATGACGGCGCCCGCGGCCGGGTCACGCCACGGGTCGAAGCCGTCCTCAGTCCACATCGGGTCGTCCTGGGGGGCCGTGGCGCGCGCTCCCGGAGGGCGCTGCAGCACGACGTCGGACTCGCCTGGAGGCCTGCCGAAGGCGCTGCTCAGCGACTCCGGCGGGGGTGGTGTGGAGGTGAGGGTACCGATCGGCGCCGGTGCGGGGGCGTTGGGTGAGAACGCGCCCTCGACGCCGGCGGGCCTGCCGAAGACGGCGGCGCTGGACGGGTCGACCGGGGGGCGGTCGAGCGGCCGAGGCCCGACTCGCTGCTGGTGATCGATGGCGAACGGCCCCGGTGGATTCAGGCGCGCGTCCCGGCCGAGGACGGGCTGGGTCACGGTGGCGTCCGGGTCCGGGGTGGCCCCCTGGCCGCGGTCAGCCACGGCGGGCTGCTGCGGTGCGGGGGTGTTCGCGGCCTGGGTCGGGTCCGAGTTGTGCTCGCTCATCACTGCTCAGGATGCCCGCCGCACGGTTAAGTGGGCGTACTAGCGCGCTGGGACGGTGCCGAAGTGGGCGTTCAGCTGGCCGCCGACGAAGCCCGCGGGTTCGACGTCGGAGCCGAAGTTCGGGTCACTCGGCCCGTCGGTGCCGCCGGTGTTGACGAACGCCAAGGCGCCGAGAACCAGGCCGGACACCACGACGCCCGCGCCCTGTGCGGCGCGTCTTCCCGGCCGGCGGCCCAGGACGTTGCGGCTCTCGCCGAGTTTTGGGGACGAGCCCAGCGGCACACTGCTGCCGAATGCGGCCTTGTCGGTGCGCTGGACGGCGACGAGCTGGCCGTCCTCGGTGACCGCGAGGCCGTCCGGGGTGGCGGGCAGGTCGACTTCCTGCGGGATCGCGCGCAGTGACGCGAGCAGACCCGCGGGCATGGCCGGGGTGTCGGCGGCGCGGACCGCGGCGCGGGCCTGGCGCTGGGCGTTGATGTCGGCGGCGCACCACGGGCACTTGGCCAGGTGCGAGGTGACCCGGTCGACCGCGGTGCGCGACAGCTCGCCGTCGACGAAAGCGACGACGGCGTCGGGCAGCAGGTGCTGTTCGGGCAGCCCCCAGCCACGCTCAAGGCTCATCGGTTCGACTCCGTGGTCGAGAGGGTCATCACAGGCCTTCCCGTGCGAGCTCGCGGCGACGCTCGAGCGACGCGCGGAGGGCCTGGCGGCCCCGGTGGATCCTGCTCCGCACAGTACCGAGCTTCACCCCGAGGGTGGCACCGATCTCTTCGTAGGAAAGGCCTTCCACGTCACACAGGACCACCGCGGCGCGGAACTCGGGCGGCAGCTCGTCGAGCGCGGCCTGCAGGTCCGGGTCGAGATGGGTGTCGGAGTAGACCTGCTCGGGGCTGGGGTCGTCGCCGACGAGCCGGTCGGTGTCCTCGGGCAGGCCTTCCATGCGCAGCCGGGAGCGGCGCCGGGCCATGTCGAGGAACAGGTTGGTCGTGATGCGGTGCAGCCAGCCCTCGAACGTGCCGGGCTTGTAGGACGCCAGCGACCGGAAGACCCGGATGAACGTCTCCTGGGTCAGGTCCTCGGCGTCGTGAGCGTTGCCGGAGAGGCGGTACGCGAGGCGGTAGACGCGGTCGCCGTGTTCGCGCACGACCTCGTCCCATGACGGCGGCGTCCAGGCCGGGGCGTCCAAGCCGACCGGCTTGTTGTCCAGGACCGTCTCGCTCATCGGCTGCGTCTGCATCGTGGGGATACGCACCTCCTGAAGGCTGTGTTGCCCACTGCCGGTTCCAACGTGCGTGTCGCCCATCTTGTTCCCCCTCCACGACAGATTCCCCGTCTTGGCGATGAGCATTCAGCACGCCCATGTGGCGACCGTGAGAGTCGGCTGAGACCTGCCTGAGAAAACCGGTGACGTGCTCCACGGCAAGGTTCACCCGATTTTGGGACTTCCCTCGCTAGTCTGCGTCCCTGTGGGACCGGAAACCGCGGCTGAGCTGAGCGACTACGTCGACGCCTACCTCGCCGACGACGAGCCGCTGGCGGCCGCACGGGCCCGCGCGATCGCCTTGGGCTGCCCGCCTGCGAGCTCAGGGACCTGCGCCGCCCTGCGGTTTCTCGCCGCGGTCCTGCAGGCCAGGGCTGTCGTGGAGATCGGCACCGGCACCGGGGTGAGCGGCCTGTCGCTGCTGCGCGGAATGGCCCCGGACGGCGTCCTGACCTCGATCGATGTCGACCCGGAGCACCAGGCCGTCGCAAAGCGAGCCTTCTTGGAGTCGGGCGTGGCGCCCGGACGCACTCGGCTGATCATGGGCCGCGGGGTCGACGTGCTGCCCCGGCTGACCGACGGCGGCTACGACCTGATGTTCGCCGACGCCGCCAAGGCGGACTACCTGACCTATTACGCCCAGGGTGTGCGCCTGCTGCGCCCCGGCGGCGTGCTCGCGTTCGATGACGTCAACGCCGCCGCCGACCCGTCCCGCCACGACGTCGAGAGCACGGCACTGCGCGAGGTGGCCAAGCTGGTGCGCGAGGACGACCGGCTGGTCCCGCTGCTGCTGCCGACGGGCGACGGACTGCTGGTCGCGGCCAAGATCTAGCTACTCCGCGCGGACGCCCTTGCCGAGGACGACGACCCCGTTCGCGCTCACCGTGTACTGCTGGCGGTCGGCCTCTTGGTTTACGCCGATGCGCGCGCCGTCGGCGACGATCACGTTCTTGTCCAGGATCGCGCGCCGCACGGTCGCGCCCTTCCCGACCCGCACGCCGGGCAGCAGCACACTGCCCTCGACCGTCGCGCCGTCCTCGATCACCACGTCCGCGCTGATCACCGAGTCGACGACCGACGCGCCGGAGATGATCGCCCCCGGGCCGACGATCGACTCGACCGCGGACCCCAGGTTGACGAACTTCGCGGGCGGCAGCGGCGGCGTCGCGGTCCGGATCGGCCACCGCTGGTTGTAGAGGTTGAACACCGGGTGCACTGAGACCAGGTCCTGGTGGGCTTCGTAGTAGGCGTCCAGGGTCCCGACGTCGCGCCAGTAGCCGCGGTCGCGCTCGGTGGCGCCGGGGACGTCGTTGTCGTCGAAGTCGTAGACGTGCGCGGTGCCCGCGTCGACGAGCATCGGGATGATGTCGCCGCCCATGTCGTGCAGCGAGTCCGGATTCGCCGCGTCCGCGCGAAGAGCGTCGAGGAGCGCGCTGGTCGTGAACAAATAGTTGCCCATGGACGCGAACGTCACGTTCGGGTCGTCGGGCACCGACGGCGGGTCCGCGGGCTTCTCCAGGAACCGGGTGATCCGGCCGTCGGGGCCGGAGTCGATGCAGCCGAACGCGCGCGCCTCGGCGCGGGGCACCCGGATCCCGGCGACGGTGACGCCCGCGCCGGAGTCGATGTGCCGGTCGAGCATCTGCGCCGGGTCCATCCGGTAGACGTGGTCGGCGCCGAAGACCGCGATGTGGTCCGGGGCTTCGTCATAGACCAAGTTCAAGGACTGGAAGATCGCGTCGGCGCTGCCGGTGTACCAGCGCGGGCCGAGCCGCTGCTGCGCCGGGACCGGGGTGATGTACTGCCCGAGGACGCTGGAGAGCCGCCACGTCGTGGAGATGTGCCGGTCGAGCGAGTGCGACTTGTACTGGGTCAGCACGCAAAGCTGGTGGAAGCCGCCGTTGACCAGGTTCGACAGGACGAAGTCGACGAGGCGGTAGTTGCCGCCGAAGGGAACGGCGGGCTTGGCGCGGTCGGCCGTCAGCGGCCAGAGCCGCTTGCCCTCCCCGCCAGCCAGCACGATGCCTAGTACGCGCGGCCGGCCCTTCACGTCTCGACCCTAACCGGCCGCACGGGACCCAGGCCACCGGTGACACGCCGCTCGGGCCCCTCGTCGCCGCACGTTCACCCGTGCGCCGCAATGCGTTCCGCCAGGTACCCGCGACTAGCCTGGCTCGCGTGCACATCGGATTGCTGACGCGCGAGTACCCGCCGGAGGTCTACGGCGGCGCAGGCGTCCACGTGGGGGCGCTGGCGCCCCGGCTGCGTGGACTGGTCGACGTCGACGTGCACCGCATCGGCGGACCCGTCCCCGGCGCGTTCGCGCACGCTCCCCTGCCGGACCTGTCCGCGGTCAACCCGGCCCTGGGGATGCTCTCCGCCGACCTGGCGATCACGGCGGCGACCGCGGGCCTGGACCTGGTCCACTCGCACACCTGGTACGCGAACCTGGCAGGCCACCTGTCGTCGCTGCTGCACGGCGTGCCGCACGTGGTCACCGCGCACTCGCTGGAGCCGCGCAGGCCGTGGAAGGCCGAACAGCTCGGCGGCGGCTACCGGCTGTCCTGCTGGATCGAACGGACAGCTTACGAATCCGCGGCGGCGATCATCGCGGTCAGCGAGGGCATGCGCGCCGACGTCCTGGCCTGCTACCCGACGCTGGACCCGGAGCGCGTCCACGTCGTGCGCAACGGCATCGACACCACCGAGTACCACCCGGTCACGGAGACGGACGCCCTGCTCAGCGAGGGTATCGACCCCGACAGGCCGATCGTCGCGTTCATCGGCCGGATCACCCGGCAGAAGGGCGTGGGACACCTGATCGCCGCCGCCCACCGGATCGACCCGGCCGCCCAGATCGTGCTGTGTGCGGGCGCCCCCGACACCCCGGAGATCGAGGCCGAGACCCGCGCCGCCGTCGCCGAACTGGCCGAATCGCGCGAAGGGGTCTTCTGGATCCAGCGGATGCTTAAGCAGCACGAGGTCCGGCAGGTGCTCAGCCAGGCCGCCGTGTTCGTCTGCCCATCGGTCTACGAACCGCTGGGCATCGTCAACCTGGAGGCGATGGCCTGCGGAACCGCGATCGTGGCCTCCGACGTGGGCGGCATCCCCGAGGTGGTCGCCGACGGCGTCAACGGCCTGCTCGTGCACTACGACGAGGCCGACACCGAGTCCTACCGGGCGGGGTTGGCCGAGGCGGTCAACCGGGTGCTCGGTGATCCCGCAGGGGCGGCCGCGATGGGCGCGGCGGGCCGTGAGCGGGCCGAGCGGGAGTTCTCGTGGACGACGGTGGCGGAGCGCACGGTAGCCGTCTACACGCGGGTCGCCACTGAGAACCCGGTCAGGAAGTAGCACCTACTGTGTTCGCTGTGGAGGGTCGACTGGTTCGCTGGGTCAGGCGGCACCGAGTGCGGTTCAGCCGGTACGCGGTGGCCTCGCTCGTCGCGACCGGCATCACCCAGCTCGTGCTGTCGGTGCTGTTCTCCTCCGGCCTCGACGCGACCTCGGCGAGCGCGATCGGGTTCGTCGCGGGCGCCGTCCCACACTTCGTGATGATCCGCTGGTGGGCATGGGGTCAGCGCGGCATGCCCAGGCTGACCAAGCAGGTCGTCGGCTATCTCGTCGTCACCGGGCTCGGCGGGTTCGTCTCGATCGGGCTGACCACGGTCGCCGAGCAGGTGTTCGCGCCGCTGGTCGTCGACCGCGGCGCCCGCACCCTGGTGTTGATCATTGCTTACCTGCTCGGCGGGCTGCCGGTGTTCGTGGCGAAGTTCGCGTTCCTGGACCGGGTGTTCGGTCAGGCGTACGACGCCACCAGTTCGACGAGTGTGCGCGCGGCGAACCCGGTGGCGCCGGGCACGACGTCGTCGTAGGACTTGTCCGCCCGCGCCGGGCCCGCGATGTCGAGGTGCGCCCACGGGGTGTCCCCGGTGAAGTGCCGCAGGAACAGGGCGGCGGTGATGCCGCCGGGGCCGCTCGGGCACTGCCGGATGTCGGCGACCTCGCTGACCACGGCGTCGGCGTACTGCTCTTCGAGCAGCGGCATCCGCCAGAAGGCCTCGCCGACCCTGGCTCCCGCCTCGCGAAGCCGCTCGGCCAGGGCGTCGTCGGTGGCGAACAGGCCAGCGGTGCGCATGCCGAGGCTGACCTTCATCGCGCCGGTCAGGGTGGCCACGTCGACCAGCAGGTCGGGCTTGAGCGTCGCCCCCGCGTAGGCCAGCGCGTCGGCCAGGACCATGCGGCCCTCGGCGTCGGTGTTGGTGACCTCGGTGGTCCGGCCGCCGTAGTGCCGGACGATGTCGCCGGGGCGGTAGGCGGACCCGGACATGTGGTTCTCCGCGCACGGCACGAGGGCGGTCACCCGCACGTCCAGCCCGAGCCGGCCGATGGCCTCGACGGCGGCGATCACCGCGCCGCCGCCCGCCATGTCCGTACGCATGAGG
>NZ_JBOHGC010000657.1:0-31058 GCF_050699995.1 Actinokineospora sp. | reverse complement strand
GACCCTCGCCGCGCCCGCCGCGCGCCTACGGTGACCACAGCGGTCGCCCCGGCGGAGACCCCGGCGGGTCTCCGCCGGGTGCTGGTCACCTTGTGCGCCACCGTGATCACCAGCTGGGGCGTGCTCTTCTACGCCCTGCCGGTGCTGGCGGGCGACATCGCCGCCGACACCGGCTGGTCGACCACGGGGATCATCGCGGCGCTCTCGGCGAGCCAGCTGGTGGCCGCGGCGGCCGGAGTGCCGATCGGCCGTCGGCTCGACCACCACGGCCCACGGGGGGTGATGACCGCGGGTTCCGTGCTCGCGGTCCTCTCGTTGGTGGCGGTGTCGGCGGCGCCGGGGCTCGGCTGGTTCATCGCGGCGTGGTCGGTGGCGGGCGCGGCGATGGGCGCGACGCTCTACGCCCCGGCGTTCTCCGCGGTGACCCGCTGGCACGGACCGGCCCGGGTGCAGGCGCTCACCACCCTGACCCTGGTCGGCGGCCTGGCGAGCACGGTCTTCGCTCCCCTGACCGCCCTGCTGGCCGATTCCCTGGACTGGCGCGCCACCTATCTGGTGCTGGCCGCGATCCTCGGGGCGATCACCATTCCCGGGCACTGGTTCGGCCTGAGCCTGCCGTGGCCGCCGCGTCCCCCGCTCCGACAGCGGCACGCAGACCCCGGCCGGATCAGCCGCAGCCGCGAGTTCGTCATCCTGACCGTGGCGTTCAGCGTGGCCGCGTTCGCGACGTCCGCGGTCGTGATCAACCTGATCCCGCTGCTGGCCGAACGCGGCATCGACACCGCCACCGCGGCGATGGCCCTCGGTCTCGGCGGCGCGGGGCAGGTGGCGGGCAGGCTCGGCTACGGCGTCCTTGCCCGGCACACCACACCGAGGTCCCGCACCGCGGCGATCCTCGCGGCCATGGCGGTCACCACGGCCGTGCTCGGCGTCCTGACCACGGTGGGCGCGCTGATCGTCGCGGCGGTCCTCGCGGGCGTCGCCCGGGGCGTGTTCACCCTGATCAAAGCCACCGCCGTCAGCGACCGGTGGGGCACGGCGCACTACGGCAGGCTCAGCGGGGCGCTGTCGGCGCCGCTGACGGTCAGCACCGCGCTGGCCCCGTTCGCGGGCGCGGCACTCGCCGAGGCGGTCGGCGGCTACTCCACGGCCTTCGTGATCCTCGGCGCGATCACCCTGGCGGGCGCGCTGCTCGCACTGGCGACGGCACCCGCCATCAAGGACCCGTAAAGATCGGCCCGCGACCCGTCAGGACGTCGTCAGCGGCACTCAAGCGGCCCGGGCGCCGCCGCAGGATGGCGATGCCCGGGCCGCCACAGGCGGTGGCCCCGCCTGGAGAGAGTCGTCGATGGCCGATACGGCCTACCTCTTATTGCTGACCGCCGGTTTCGCGGTCCTCACGGTCCTTCTCCGCGGGCTGGAGCGCGGGTGAACGCCGTCCTCGCGAACGCCGTCGGCGGCGTCCTCGCCCTGCTGCTGGTCATCTATCTGTTCGTCGCGCTGATCCGCCCGGAGCGGTTCTGATGACCGACACCACGGCGGGCCTCTTACAGATCGGTGTGCTGGTCCTGGCCCTCGCCGTCGCCTACAGACCGCTCGGCGACCACCTGGCACGGGTGTTCACGAGCGACCGCCATCTCCGGGTCGAACGCGGGATCTACGCCGCCGCCCGGATCGATCCCGACTCCGAGCAGAACTGGGGCACCTACGCCCGCGCTGTCCTCGGGTTCTCCTTCGTCTCGATCCTGTTCGTCTATCTGCTGCAACGAATCCAACCGCTGCTCCCGCTGGACTTCGGGCGTGGCGCGGTGGAGCCGTCGATGGCGTTCAACACCGCGGTCAGCTTCGTGACCAACACGAACTGGCAGTCCTACGTGCCGGAGACCGTGCTCGGGCACTCCGTGCAGCTGGTGGGGCTGACCGTGCAGAACTTCGTCTCCGCCGCGGTCGGATTGGCCGTCGCGATCGCGCTGATCCGCGGGTTCACCCGCTCGCGCACGGACCGGCTGGGCAACTTCTGGGTCGACCTGGTTCGCGGTGTCATCCGCGTCCTGCTGCCACTGTCCTTTGTGTTCGCGATCGTGCTGGTCGCCCTGGGCGTGGTGATGAGCCTGCGGTCCGGTGTGGACCACACCGCCCTGGACGGCACCGCGCACACCAGCGCGCTCGCCCCGGCCGCGAGCCAGGAGGCGATCAAGGAACTGGGCACCAACGGCGGCGGCATCTTCAACGCGAACTCCGCGCACCCGTTCGAGAACCCGAACTCCTGGTCCAACCTGCTGGAGATATTCCTGCTGCTGGTCATCCCAGTGTCGCTGACCCGCACGTTCGGCACGCTCGTCGGCGACCGGCGCCAGGGCACCGCGCTGCTCGCGGTGATGGGGACGATCTGGGCGGGCATGCTCGCCGTCCTCTGGTGGGCCGAGACGCACCCGAACGGCCCAGCAGCCCTCCTCGCGGGCGCTTCCACCGAAGGCAAGGAGGTCCGCTTCGGCATCGCCGGGTCCGCGCTGTTCGCCAACAGCACCACCGGCACGTCGACGGGCGCGGTGAACTCCATGCACGACAGCCTCAGCGGCCTCGGCGGCGGAGCGGCCGTGGTGAACATGCTGTTCGGGGAGATGACGCCGGGTGGTGTGGGGACCGGGATGTACAGCATCCTGGTGATGGCGATCATCGCGGTGTTCCTCGCCGGGCTGATGGTCGGCCGCACGCCGGAGTACCTGGGCAAGAACCTGGGTCGCCGCGAGGTGACCGCCGCCGCGATCGTGCTGCTGGCCATGCCGACCGTGCTGCTCGTCGGGGCCGGGATCGCCGCCGTGCACCCCGGAACAGCCGCCGCGCTGAACAACTCCGGCGCGCACGGGCTCTCGGAGATCCTCTACGCCTACGCGTCGGCGTCGAACAACAACGGCAGCGCGTTCGCCGGGATCACGGTGACCAGCGACTGGTTCCAGTCGACGCTGGGGCTGTGCATGCTGTTCGGCCGGTTCATCCCGATCATCGCCGTGCTCTGCCTCGCCGGTTCCCTTGCCGCGCAACGCAAGACCGCGACCACCTCGGGCACGCTGCCCACCACCGGGCCGCTGTTCGTCGGCCTGCTGAGCGGCACGGTGGTCCTGGTCGCGGCCCTTACCTTCGTCCCGGCGCTGGCGCTGGGCCCCATCGCGGAGGCACTGGCATGACCCTCACCCGGGAGCCGGTAGAGGTCCGACACCACCCAGCGCCACGGACCGCCGCGGGCGCGTTCAGCCCCCGGCAGCTCAGTTCGTCCATCCCGGACGCGCTGCGCAAGCTCGACCCGAGGCACCAGGCGCGCAACCCGGTCATGTTCGTGGTTTGGGTCGGATCGGTGCTTGTCACGGCCTTCGCCGTCACCGAGCCGAGCGTGTTCACCGTGGCCCTGGCCTGCTGGCTGTGGTTCACCGTGCTGTTCGCGAACCTGGCCGAGGCGGTGGCCGAGGGACGCGGCCGGGCGCAGGCGGAGACGCTGCGCCGGGCCAAGCGCGAGACCGTGGCACGCCGACTCCGCGACGGTGGCGAGGAATCCGTTCCGGGCGCGGAACTCGCGGTCGGCGACCTGGTCGTGGTGGAGGCGGGCGAGGTGATCCCGGGCGACGGCGATGTCATCGAGGGCATCGCGACCGTCGACGAGTCGGCCATCACCGGGGAGTCCGCGCCGGTCATCCGGGAATCCGGCGGCGACCTGACGGCGGTCACCGGGGGCACGACGGTGCTCTCGGACCGCATCGTCGTGCGGATCACCACCAAGCCTGGCGAGTCCTTTGTGGATCGCATGATCGCGTTGGTCGAAGGCGCGAAGCGGCAGAAGACCCCCAACGAGATCGCGCTGACCATCCTGCTGTCCACACTGACCATCATCTTCCTGCTCGCCGTGACGGCGCTGCAGCCGATGTCGGTCTACTCCGGGACCCCGCAGTCGGTCGCGGTGCTCGTGGCGCTACTCGTCTGCCTGATTCCCACCACGATCGGCGCGCTGCTCTCGGCGATCGGCATCGCCGGAATGGACCGGCTCGTGCAGCGCAACGTGCTCGCCACGTCCGGCCGTGCGGTCGAGGCGGCGGGCGATGTGAGCACCCTGCTGCTGGACAAGACCGGCACAATCACCTTCGGCAACCGCCGGGCGACCGAACTCATCCCGGTCAGTGGGTCCACAGTGGACCAACTGACCGTGGCCGCGCGGCTCTCCAGCCTGGCCGACGAGACCCCCGAAGGCCGCAGCATCGTCGAACTGTGCCCAGGGGACGCGACCGTCGCCAACGCGGAGTTCATCGCGTTCAGCGCGCAGACCCGGATGAGCGGCGTCGACTTCGGCGGCGCCTCGATCCGCAAAGGCGCGGCGAGCGCGGTCACCGACTGGGTACGCTCCCACGGCGGCGATGTGCCCGACGAGGTCGCCGCGATCACCGACCGGGTCGCGGCCGAGGGCGCCACTCCCCTGGTCTGCGCGGAAGTCTCGAATGGTGTCGCGCAGGTGCGCGGGGTCATCCGACTGTCCGATGTGGTCAAACCGGGCATGCGCGAGCGGTTCGCCGAGCTGCGCGCCATGGGGATCAAGACAGTCATGATCACCGGCGACAACCCCTTGACGGCCAAGGCGATCGCGGCGCGGGCCGGGGTCGACGACTACCTCGCCGAGGCCAAGCCGGAGGACAAGCTGGCGCTCATCCGGGCCGAGCAGGAGGGCGGCAGGCTCGTCGCGATGACCGGCGACGGCACCAACGACGCGCCCGCGCTCGCCCAGGCCGACGTCGGGGTCGCGATGAACACCGGGACGGCGGCGGCCAAGGAGGCCGGGAACATGGTCGACCTCGACTCCGACCCGACCAAGCTCATCGAGATCGTCGCGATCGGCAAGCAACTGCTGATCACCCGCGGCGCGCTGACGACGTTCAGCCTCGCCAACGACCTGGCCAAGTACTTCGCGATCCTCCCCGCGATGTTCGCGGCGATCTACCCGGCGCTGGACAAGCTCAACGTCATGGGCCTGGCCACCCCGAGGTCGGCGATCCTGTCCGCGGTGATCTTCAACGCACTGGTGATCGTCGCCCTGATCCCGTTGGCGCTCAGGGGAGTCCGCTACCGCCCCGGCGGTGCGCAGGCGCTGCTGCGGCGCAACCTGCTGGTCTACGGGCTCGGCGGGGTGGCGACGCCGTTCCTCGGCATCTGGCTGATCGACCTGCTTGTCCGTCACATCCCTGGAATCGGGTGACCGCGATGACTTCGCTTCTCCGCCAGACCACGGCAGGCCTTCGGGTCCTGCTCGTGCTGACCGTGCTCACCGGGGTGCTGTATCCGCTGTCGGTGTGGCTCGTGAGCAGGCTGCCCGGCCTGCACCACCAGGCCGAGGGCTCGGTGGTGTCGGTCGACGGCCGGGCGGTCGGCTCGGACCTGATCGGGGTGGACCTTGTCCCGGCCGACCCCGTGCACGACCCGTGGTTCCACACCCGGCCCACCACCATCACCGACACCACGACCTCGGGCGCGTCCAACAAAGGCGCCGGCGACCCGGACCTGCTCGCCGCCGTCGCCGAACGCCGGGACGCGGTGGCCCGACGCGAGGGCGTCGACCCCGCCCAGGTGCCCGCCGACGCCGTGACCGCGTCGGCGTCCGGGCTCGACCCGCACATCAGCCCGGCCTACGCGCAGCTGCAGGCCCCGCGGGTCGCCCGGGAGACCGGCGTGCCCGTCGAGACGGTCCGCGGGCTGATCCGGGAGCACACGACCGGATGGTTCTCCGCCGTGAACGTGCTGGGACTCAATCTCGCCGTGCGCGCCGCCGCGGGCGGAGCAAACTGATCAGGTGAGCGCGACCGAAGAGAACCGCCCGCGCCAGGGTGAGCTGCGCATCTACCTCGGCGCGGCCCCCGGCGTGGGCAAGACCTTCGCCATGCTGGACGAGGGCGGGCGCAGACGCGACCGGGGCACCGACGTCGTGGTGGGGCTGGTCGAGACGCACGGGCGGGCCAAGACCGCCGCGCTGCTCGACGGCCTGGAGGTGGTTCCGCGCCGCCGGTGCGAGCACCGTGGGGTCGAGCTGACCGAGTTGGACGTCGACGCCGTGCTGGCCCGCAAACCGCGCCTGGCCCTGGTGGACGAGTTGGCCCACACCAATGTCCCGGGCAGCCGCAACGCCAAGCGGTGGCAGGACATCGAGGAACTGCTCGACGCCGGGATCGACGTGCTGTCCACGGTGAACATCCAGCACCTGGAGGGCCTCAATGACGTCGTCGAGCGGATCACCGGCGTGCGGCAGCAGGAGACCGTGCCCGACGAGGTGGTGCGCCGGGCCGAGCAGGTCGAGCTGGTCGACCTCACCCCGGAGGCGCTGCGCCGCAGGCTGGCGCACGGCAACGTGTACCCCGAAAACCGGGTCGACGCCGCGCTCGGCAGCTACTTCCGGCCCGGCAACCTGATCGCGCTGCGCGAGTTGGCCCTGCTCTGGGTCGCCGACCAGGTCGACGTCGCGCTGCGCCGCCACCGCGCCGACGAATCGATCACCGACCCGTGGGAGACGCGGGAGCGCGTGGTCGTCGCCGTCACCGGGGGCGCGGAGAGCGAGACGATGGTCCGCCGCGCCCGCCGCATCGCCTCCCGCGCGGGCGCCGACTTCCTCGTCGTGCACGTGCTCCGCGGCGACGGCCTCGCGGGCGCCGACCCACACGCGCTCGCCCGGCTGCGCACCCTCGCCGACGACGTCGGCGCCACCTTCCACACCGTCGTCGGCGACGACGTGCCCACCGCGCTGCTCGACTTCGCCCGCGGCGTCGACGCGACCCAGCTCGTCCTGGGCACCTCGCGGCGGTCCCGGCTGGCCCGGCTGCTCGACGCGGGCATCGGCTCGGCGGTCATCCAGGGCTCCGGCGCGATCGACGTGCACATGGTGACCCACAAGGAATCCGGCGCCCGGCCGCCGACCCCGGCGCGCGGCGCGTTCACCCGGCGGCGGCTCCTCGGCCTGGCCGCGGCCATCCTCGGCCCCGCATTGGTCACCGGGTTGGGCCTGCCGCTGCGGGCGAGTCTGGACATCTCCTCGCTGGTCGTCGCGAACATGCTGGTGATCGTCCTGGTCGCGATGCTCGGCGGCATCGGCCCCGCCCTGGTGGCGGCGTTGCTCAGCGGGGCACTGCTGAACTACTTCTTCACCGAGCCGTACCACACGCTGCTCGTCGCCGACGGCGCGAACGTCGTCGCGCTGGCCGGGATGGTCGTCGTCGGCGTGCTGGCCGCGCTGATCGTCGACCGGGCAGGCAGGCGCGCGGAAGAGGCCGCGCGAGCGCGGACGGAGGCGGCGCTGCTGGGCTCCTACGCGCGGACCGTGCTGTCGCACAAGGAGCCGCTGCCCCGGCTGCTGGCGAAGGTCCGGGAGAACTTCGGCCAGGACTCGGTGGCACTGCTGGAGAAACGCGACGGCGAGTGGCACGAGGCCGCGGTCGCCGGAACGCACTCCCCCGGCGAGCCGGACACCGAGGTCCCGATCACCGAGGTCCCGGTCACCGACGACATCGTGCTCGCGCTGCGCGGCAAGCCGCTGCCCGCCGCGGACCGGCGGGTCCTGGAGACGGCCGCGGGTCAGGCGCTGCTCGCCCTGCGCCAGCAGCGGATGGCCGAGGAGGCCGCGCACGGCCGGGCCATGGCCGACACCGCCAAACTGCGCACCGCCCTGCTCTCGGCGGTCGGCCACGACCTGCGCACTCCGCTCACATCGATCAAGGCGGCCATCGGCAGCCTGCGCGACACCTCGATCGAGCTGTCCCCACACGACACCGGCGAACTGCTCGCCACGGTCGAGGAGTCCGCCGACCGCCTCGCGGGTCTGGTCGACAACCTGCTCGACGCGTCCCGGCTGGCCACCGGGGCGGTCCGCCCGCATCTCGACGAGGTCGGCTACGACGAGGTCGCGAACCGCGCACTGTCCGGAATGGACGGACGAGACGCGGTGGAGGTCGACATCGACGAACGGCTGCCACCCGTGCTCGCCGACTCGGGCCTGCTCGAACGGGTCATCGCCAACGTCGTCGACAACGCGCTGCGGCACGGCGGTTCGGGAGTGGCGGTGCGGGCCAGCGCCCACGCCGCGCAGGTCGAGCTGCGGGTCGTCGACCGGGGACCTGGACTGCCCAAAGGCGCCGCCGACACCGCGTTCGAACCGTTCCAGCGGCTGGGCGACCGGGACCCCACGACCGGCGTCGGCCTGGGACTGGCGGTCGCCAAGGGGTTCACCGAGGCCATGGGTGGCACGATCAGCGCCGAGGACACCCCGGGCGGCGGCCTGACCATCGTGATCGCGCTGCGCGCGGCCGGGAACGGAGAAGCATGACCAAGATCCTGGTCGTCGACGACGAGCCGCATATCGTGCGCGCCCTGCGGATCAACCTCACCGCGCGCGGCTACGAGGTCGTCACCGCCGCCGACGGCGCCGCCGCCCTGCGCGCGGCGGCCGACACCAAACCCGACGCCATCGTGCTCGACCTCGGGCTGCCCGACATCGACGGCACGGAGGTGATCCACGGCCTGCGCGGCTGGAGCACGGTCCCGATCATCGTGCTGTCGGCCAGGGTCGACTCCACCGACAAGGTCGTCGCATTGGACGCGGGCGCCGACGACTACGTCACCAAGCCCTTCGGCATGGACGAGCTGCTGGCCCGGCTGCGCGCCGCCGTCCGCCGGGCCGCGACCGCGCCCGCCGACGACGACCCCGTCGTGGAGACCGAGGCGTTCACCATCGACATCGCCGCGAAGAAGGTCCACCGCGACGGCGTGGAGGTACACCTGACCCCGACCGAATGGGGGATGCTGGAGATCCTGGTGCGCAACAAGGGAAAGCTGATCGCCCAGAAGCAGCTGCTGCGCGAGGTGTGGGGCCCGAACTACGGCGACGAGAAGCACTACCTGCGCGTGTACATGGCCCAGCTGCGCCGCAAACTCGAACCTCGGCCGAGCGACCCGCGCTACCTGCTGACCGAACCGGGCATGGGATACCGCTTCGAGATCCCCCGAAACGGGACTTAGGCCCGCGCGTGCCCTCAGCACCGCGCGGGCCTGCCCCGCCCTCACGTTAATGGCCGAATTTCTTCGGCCGGGACACCCGGTGAGCGGTTCCCCGTGCTGAGAAGCCCCCTGGCCCTCTCACCAACCGTCCGCTTTAGCGGATGCCCTGGGATGAGCATAGGCTAAGACTGCCTCCGTTTGTCAACCACACCAGGGTGATCCACACTAAGCTTTGAACGAAAGCGTCCGCTGCAGCGGATGTGAGTGCCGAGGGTGAGGACAGCACGATGGACCCCCAGCAGCGCAAGGACGAGGTTGCCGAGGGTGTTCTCGCCGAGAAGATCAACCACCTGTTGTCCAGGCTGTACCCCGAGAAGGAGTCCCGGCCCGGCTACGCCAAGCTGGCGGGCCAGATCCGGGGGCAGACCGGGAAGGCCATGTCGGCGACCTACCTGTGGGAGCTGGCCAGCGGCCGCAAGCGCAACCTGACCCAGGACACGCTGGTCACGCTGGCCGAGTTCTTCGGTGTCCCCGCCGAGTACTTCCTCGACGACGTCGTCGCCTCCCGGGTCGACGCCCAGCTCGACCTGGCGCTCGCACTGCGCAACCAGAAGGTTCGCTCGATCGCGCTGCGAGCCGAGGGATTGTCTGACGATACGCTTGACGCGCTGCTGGCCATGGTCACCGAAGCGCGGCGGATCGAGCGGCTGGGGCCCGCGACGGACACGGGCGAGCCCCGGCCCGAGCGGGACGAGTGATGCTCTGCACTCCCGGACCGTGGCCGCGGTTCCGGAGGTGCCCGAGCGGAGGTGTCGGCGACGACATGATCACACGACGCGGCTACAAGAAGTGCCGCACACTGGTGGACGGTCTCGCGCTGCCCAGGCCGTTCTCCGTCTCGGCGCTCGTGGAGATGCTCGCCGAGCAGCGGCAGCGACCCATCGACATCGGCACCCTGCCCGCGGGGCTCACGGTCAACGCCTGCGGCGCGTGGCTGCACCTCGCCGACCGGGACGTGATCTTCGTCGAGGCCAAGACCAGCCCGTTTCACCGCGACCACATCGTGCTGCACGAGATCGGGCACATGCTGTGCGACCACCGCAGCAAGGCTGACGATATCGTGGCCGACCTCGGGCGGTTTCTTCCTGACCTGTCGCCCGCGTTGGTGCGCCGCCTGCTGGCGCGCACCAGCTACAGCACCGACGAGGAGCAGGAGGCGGAACTGGTGGCGAGCTTGATCCGGATCACCGCGCAGGCACAGGCACCCGGTGGGTCCACCGGGGCACTGAGCGAACTCGAGGCCGCGCTCGGCCTGTGGAGCCGCTGACATGACTCCAGCCCTGCTCAAGCAGTTCGGCACCGCCCTGGTGATGTACGGCGCGATCGCGCTGTGGATCGCCCTCGCCCTGCGCATGCCCGGCGCGATGCGGTCCCGCCCCCAACGGCGGCTGCTGATCGCCATCGCCGGCCTCGCCGGGTCGATCACGGTCTACCTCGACCCGATCACCAAGGTGCTCAACGAGACCTACGTGCTCGGAACAAGCTGTGGCATCGCGATGAACATCTGGGGTGTCATCAGCTCCGCGTTCATCCTCGACTTCGTGCTGGCGGCGATCTCGCGCCGCAGGCCGCTGCTCGTCTACGGGTCGGCGGCGGCCGTGTGCGTCGCGCTGATCTGGCTCAACACCGGCCCGGTGCCCGCCGCCGGCTGTGTGACGTCCATCGCGGTGCCCTGGTACAGCCCGTTCTGGTGGCTGCTGTGCGTCGCGCACGTCATCGCCGTCCTGCCCTGTGCGGTGCTCTGCGCCCGCTACGCCCGCCAGGCCAGCACCCGCGCCCTGCGCGCCGGTCTGCTGCTGCTCGCGGCCGGTTTCGCGTCCTCGACGATCTTCTGGTCGTTCGTGGTCCTGGGCTACCTGCTCACGCACAACCGGTGGCTGGGCTCGTCGTTCTCGCTGAACATCGGCATCACCGCCTGGCTGATGGTGGCGGGCGTGACGGTCCCGGTCGTCGCCCACGTCTGGCGCCTCGCCCGCGACCTGCGGGTCCTGCGCACGCTCGAACCGCTGTGGCAGGACCTGGTCGAGGCCGTCCCGCACGTGCGGATGCCCGACCCGAAGGCCCGCTTCGCCTCCATCGACATGCGCCTCTACCGCCGGGTCATCGAGATCCGCGACGCCCTGCTGATCCTGCGCGACTACGTCGACCAGGACACCGTCGACGCGGCGAAGGCCCACGCGCTGGCCGCAGACCCGAACCCCGACACCGTCGAGGCCCGAGCCACGGCACGCTGGCTCGTCGTCGCCCAGCAGGCCAAGGCACGCGGCGTCGAGCCGCGACCGGACGCCGACGCCACCGCGTCACAGCGCCAGGGCAGCGACGACCAGTGGACGGGTGAACTCGCCTTCCTCGAACTGCTGTCGCAGGCCTGGCGCTCGCCGGGTGCGCTGGAGTTCGCCGAACCCAAGTCGGCGGCGGAGGAGTCCGCGTGAGCGGCGGATACCGCGACAGTGTGCTGAGCAAGGACTCCCCCGGCGAACGCGGCAGGCTCGGCTCCATCCAGTCCTCTGTGGACGGGTTCACCACCGACATCCTCGACGGGCTTGGCGTCGACAAGGACTGGGACTGCCTCGAACTCGGGGCAGGCGCGGGCTCCATCGCCGACTGGCTGGTGGAGCGCTGCCCCGAGGGCCGGGTCGTCGCGGTCGACATCGACACCCGCTACCTCGCCGCGGAGCGGTACGAGGTGGTGGAGGCCGACATCACCGACGCGGCCTTCTCCCCCGGCCGGTTCGACCTGGTGCATGCCCGGTTCACGCTGTGCCACCTGCCCGAGCGCGACGATGTCGTCCGACGGGCGGCGTCGTGGCTCAAGCCCGGCGGCTGGCTGGTCGTGACCGATCCGTACCAACTGCCCGGGGAGACGTCGCCGTTCCCGGTGATGACCCGGATCATGGACGCCTACCGCGAGGTCATGGCAGGCCACGGAGCCGACCTCACCTGGGCGCGCGGACTGCCGTCCCTGCTGGCGCAAGCGGGCCTGTCATCGATCGACTTCACCGGCAGACTCGCCTGCATGGGCAACCTGGAGGGCGACCGGTGGCGCCCGCTGATCGACCAGGCCGCCCCCGGACTGCTGGCGAGCGGCAAGGTCACCCAGACCGACCTCGACGAATTCCACCTCCTGCTCACCGACCCGACGTTCATCGACATCCCCCAGTTCACCCTCGCCACCTGGGGCCGAACCATTACTACCAACGCGTAACATTGGCCTGGTGACCCAAGGCGAAGCCCCGACCAAACGCAAGCGACGCGTATACGCGGCTCGCGTCCCCGTCGAACAACGCCGATCCGAACTCCTCGACGCCGCCCTGCATCTGGTGGTGACGGCGGGCCACACGGCGGTCACGATGGACGCGGTGGCGGAGCAGGCCGGGGTGACGAAACCAGTCGTGTACGGCGTCTTCGGCAACCGCGCCGAACTCTTGGACACCCTGCTGCGCCGCGAACAGGAACAGGGCCTCTCCCAACTCGCGGCGATCCGCCCCGACCCAGCGAACACCGACCCCGGCGACCAGATCGCCCACATCCTCGCGGAATTCCTCAAGGCGGTCCGCGAGGCGCCGGAACGGTGGACGTGCATCGTAATGCCGATGGCGGATATGCCGGCGCAATTCCACGCTGTTCGGGAAGAGGCGCGGGAAAGGGTGCTCAGGCGCACCGAAAAATTGGCAGGCGAATTACTTCCGAAGGATAAGGCCGAGCTCGATCCCGAGATCGTGGCCCACACCGTCGTGACCTTGTTCGAGATGGCTGCCCGACTGGTCCTGGCTGATCCTGATCGTTACCGGCCTGAGCGCTTCATTACCGCCATCCGGGCCGCACTCGCCTAACGGTCAGGCACAAAAAAATCAAGCCACCGATCGAGTCCGAAACACCGCCCGCCGCGAAGCCCGCAAACTCTCCCGACAAGCCCGAACAACCTGTCGATTCGCCAGAGAGTCCGGCGCAGCCCCACAAGTCCCACACAGCAGAGCCACAGTCCCAGCAAGCTCATCCACCGCCACCGAAACCGCCCGCCCACACCCCCGACACCACCGATGCCCAGTCACCGCGATGACGTGCTGCGGCGACGACACACACTCATGAACCCACCGCCGATGCAGCCCACAAGTGATCCGGTCATGCGGCGACAGCGTGCCGCGCTCCTCGGCGCGGTCCTCCACGTCCAACGTCGCGGCCAACCCGGCGGAGATAGTGGTGTTCATAGGCTCAGCATCGACCGTCCCACCCGGACAGTGCAGCTGTGATGTTACGTATTTCGGTACCTACGCCGCCCCCTACGTAGCCGTAGCAGACCGCGACACTCCGACACAACATGTGGGTACACAAGCCCGGTGATCACCCCATGTATTGTGTGTCGAGAGCTGGTTCGGCCGCCCAACCAGGGCGGCCGTCGCAAGAGGGAACCCGGTGTGAGTCCGGGACTGCCCCGCAGCGGTGAACGGGAACGACCGCCGTCAACAAGCACTGGACGAAGTCCGGGAAGCGACGGCCAGTAGACCTGCCGACAGGCGCGACGGCGCCGGTCGGCCTGCCCGTGAGTCCGAAGACCTGCCAGCTCACCCGTCCGCGTCGCGGGCGGGAGTTCCTGGTCCCGAGGGAGGGCCGTGGGCTGCGCGGCGCCGGTGGGCGCCGTCGGTTCCGCGTGTGCTCCGGGAGCAGGACGTCAGCCCGAGCTCGCGAGGAGAGAGCCCGTGACGGCCACCACCGAAACCATCACCCAAACCGCAATGCGCGTCCGCAAGCGCAGCGGCGAGACCGAACCGGTCGAACCAGCCAAGATCATCCGCGCCGTCGCCCGCTGCGCCGACGGCCTGACCGAGGTCGACCCGCGCCGGGTGGCCACGAAGACGATCAGCGGGCTCTACGACGGCGCGAGCACCGAGGAACTCGACCGGCTGTCCATCCAGACGGCCGCCGAACTGGTGTCCGAGGAGCCGCAGTACTCCCGGCTCGCCGCCCGCCTGCTCGCCGGCTACATCGACAAGGAGACCCGCGGGCAGGGGGTGCACTCGTTCAGCCAGAGCGTCGCACTCGGGCACGCCCACGGGCTCATCGGCGACGGCACGGCGGCATTCGTGGCCACGCATGCCCGCAAGCTCGACGACGCCGTCGACCACGATGCCGACCTGCGGTTCGAGTACTTCGGCCTGCGCACGGTCTACGACCGCTACCTGCTGCGGCACCCGGACAACCGGGCCGTCGTCGAGCGACCGCAGCACTGGCTGCTCCGAGTCGCATGTGGACTGTCGCACACGCCCAGCGAGGCGATCGCGTTCTACCGGCTGATGTCCTCGCTCGCCTACCTGCCCAGCTCACCGACCCTGTTCAACTCCGGCACCCGGCACACCCAGATGTCGTCGTGCTACCTGCTCGACTCCCCTCGCGACGAGCTGGAATCGATCTACGAGCGGTTTTCCCAGGTCGCGCGGCTCTCGAAGTTCGCGGGTGGGATCGGCGTGCAGTGGTCGCGGGTGCGCTCGCGCGGCGCGCTGATCCGGGGCACCAACGGGCACTCCAACGGGATCGTGCCGTGGCTGCGGACGCTGGACGCGTCGGTGGCGGCGGTCAACCAGGGCGGCAGGCGTAAGGGCGCGGCCTGCGTGTACCTGGAGACCTGGCACCCCGACATCGAGGAATTCCTTGAGCTGCGCGACAACACGGGCGAGGACGCGCGCCGCACGCACAACCTGAACATCGCCAACTGGATCCCCGACGAGTTCATGCGCCGGGTCGAGGCCGACGCCGACTGGTCGCTGTTCGACCCGGCGGAGATCCCCGAACTGCCCGACCTGTGGGGCGAGGCGTTCGACCGCGCCTACCGCGCCGCCGAAGAGGCCGGGCGGGCAGTGCGCACGGTCAAGGCCCGCGACCTCTACGGCCGGATGATGCGCACGCTCGCGCAGACCGGCAACGGGTGGATGACGTTCAAGGACACGTCGAACCGCACCTGCAACCAGACCGCCGAGCTGGGCAACGTCGTACACCTGTCCAATCTCTGCACGGAGATCCTGGAGGTGACCAGCGACGACGAGACCGCAGTGTGCAACCTTGGCTCAGTCAACCTCAGCGCGCACCTCGACCACGCAGGGGGTATCGCCTGGGAGCGGCTGCGCGAGACCGTCCGCACGGCCGTCACCTTCCTGGACCGGGTGATCGACATCAACTACTACCCCACCGAGCAGGCCGGGCGGAGCAACCCGCGCTGGCGGCCGGTCGGGCTCGGTGTGATGGGCCTGCAGGACGTGTTCTTCGCACTGCGCCTGCCTTTCGACAGCGCGGAGGCGAAGGAGCTGTCGACCCGGATCGCCGAGGAGATCTACCTCACCGCCCTGGAGACCTCAGCGGCGCAGGCGGCGAGCGCGGGCGCGCACCCGACCTACCAGCAGACCCGCGCGGCACGCGGGAACCTGCAGCCGGATCTGTGGGGGGTGACGCCGACGCAGACCGAGCGGTGGGCGGCGGTTCGGGAGCGGATCGCCGAGCACGGCCTGCGTAACTCCCTGCTGATCGCGGTGGCGCCGACGGCCACGATCGCGTCCATCGCGGGCTGCTTCGAGTGCGTCGAGCCGCAGGTGTCGAACCTGTTCAAGCGCGAGACGCTGTCCGGGGAGTTCCTCCAAGTCAACTCGTACCTGGTGGAGGAGTTGAAGAAGCATGGCCTGTGGACGCCGTCGGTGCGCTCGCGGCTCAAGCGGGACGAAGGTTCCGTGCAGGGCATCGAGTCCCTGCCCGAGGAGAGCCGCGAACTGTTCCGCACCGCGTGGGAACTGCCGCAGCGCTCCCTGATCGACCTCGCGGCCGCGCGCGGCCCGTACATCGATCAGAGCCAGTCGCTGAACCTGTTCGTCGCCTCGCCGACGATCGGGAAGCTGTCGTCGATGTACCGCTACGCGTGGCAGACCGGCCTCAAGACCACGTACTACCTGCGCTCCCGCCCGGCGACGCGCATTCAGCAGGCGACCGTCACTCCTGACGCAATCGCTTGCTCCCTGGAGAACCCTGAGACCTGTGAGGCCTGCGAGTGACCACTTTGGACAACACCAGGCGGGCGAAGTCCCTGCTCGATCCCGGCATGGACCTCACCCTGCGACCGATGCGGTACCCCCAGTTCTATGAGAGCTTCCGCGACGCCATCAAGAACACGTGGAGCGTCGAGGAGGTCGACCTGCACTCGGATCTCGTGGACCTGAAGAAGCTGACCGGCGCCGAGCGACACCTGATCAACCGGCTGGTCGCCTTCTTCGCCACCGGAGACACCATCGTCGCGAACAACCTGGTGCTGAACCTCTACCAGCACATCAACGCCCCCGAGGCCAGGCTGTACCTGTCGCGGCAGCTGTTCGAGGAGGCCGTGCACGTCCAGTTCTACTTGACCCTGCTCGACACCTATCTGCCCGACGAGCAGGAGCGCGCTGATGCGTTCGCCGCGGTGGAGAACATCTCGTCGATCCGGGACAAGGCGGAGTTCTGCTACCGCTGGATCGACTCGATCAACGGCCTGCACCGCCTGGAGTCCACAGAGGACCGACGGGCGTTCCTGCTGAACCTGATCTGCTTCGCCGCATGCATCGAGGGCCTGTTCTTCTACGGCGCCTTCGCCTACGTGTACTTCCTGCGGTCCCGCGGCCTGCTCAACGGCCTGGCGTCGGGCACGAACTGGGTCTTCCGTGACGAGTCCATGCACATGGCGTTCGCCTTCGACGTGGTGCAAGCCGTCCGCCGCGAGGAGCCGGACCTGTTCGACGACGGGCTGCACGACCAGGTCCGCCAGATGCTGCGCGAAGCGGTCGACGCCGAGACCCGGTTCGCCGAGGACCTCCTCGGCCAGGGGGTCGCGGGCCTGCCGCTGACCGACATGCGCACCTACCTCGAACACGTCGCCGACCGCAGGCTGGCGACGCTGGGGCTGGCGCCGGAATACGGGTCGGGAAACCCGTTCGCGTTCATGGAACTGCAAGACGTGCAGGAGCTGTCGAACTTCTTCGAGCGGAAAGTGTCGGCGTACCAGGTCGCCGTCACCGGCTCGGTGAGCTTCGACGAGGACTTCTGAGCGGGACTGGGAAATAACACGACCGCCGCCGCGCGAGATGTGGACACACGCCGAACGGTGTCTGGTTCCGGCTGATACCTTCGTATTCGTGGCCACACAGCTGACTCTCGCGCGGCGGCGCGGTCTGTGGCCGGGCATCGCCATGCTGATTTCCGCGCTGCTCGTCCTCGCGGTCGCCCTGTGTCCGCCTCACCGGGACGGCGTCGCCGCCGGGCGGATCGCGGTCGAACACCACCTCGACGGGTGCGATGTCGCCGCCCACGGGCAGCACGTCCCCGAACTGACGACCGCGGCCGCGGTGCACCAGAGCGAGCCCGCGGTCACGGTGTTCTCGACCGCCCTCGCCGAACCCTGGGCCGCGAACGCCCCCTGCGTGCCATTACCCAGGCCTTCTGGTCGCGCGTTACTCGTCGAAATCTCGGTCGCCAGGTCCTGACAGCGCCCCCGGCTCGGTCCCGCCACGCGTTTCGCACGTGGCAGGTGATCCGGCCGGTCATGGCCCCTTGCTGAGGACACATCGCGAATCGAGAATTCGATGACTGACATTCTGCGTGCGCACGCGAACACGGCACAGCACGTCAACCCCGCGGCTGCGACCTGCCTGACCGCCGCCAACGCGGTGGGCAACACGCCCGTGCTCTGGATCGACCGCCCGCTCAGCCCCGCGGGCCGGGGCTTCTGGGCGAAGCTCGAAGGCTGCAACCCCGGCGGGATCAAAGACCGCCCCGCCCTGCACATGGTCACCCAGGCGCGGGCGCGCGGCGGCCTCGCACCCGGCGCGACCATCGTCGAGTCCACCAGCGGCACCCTCGGCCTCGGCTTGGCGCTGGCCGGGATCGTGCACGGGCACCCGGTCACCCTGGTGTCCGACCCGGGGATGGAGCCGATGATGCACCGGCTGCTGCGCGCGTATGGCGCGCGGGTGGAGACGGTGACCGAGCCGCACCCCAAGGGCGGGTGGCAGCAGGCGCGCAGGCAGCGGGTGCGCGCCATCCTCGACGCGGTCCCCGGCAGCTATTGCCCGGACCAGTACAACAATCCCGACAACGTCGCCGCCTACGCGCCGCTCGCGATGGAGCTGCTCGCCCAGCTCGGCCGCATCGACGTGCTGGTGTGCTCGGTGGGGACGGGCGGGCACTCGGCGGGGATCGCGAAGGTGCTGCGCGGGTACTTCCCGCACCTGCGGCTCATCGGCGTCGACACGGTCGGGTCGACGATCTTCGGCCAGCCCGCGGGGACCCGGCTCATGCGCGGACTGGGGTCGAGCATCCACCCGCGCAACGTCGACTACGCGGCGTTCGACGAGGTGCACTGGGTCGCCCCCGCGGAGGCGGTCACAACGTGCCGCACGCTGGCTTCGACCCACCACGCGGGCGGCGGCTGGAGCGTCGGCGCGGCCGCCCTCGTGGCGGGCTGGGCGGCGCGAACGCATGACCCGCACACGCGCGTGGTCGCGGTGTTCCCGGACGGGCCGCACCGCTACTTCGACACCGTCTACAACGACGATTACTGCGCCGCACACGGGCTTCTCGACTCCCCCACACCCGCCGACCCGGACGTCATCGCGAGTCCGACGGACCGGGTGGTCACCCGCTGGACCCGCTGCACCGCCGTGTGCGCGCCTGAGGCGGCGGGCGCATGACCGGCGTGCTGCGCGAGTACCGGTCGTTCGGCAGGCCGGTGCGGTTGATGGTGCTCAACCAGTTCACCATCAACCTGGGTTTCTACATGCTGAGCCGTACCTCGCGATGCACCTGTCGGGCGAACTCGCGCTGGCCGGGTGGCTGGTCGGGCTGATCCTCGGGGTGCGCAACTTCACCCAGCAGGGGATGTTCCTGATCGGCGGCACCCTCGCCGACCGGTTCGGCTGCAAACCGCTCATCGTCGCCGGATGTGCTTTGCGCACAGCGGGTTTCGCCCTCCTGGGCGTCGTCGACACGGTCCCGGCGTTGATCATCGCCTCGGCCGCCACCGGCTTCGCGGGGGCGTTGTTCAACCCCGCCGTCCGCGCCTATGTCGCACAGGACGCGGGTCCGCGCCGGGTCGAGGCGTTCGCGTTGTTCAACGTCTTCTACCAGGCGGGAATCCTGCTCGGCCCGGTCGCCGGCCTCGGCCTCACCGCCGTGGACTTCCGGCTGACCTGCCTGGTGGCCGCCGGGGTCTTCGCGGTGCTGACGGTGCTGCAGATCCGGTCCCTGCCTCGACAGGCCGCGCCGCCGCGCTCGGAGGTGCGGGTGACCAAGGTGTGGCGGTCGATCCTGGGGAACCGGCCGTTCCTGCTGTTCTCCCTGGCGATGGTCGGCTCGTATGTGCTGTCGTTCCAGGTGTATCTGGCCCTACCGTTGGAAGCCCGGCGGGTGATGGGCCCCGGCCCGGCCGGAACCGCCGTGGTGACCGGGTTGTTCGCCGTGTCCGCGGGTCTGGCCGTGGCGGGTCAGCTGCGGGTGACGGCGCTGTTCAAGCGCAGGTTCGGCCCCAGCGGAAGCCTCGTCGCAGGCTTGACCCTGATGAGCGCCGCGTTCCTCCCGCCCGCTTTGACGTCGGGCTCGGGCGCCGGGGCCACCGTGGCGGCCCTCCTGACAAGCGCGATCTTGCTCGCCTTGGGCACGACGGTCGTGTTCCCGTTCGAGATGGACACGATCGTCCGCCTCTCCGGCGACCACCTCGTCGCCACCCACTACGGCCTGTACAACACCGTCGTCGGCATCGGTATCCTGCTCGGCAACCTGTTCACCGGCACCGCGTTGGACCTGGCCCGCACTGCGGGTTGCCCGCCTTGCCCTGGCTGGCGCTGACCGTGATCGGAACAGCCTGCGCCTGCTACGTATACCGCCTCACCCGCACCGGGGTGGACTGCCTCACTCGGGCAGGGTGAGGCACTCGACCGTTCATCCGGCCTTCACCCACTTCTGGCAACCAGAAGTGTCGATCAGCTCGCCCGCCCGAATCGTGATCGTTCCTGGACCTCCCTCTCCACTCCGATGCGTCTGAGGGTCGCGTTCCGTGAGACGCCCGTTACCGGCATAGGCCAACCGAGTGAACCGCCGGAAAGTCCCAAGTGGACGGATATCGCCCTACACGGACCCCACCACAGGGCCACCACCTGCCCCGTGAGAAAGAATGGGCCGGACCGGGACGAGTGGAGAAGGCCATGACGCAGCGTGACGACTTAGGGATCAGCATTCAGGAGCGGCTGTATCCCGACTTGCCGTGCTTCGGCTGCGGCCACGGCAACGACAAGGGCCTCAAGCTGCGCAGCTACCCCGCCGACGGATTCGTGACGGCCGAGTTCACGCCGTGGCCAGAGCACGACAACGGGCTCGGCTACCTCAACGGCGGCATCATCGGCACCGTCCTGGACTGCCACTCGGCGGCGGCGGTGATGTTGGAGGCGGACCGGCGGGGCTGGCCGCCGCTGCCGGGCGCCGCGCTGTCGTATGTGACAGCCGGTCTGTCGGTGCGCTACCTGCGGCCCGCTCCGCTGCGCGAGACCGTCGGGCTGCGCGCCACGGTGATCGAGGCGGCGGAGGCGGAGATGACCGTGGAGGTCGAGCTGACCTGGGACGGCAAGACCCGGGCTGCCGCGACCGCGCTGTGGAAGCGTTGGCGGCCGCGGTGACCCGCTGTCCCTGCGGAACCGGCGAGACCCTCGACGCGTGCTGCGGCAGGCTGCACTCGGGAGCGGCCAAAGCCGCCACCGCCGAACAGTTGATGCGCTCCCGCTTCAGTGCGTTCGCCGTGGGCGATGAGGCATACCTGTTGTCCTCATGGCATTCCTCGACGCGCCCGCGAGAAATCGACCTCGACCCGGCGCAGCGGTGGACCGCCTTGGAGATCGTCGGCAAGACCCGCGGCGGGCCTTTCGACACCGAGGGCACGGTCGAGTTCCGCGCCCATTATCGCGAAGGCCGAACCACCGGCGTCCTCCACGAGAACAGCACCTTCGCCCGGGAGAACGGGCATTGGGTGTACGTCGACGGCATTCACTGAGTCAACGCGCGGCCAAAGCAAGGGTGAGCTCCAGGACCGTGCGCGGGTCGTCGAGTTTCTCCCCATACAGTTCGCGGAGCTGGCCCATCCGGTAGCGCACGGTTTGCGCGTGCACGAACAGGTCCGCCGCGATGTCCTCGCGGCGGCCGTGGTGCAGCAGCCACGACCGCAGGGTGTCGGTCAGCTTCTCCGCCGTCGTCGGCCGCAGCGCGCGGATCGGGGCGAGGACACGGGCCCGCAAATCCTCCAGCGCACCTTCGTCGGCCCGCACCACCAACTCCGCCAAGTGCTCGTCCGAATCCCCGGCCAGGCCCAGCCGCCAGGCTCGCAGGGCGCGGTCGTAGGACGTGCGCACCTGAAGCCATTCGCGGGTCGGGCCGACGAACGCGTCCGTGCGCCGAAGCGCGCGCAGCAACGTCGACCGAGTCACGTCGGGAACCAGGAGCGCACCGACCTCGTCCTCCAGCCCGGGGACGTCCTCCGCGGGCTGCAACGTCCGCGCGTCGAGCGGCGTCAGGGCCTTGCGCAGCTGATCCACCGGGACGAGCACCGCGGTCAGCGTCTTCGGCGGCGGCCACTCGGCGCGTTCGGCGGCGGCCAGGACGGCGTCGGCGGGCGCCCCGGTCAGCAGGGCGTGGCTGAGCCGTTCCAGGTGCCGCTGCCGGACCCGGCCCGTCGTGGCCAGTTCGTCGGCGTGCCCGGCGACGCTCGCGGCGGACAGCTCATCGATGTAGGCGAACACCAGCTCCGCGAACTGGGCCAGCGCACCCGCGTCGAGCCCACCTTCCAGCGCGGCGGCGGCAAGCTCACGCCAGGACACCCGAGCACCGACGCGGTACGCGGCGAGCAGCGCCTCCATCGACCGGCCGCTGCGCGCCTCACCGCGCCCGAGGTCCCGGGCCGCGTCGACCGCGGGCCCCATCGGGGTGTTCGGGTCGGCCCCCTTCGACCGGGAGGCCAGGTCAAGGAAACGGCCGAGCGCCAGTTGGACGGCGCGCTCGATGTTCGCGCCCATCTTGCCGCTGAGCGCCCCGGTGTAGCTGGGCACCTCGACGATGATCGCGGCCACCGTCAGCTCGGCGATCGACGGCAGCCGTGCGCGCAGGACGGCTTCGGCGTCGGCGGACAGTTCGAGGTCGGACACCTCACGTGGCCCTTGCGGCATGCGTACCTCTTTGTTCACAGGGAACAGTTTTCCAGGCCCGATTCACCCCTACTGGTCAGGACTTTACGCCGTACGAGCCAGCAATATTGAAGTATGACCTCGACCGTGCCGCGACTGCGCGACCGGCTGCTGCGACTCGCCGAACTGGCGACGACCCCGCTGGTGCCCAGCGACTACCTCGACCTCCTCAGCCCGCTGCGTGCGGGTGCTGACCTGCGCGGACGCATCGAGGAGCTGCGTCCCGAGACGCGCGACGCGGTCACCCTGGTCATCCGCCCCGGCCGCGGCTGGCGGCCGCACAGCCCGGGTCAGTACGTCCGCATCGGCGTCGACGTCGACGGCGTGCGCCAGTGGCGGGCCTACTCGTTGACCTCCCCGGCCGACCGGGCCGACGGCCGCATCACCGTCACGGTGAAGGCGATCCCGGACGGCGTCGTCAGCAACCACCTCGTGCGCCGGGCTCGGCCCGGCACGGTCATCCAGCTCGACCAGGCCACCGGCGACTTCGTGCTGCCCGCGAAGCGTCCGGAGAAGGCCCTGTTCATCACCGCGGGCAGCGGCATCACCCCGGTGATGGGCATGCTCCGCTCCGCGCTCGACGACCTGCGCGACGTCGTGCTGGTCCACTCCGCGCCGAGGTCGGAAGACGTGATCTTCGCGAGTGAGCTGCGTGCGCTGCGCGGCCGGATCACGCTGATCGAACTGCACACCGACACCGACGGCATGCTCGACGTCGCAGACCTCGGCAAGCTCGTCCCGGACTTCGCCGAGCGCGAGACCTGGGCGTGCGGCCCCACCGGCCTGCTCGACGCGTTGCAGGCGCACTACACCGAGCGCGACCTGACGTTGCACACCGAGCGTTTCCGCCCGACCGTCCTCGTCACCGGCGACGGCGGCACGGTCACCTTCGCCAACTCCAACACCGTCGTGGAAACCGACGGCACCGGCCCGCTGCTCGACGCGGGCGAGGCCGCGGGCGTCCTCATGCCGTCGGGCTGCCGCATGGGCATCTGCTTCGGCTGCGTCGTGCCGCTGCGCGAAGGCGCGGTGCGCGACCTGCGCAACGGCGCGCTGACCACCGCCGCCCCCGGGGACGGCGTCCGTATCCAGACCTGCGTCACGGCCGCCGCGGGCGACTGCACAATCGAGCTGTAGAGGAACACCGCCATGACCGCACTCACGGCCACCCGCCGCGGCCCCATCGACCACCTGAGCGCCGAGGACATCGAGCTGCTCGGCAAGGAACTCGACGCCATCCGCCAGCACATCCTCGACTCGCGCGGCGAGCGGGACGCGGCGTACATCCGCAAGGTGATCGACGCCCAGCGCAAGCTGGAGCTCACCAGCCGCGGCATCCTGCTGTTCTCCCTGTTCCCGGCCGCGTGGCTGGTCGGCACCGCCGGTCTCGGGATCGCGAAGATCCTGGAGAACATGGAGATCGGCCACAACGTCATGCACGGCCAGTGGGACTGGATGCGCGACCCGAAGATCCACTCGACCACCTGGGAGTGGGACAACGCCTCGCCGTCGGCGCAGTGGAAGCACTCGCACAACGAGCTGCACCACACGTACACCAACGTCATCGGCAAGGACAACGACCTCGGCTACGGCATCATGCGCGTGGACGAGGACCAGAAGTGGCACCCGATCTACCTGGGCCAGCCGCTGTGGAACTTCGTCAACGCCTGCATCTTCGAGTACGGCATCGCGGCCTATGACCTCGAGCTGGGCAAGAACCTGCACAAGCGGCGCCGCAACAACCCGGACTTCCAGGCCCGGCTGAAGCACGCGCTGCGCAAGATCCGCGGCCAGATGACCAAGGACTACGTCATCCACCCGCTGCTGTCGGGCCCGTCGGCGCTCACCACGCTGACCGCGAACCTCACCGCGAACCTGATCCGCAACCTGTGGACGCACTCGGTGATCATGTGCGGCCACTTCCCCGAGGGCGTGCAGACGTTCTCCAAGAAGTCCATCGACGGCGAGACCCGCGGCGAGTGGTACCTGCGGCAGATGCTCGGCTCGGCCAACATCTCCGGCGGCCCGCTGATGCACCTGATGACGGGCAACCTGTCGTACCAGATCGAGCACCACCTGTTCCCTGACCTGCCGAGCAACCGGTACCAGGAGATCGCCCCGAAGGTGCAGGAGCTGTTCGAGCGCTACGGGCTGACCTACGTCAGCGGCTCCCTGCCCAAGCAGGTCGCGTCGGCGTGGGGCAAGGTCATCCGCCTCTCGCTGCCCAACGACCTGCTGGCGAAGCTGGGCAAGCTCACGAAGAGCGCCAAGACCGCGTAGCACGGAGCGACTTGTCCCGACGACCCGCGAACCCTTAGTGTCATTTGTACCGACATTTAAGGGGGCGCGGGTTGACCAGACTCGTCTTCCAGCAGTTCTACCTCGACTGCCTCTCGCACGCGTCCTACCTCATCGGCGACCGCCACAGCGGTCGAGCCGTCGTGGTGGACCCCCAGCGCGACATCGGCGGCTACCTCGAAGCCGCGAAGGGCCTGCGGATCGAGCGCGTGATCGAGACCCACGTGCACGCCGACTTCCTCTCCGGGCACCTCGAACTGGCCGAGGCCACCGGCGCGACGATCTCCTACGGCTCGGCGGCGAAGGTCGACTTCCCGATCGAGCCGCTCGACGACGGCGCGAGGATCTCGCTCGGCAAGGTCGAACTGGAGATCATGCACACCCCCGGCCACACGCCGGAGTCGATCTGCGTGGTCGTCCGCGAACATCCCGACGAGCCCCCGTACGGCGTGCTGACCGGCGACACCCTGTTCATCGGCGACGTCGGGCGGCCCGATCTGCTGGGCGCCAACGGCTGGTCGGCCGAGGACCTGGCCAGGGCGCTCTACCGCTCCACCCGCGAACGCCTGCTCACCCTGCCCGACGCGACCCGGGTCTTCCCCGCCCACGGCGCGGGCTCCGCCTGCGGCAAGAGCCTGTCCACGGACACGACCAGCACGATCGGCGCCCAGCGGGCCACGAACTACGCGCTGGCGCCGATGAGCGAGGACGAGTTCGTCCACGCCGTGTGCGACGGCCAGAGCATCGCCCCGATGTACTTCGCGTTCGCCTCGCACCGCAACCGCGAGAACCGGCCCACGTTCGACGAGACCCTGCCGGTCCCGGTCGTCGACACGCTCGACGGGGTGATCGTGCTCGACACCCGCGACCCGGACGACTTCGCCCGAGGCCACGTCGCGGGCGCGATCAACGTCGGCCTCGACGGCCGGTTCGCCGACCTGACCGGCCAGGTCCTGCGCTTCGACGAGCCGATCGTGCTGGTCAGCGAGCCGGGACGGGCCGAGGAGGCCCGCAACCGGCTGGCCCGCATCGGGTTCGACCGGGTGCTGGGCCGATGGGACCAGCCCGGCGACGTGACCACCCGGCGGGTGAGCCCGTCGGAACTCCTGCGCACCACCGCCCGCGTGGTCGACGTGCGCGCCGCGGGTGAGGTCGAGTCGGCCGGAGCCATCCCCCGCGCGGTGCACATCCCCCTTCCCGAACTGGTCAAGCGGCTCGACGAACTCGACCCAGCTGAGCCCACCGTCGTCTACTGCGCGGGCGGTTTCCGCTCGTCGGTAGCCGCATCGGTGTTGCGGGCCAACGGCTTCACCGACGTGGCGGACCTGGCGGGCGGCTTCACCGCCTGGCTGGACGCCCAGGTGGAGACGGTGTGAACACGGTGCTGCTCGCGTTGACCGCGGGCGCCGTCATCGGCGTCGCGCTCGGCGCCCTGGGCGGTGGCGGCGGAGTGCTGGGCGTGCCGGTGCTGATCTACCTGCTCGGCCTGGACCCGGCCAGTGCGGCCACGGCGAGCCTGCTGGTCGTCTCGGTCACGTCAGTGACGGCCCTGGCCCGGCACGCGCACAACGTACACTGGCGCACGGGCGCGGTCTTCGCCGCCGCGGGCCTGCTACCGGCGGTGGGCGCGGCGACGCTGGCCGAGCACCTCCCCCGGTCGATCCTGACCGGCGTCTTCGCCATGATCGCCGCCGCGGCGGCATTCGCCCTCGTCCGCGCTGTCCCCGACGACGAAACACCCGGCTTGCTTGGTGGCATGAGCCGAACGGCGGCCGACACGGGAGCACCGAACCCGAGTTTCCCGCAGCGGCTGACCGAAAGTGACACCGCGGGCGCGGACCGCGGTAGCCCGATCATCACTGCCACCCAACGGCCGCGGGCCGGAACCGGGCGGGCCGTGGTCTCCGGCGGCGGACTGGGCGCGATCACCGGCCTGCTCGGCGTCGGCGGTGGGTTTCTCGCGGTCCCCACCCTGGTCACCGTCATGCGGCTGCGGATGCGCGCCGCCGTCGCCACCAGCCTGTTTGTCATCGCGGTCAACTCCGCCGCCGCCCTGGCCACCCGGCTGAGCACCACCGCCCCCGCGCTGGACTGGGCCGTGCTCGGCCCGTTCGCCGGGGCCGCGCTCCTCGGCGCGTGGGACGGCAAACGCTTGTCCGCCAAGGTGTCCGAGACGACCCTGCGCAGGCTGTTCGCGGTCCTGCTGTTCGGTGTGGCGGCGTTCATGCTGATCGACTCCGTGATCAGGCACGTCGCGCGATAACGGCGTGTTCAGTCGGTCGCCTGCGGTAACTTCGATCTCCCGGGGCGGCCACCACGCCCGTCCGTGTCCGACTGGAGAGCCGATGGTCCCCTCCGCGCGCGAACTCGCCCACGAACTCGTCGAAACCCTTGCCCCCGAGGAACTTCCGAGCTTCGCCCTGGTCGCGGAGCCCTACCTCACCGACCCGCGGCGGGCCGAGAAGCAGTTGCGCGACCACGACGACCCGATGGGCTTCGGTCTCGGCGACGCCCTCGCGATGGCCACTCCGGTGATCGCCCTGGTGTCCGGCAGCGTCGTCACCGCGCTGTCGGACAGTGTCGCCGCGTCGGTGCGCGACGCGGGCGGCAAACTCGTCCGCAAGCTCACCCGAAAGAAACCCGTGGAACTGCCCCCGGCCAAGGAGTGGACGTCCGAGCAGCTCGACGAGATCCGCGAGGTCGCCCTCGCCAGGGCGTTGGACCTGGGCATGAAGAAGGCCAAGGCCGAGACGCTGGCCGACGCCCTGGTGGGTGCGCTCTTACGCCGCCGCGACAAGTGACCGCGCCCAGACGGGTGGACCCGCGGGTCCTGCCTTCTGAGACCGGCTGGCTGCTGGCCCTGCTGGCCGCGACCGTCCTGGTCAACGCCTGGACGATGGCCGCCTTCCTGGCCGACCCCGGCGGCGACGGCAGTTCGGGCACCAAGCCGCTCAACAACCTGGTCATGCTCCTCGGCCCGGGCCTCGCCCTGCACGTGATGATCGGCCAGACGCGGGCCCGCCGGTCGGTTCCGCTGGCCGATACGCCGTTCCGTGAAGCGGCCAAAGTGATCGGCGGCCTCGTCGACCAAGCGGACCTCACCCATCCGCCGCAGGTCCGGCTCGACCGGAAGGCAGGCGCACGCGGGTTCGTCTTCGGCGTAGTGAACAACCCGTACCTCGTCCTCGGCCCGGAACTGCTGTCGTTGTGCGCCATGGGCGAGCGGCGCCGCGCGGTGTTCGAGGCGGTCATCCGGCACGAGCTCGCCCACCTGCGCGCGGGCGACCTGCGCTGGTACAGCGTCGCCGCCGCGCTGCGGTTCACCAACGCCTTCTCCGCGCTGTGGGCCGTTTTCGCCGTTTCCCTGAGCCTGGCGTTCGACCAGGCGACCGGCGGCCAGGTCGCCGACTCGCTGATCCGGCTGGCCGGGCTGGTCCTGCTCGCCGAGCTGATCGCCCGCACTTTCCTGCGCGTGCGCGAACACCACGCCGACCTGAGCGCCGCGGACAGTGGGACGGCGGTGGTGATCGCGGCGGTCGCGGGTGGCTCCGACGTTCCCGCTGCCCGCCACTGGCTGCGCAGGCATCCCGGCGGGCAGGCGCGGGTCGCGATCCTGGAGAAGTCCGGTGTCGTGCTGGCGGGTGGCCCCGGCCAGCTGTTCCTCGGCGCCGCGACCGCCGGTGTGCTGCTCGCGGCGCTGTACCGGGCGGTCGACGATCCCGCACTCGCCGGGCTGACGGTCGGCATTCCGCTCGCGTGGTTCTGCGCGCTCGTGCTCTGGCGCTCGGCGTGGCACACGGTGTCGACCGACGAACGGACCAACCCGCTCGCGTTCGCCGCCGCCTTGTTCACCGGCCTGGTGATCGGCAGCAGGCTCGCCCCGCTCGGCTCCACACCCGCGATCCCCTTGTCCCCCATGCTTCTCGCGGCGTACGCGGTCGGCGCGACTGGGCTGTGCCTGTGGCTGCACGCCCTCGGCCTGGCACGCGCCCGCCGAGACCCCGGCGCGGCGCGGCTCGATCGGTTCCTCTACGGCGCGGGGCTGTGCGTCGCGTTCGTCGGCGGCTGGCTGTTCAGCACGCTGGCCGCCGGTGTCACGGTCACCCCGTGGGCGGTCTTGGCCGTCGCCGTCGTCGGGGGCTCCTTGGCCGCCCCGCACGTGCTCACCCGCCGCTCCACTCTCGCCACGAGGCTGGTCGCCGCCGGGGCGGTGATCGCCACGGTCGTCGCGATGGTGCTCGTGTCCCGGTGGACCGCGCCGAAGCCGTCCGACCTCGAGATCCGGGCGGTCGACACCGGCCGCGACGCAGCGGGCTTCGCCTGTCCCACCGGCGAACTCGGCCCCGCCGACCCCACGCTTGCGCTGACCGCGTGCTCGGTCGACGGCACGGAGAAGTACGCGTTGGGGCCGGTCGAGCTGACCTCCGACGACGTCGTCTCCGTCGAACCGGGCGTCGCGGAGAGCGGCCACGGCCGGCTCACCGTGACGTTCACCGAAGCGGGCACCGCACGCTGGTCGGACCTCACCGGCCGCCACGTCGGCAGGCAGCTGGCGATCCTGGCAGGCGGCCGGGTCCTCGTCGCACCGACCGTCCACGAAGCCATGCGGACCGGCACGATGGTCATCTCCGGTGACTGGACGGTCGCCCAAGCCCGAGACCTGGCAAAGGTCATCAACGGCATGTGAGTGACCGCCATACCGAAGTGATCATCATGTCGACCCGACACATTGACCGTCGGACCGGCCGGGGGCAGGGTTCGCCTACCGGGCCACACAGTGGTGGCCCGCCGATTCGGGAGGCCGCATGCCGGAGCTGACCCCAGTGCCCGTGGCGGGCGGCGACCTGACCGTCGCCACCTGGGGCGACGGCGGTCGCCCGGTGCTCGCGATCCACGGCATCACCGCGTCGCACCTGGCGTGGGCCGAGGTCGCCCGGCTGCACCAGGGTCGGGTCATCGCGCCGGACCTGCGCGGCCGGGGTGGCAGCGCCGGGCTGCCCGGCCCGTTCGGGATGGCCGCCCACGCCGAGGACTGCGTCGCCGTGCTGGACGCGCTGGGCGTCGAGCGGGCCACCGTCGTCGGTCACTCGATGGGCGGGTTCGTCGCGGCCACCCTCGCCCAACGCCACCCTGCACGGGTGCACAACCTGATCCTCGTCGACGGCGGCGCTCCCCTGCCCGACGTCGACGTGGACCTCGAAACCCAGCTGGGTCCGGCGATTCAGCGGCTATCGATGCGGTTCGCCTCGGCCGAGGAGTACCGTGACTTCTGGCGCGCACACCCGGCCTTCGCCGACTGGTCGCCCGCCATCGAGTCCTATGTGGACTATGACCTGACCGGCACGCCCCCGAACCTGCGCAGCCGGGTGAACGCCGACGCCGTTCGCGCCGACTTCCGGGACCTGCACACGAAATCGACCGCGTTCGACGCCGTCCCGGCGGGCACCGTGTTCCTGCGGGCCGAGCGCGGACTGTTCGACGAGCCCACCCCGCTCTACCCGCACCCCGAGGAGTTCGCCGACCGCGTGCGCGTTCGGACGATCTCCGGGACCAACCATTACACGATCCTGTTCGGTTCGGACGGCGCCCACGCCGTCGCCGCCGAACTCGTCCCCTGACACCCCGGAGACCATCGATGCGCGCGATCCTCGCCGTACCCGGAGCTGTCGATCACGCCGACCGCGGGCTGGGACGCCTACCCGGGGCAGCGGCTGATGCTCAAGCGGTGGGACGGAGTCCACGGGGTGAACACGTCCACACAGGACTGGTACACGACGTACTACGGCGGGCAGGGCGTGCACACCGCGGGGCCCGGCATCCAGGCGGCGGCCGACGCGAGATCGCTGATCGCCACCATACAGGGCGCCCCCACTCCGAGCGCGGTCCCGGTGTACCTGTTGGCCGGAGGCGCGGCGAACATCCACCACGACGGTGAGTTCGGCCAACCACCTCCAGCTCGGCTGGGCGTCGGCGACGATGTCCCAGGTCGCGACCTGGCTGTCCTGAGAGGACCGACATGCTGCTCGACGGTATCACCGCGCGCCGGGTGCTCACCGACCGGCTGACCGTGAACGTGCTCGAACTGCCCGACCGCGATGGCGACCCGGTGGTGTTCCTGCACGGCAACGTCTCATCAAGCCTGTTCTGGCAGACCACGATGCTCGGGCTGCCCGCGGACCTGCGGCCGATCGCGGTCGACCTGCGCGGCTTCGGCGACACCGACCCCGAGCCGGTCGACGCCACCCGCGGTCTGAGCGACTACGCCGACGATGTGCCGGCGCTGATCTCGGCGCTGGGGAGAGCTCTATGTGGCCCTCACCCGCGCCACCCAACGCCTCGGCGTGCTGCACCAGGGTCCGCTCCCTCAGTCCCTGACCTGACTCGCCGCAACGGGGACACCAGCCGAGGCGGGCAGTCCACGGTAGCCGGCGATCGGCGTGGCGGCCGCCCCTCCGACCC
>NZ_JBOHGC010000656.1:0-52412 GCF_050699995.1 Actinokineospora sp. | reverse complement strand
AGCTGGTTTCCAGGGTTGCGGTGACCGGGTGGGTCATCGCGTGTAGTGCTTCGTACTCGGCGGGTGGCATGTGCCCGAGTTCGCCGTGCAGGCGCCGGTTGTTGTACCAGTCGATGTACTCGACGGTCGCGATTTCCAGGTCGTCGATGCCGCGCCACGGGCCCTTGTTGCGGACGAGTTCGGCTTTGTACAGCGAGTTGAACGCCTCGGCCATGGCGTTGTCGTAGGAATCTCCTTTGCTGCCAACGGATGCGACCGCGCCGGTCTCGGCGATCCGCTGGGTGTAGCGGATCGCCCGGTACTGGACACCGCGGTCGCTGTGATGGACCAGCCCGGCCAGGCCCGCGTCGCCGGCCCGGGTCTGACGGCGCCAGATCGCCATCTGCAGCGCGTCCAGCGCCAGATCGGTGTAGAGGCTGGTGGCGACCTGCCAGCCGACGATCAGGCGGGAGAACACGTCCAGCACGAACGCCGCGTAGACCCAGCCGCCGGCGGTGCGCACGTAGGTGATGTCGGCTACCCACAGCTCGTTCGGCCGTGTGGCCGTGAAATCACGGTCCACCAGGTCACTTGGCCTGCCGGTCTCCGCCGCGGGCCGGGTCGTGCGCGGGGATTTGTCGCGCAGCAGGCCGCGCAGCCCGATCTCGCGCATGAGCCGCTCGACCGTGCACCGGGCCACCTCCACGCCCTGTCGGTTCAGCTCGGCCCACACCTTCCTGGCCCCGTAGACGCCGTAGTTGTCCTCGTGCACCCGCTCGATCTTCTCGCCCAGCACCCGGTCGGATGCCGCGCGGGCGGACTCGGGACGGGTCTTGGCGGCGTAGTAGGTCGACGGTGCGATCTCGACAGGCGTCTGCTTGAGCGCCTCCACGACCGGCTGGACACCGTGGGTCTCCCGCTGGGAGTCGACGAACTCGACCTTCATCGCGACGGACGGTCCAGCTCCGCTGCGAAGAAAGACGCCGCTGACTTCAGGATCTGGTTCGCCCGCCGCAGCTCACGGTTCTCCCGCTCCAACGCGGCGATCCTGCCCGCGTCCGTCGACGTCGTGCCCGGCCGCACCCCGTCGTCGGTCTCGGCCTGCTTCACCCACGTCCGCAACGCCTCCGGATGCACACCCAGCTGATCGGCGATCCGCTTGATCGCCCCACCCGCCGACACCGGATCCCGCCTGGCCTCAACCGCCAGACGCGTCGCCCGCTCCCGCAACTCCTCCGGGTACTTCCGTGGTGCCGCCATGCTGTGAATCCTCCGGGTGTTCGATGTCTCCATCAAACCCGGGGCGGGACAGAAGGTGATGCTCCACCTGGCCTGGACCCGCACAGCTGGAGTCCGCCGCCGTGTCCAGCCCGACGGAACGGACGCTCCGTCGACATGCAGATCTCGCTAGCTCCGCCCCTGCACCTCTCGAACCGAACCATCCTCGGCGACTGCGTAGATCGAGGCGCGCAGGAGTGTCAGCACGCGCGCAGGGACTCGCACGGCTGCCCTGACCGATCGCGGCTCGTCTCGCACCACGAGCGCGTACCGCGCTGTTGGATCGTCTTGCGCGGGCATCCGGGCAAGCAACTGCCCGTACGCGGTATTCACGTCCAAGCCAGGGGCCGCCGTGCTGCCCTTTGCCTCCGCGTAAAGCCGCACGCCCTGACGCTCCGCCACCACGTCCACCTGTTCAACCTCGGTCTGGACGGCCCATCCATTGGTGGCCAACCACTCGCAGAAGGACTGCACCACACGGGCCTCGTCACCCCTCACCCCTCAGACGTCCTGCCTGCCCGTCACGGCCTGAACCAGCCGCGATTGTGAGCGCTTCACAGGCGCAGCAATGGGAAGGACCCGATGAACTCAGGCAGTCGACTCACGCTGCGCCCTCAGCAACGGCGGTAGCGCGAACAGATTTGATGACGACCTCGATGTGGGAAATATCGATGTCGCTGAACAGATCCTCCGGGCCGCGTGGCGCAAGCGAGTTGAACGGCGGGTCATAGAGTGCGGCGATATCAGCGACACCATTGCGTGCGAGGTAGTCGATCAGCAAGTCAACGAAGCGAAGTTGAGCGCTGGAGAAGGACCGCCCGCGCTGGAAGTCCTCGAAAGCGTCGCTAGCGGCCTGTCGGTCCAAACCTGTGAAGGAACGAAGCATGATGCCGAGTCCACCCTCGACGCTGCGCGTGCGTTCGATGTCGACCTCGCTGCCGATGCGGGCGTCCAAGAAGATCTGCTCCAGGCCCGCAAGATCAGTCGCGGTGATCTGCCGGTTTCGGCGAATCTTCTGAATCGCCAGGTGATCCTCGTGGGCACGCAGGTAGATCTTCAGCTTCTGCTCGAACCGGGTCAGGTCGGCACCCATCGCCGTACCCTGCAACTGGGCGACCGTTAACTCCCCTAGCTCATCCTCGAAGTCCGTGTAGACAATGTTGCGACGTGCCTTCTCGATCAGCTTGACAAGACTACGCAGCCGACGCCGCATTGACTCCAACATCGGCAGCGTCACGTCCTGCCACCACTCATCGCCGACCAAGTCCTCGATGAGCTGCTGCTGCGCGTGTACCGCAGGGATTGTGTACTGGTCCTGGAGCGCCGAGGCTATCTCCTGCACTTGTGCACGGAGCCGGTCGTAGCTGGAATCCGCGTGTAACACACCGAGCTGTAGCCGCAAGGCCAGCAAGTCAAAGCGCTTGGCCTCCTCGGAGCTGTCATCGTCGCGGAACGCAGTCGGGAGACCGGCGAGGTGGTCGACAACCCGAGCGTGGGTCTCCTGGGTCAGTGTGAGCCAGGCATCCAGGCCGGAGAAGGCGTCCAGGTACTCACGCTTCGGGCGCACCAGGAAGTTGTCCGGATTCATGCCCGTGACCTCCTGGTGAAGCCGCTGCGCGATGTCCATGCGCAGCCTGTGCGTGCTCACTGTGCCGTCGCCGTCACCGGACGGCGGCTCTGTGTCCTCGCCTTGACCGTCAGCCACACCCTGTGCGGGGTAAGCGGCTTCGTCTGTGTCCAGGGCGAGCAACAGATCGGCTCGGCCCGTGAAGATCCTCTCCGCCAGCGAAGCTCCGACCTTGCCCTCCACCTGCATCATGTTCTGATTGAAGAACTCGATGTTCTGGCACAGGTCGAAGACGATGAACCCGTCCTTGTCCCGGTTCGGCCCGAACAGATCGCGGCACAGTCGGCTGCCGCGGCCGATCATCTGCCAGAATTTGGTCTTGGACCGAACCAGCTTGAAGAAGACCAGGTTGACGACCTCCGGGATGTCTACACCGGTATCCAGCATGTCGACCGAGATCGCAATGTGCGGGGCCTTGGCGGGGTCCGAGAATTGGTCGATAAGGCTCTGCGCGTAGTCCTTGCGGTAAGTGATGACCTGCGCGAACTTTCCACGCAAGTGCTTGTAATTGACATCGAACCGCTTGGCGATGAACTCCGCGTGCGCGTTGTTCGCGGCGAAGATGATGGTCTTGCCGAGACGGTCACCGCCCGCGACCCGGATGCCCCGCTCCATCAGGGTGGCGAGCGCCTTGTCGACCGTGTCCGCGTTGAACAGGTACTTGTTCAATTCCTCCGAGCTAACCTCGTCCGGGACACTGCCGTCCTCGGCCCAGTCCAACTCGTCCCAGCGCTCCTTGTCCTCGTCCGACAGGTCCGCGTACTTGATTCCGCCACGCTGGAACTTCAGCGGCACCTCCACCGCCCGCGCCGGCACCAGGTACCCGTCAGCAACCGCCTCGTCCAGGCTGTAGACGTCGGTCGGGACACCGTCCTCCAACTGGAAGCGCCGATAGGTGTTCCGGTCGATCTCGTCCTTTGGTGTCGCGGTCAGACCTACGAGCAGGGCATCGAAGTAGTCGAAGATCGCCCCGTACTTCTGGTAGATCGACCGGTGCGCCTCGTCGACCACGATCAAGTCGAAGTACCCAGGGCCGAACCGCCGCGTCCCCGACTCATCCACCTCGTTGATCAAATTCATCATCGTGGGGTACGTCGACACGTACACCCGCGCGTTGGAGTTCTTCTCCTCAAGCAGGTTCACCACAGGCGCCCCAGGCAACTGATGCTTGAACGCGTTTGTCGCCTGCTTAACCAGCACCTTGCGGTCCGCGAGGAACAGCACCCGCTTGACCCAATTCGCCCGCATCATCAGATCGGTCAAAGCGATAACCGTGCGAGTCTTACCCGAGCCCGTGGCCATCACCAGCAACGCGTGCCGCGCGGCGTCGGCCTCGAACGTCTCCGCAACCCGCCTGATTGCGTGGGACTGGTATGTGCGGCCTGCGATCTGGTCGTTAATCGGCAGCGTCGCTAGATTCTGCCGACCGACCCGGCGCTGCACGAGAAGCCGCAGCTCCTCCTTGGTGTAGAAGCCTTGGACCTCGCGCGGTGGGTAGCGCAGATCATCCCACAGGTGAGTGTGGTAGCCGTCTGTATAGAAGATAACTGGGCGCTGACCAAACTGCTTTTCAAGTGCGTCGGCGTAAACCTTGGCCTTATGCTGGCCCACCTTCGCATCACTAGTCGTACGCTTTGCCTCCACAACAGCAAGCGGCTTGCCATCATTGTCCCACAACACGTAGTCGGCCCTGCCCTTACCTGTCTTGGCCGCCGACTCTGGTAGCCCTGAAAGCGGGAACTCCCGGTCACTAGGCCGATCCAACGCCCAGCCCGCCTCCTTAAGCAGGAGATCGATGATCAGTGTCCGGGTCTCGGCTTCGTTGTAGTCGTGCGTGTCGACGCGAGCCTCGTTCGCCGCCTTGGCGGTCTTGATCTCCGCGCGAAGGACCTGCAACTCGGCATCGAGGTCCTGACTCTTGCGCCGCTCCTTCGCCAGCGCCTCCTGCTGCTCGGCAAACTGCTCAGCGAGCTTCTGGAGCTCGGCTTGCTTGGCCAGCCGGACGCTCGCGGGCTCCGGTCGCGGCACAAGCGTCGAATCGAAGGTCAGGCCGGGCTCTGGCAGGTTCGCGCGATCCACGGTGTAGGTGCGCGCCAGCCAGTACATGACGTGGAACAACTCACCCACGACGCGCATCGCGTCGTTCACGGATACCGGCGTTTTCCGGTGGACGGCCGCGTTCCCCTGACGACGGATCACATCCATCTTCGTGCGGATCGCTGGCCCCACGACCCGCACGAACGTCGGTTCCGCCAGCATCGCCGCCAAGTCATCCCGATACGGCCGCTCCAGCGCGTCATCCACTTCGAACATCCACGTCACCCCGAGTTCCACTGCTCGCCGGGCGTAGAACACCGCCGCGCGCGGATCAGCCACCATCAGCAACTCCGCACGTGTCGCCTCACCAACGAGATCGGGCCACTCCGCCCTGAGAAACCCGAAATTACTCACGTCATGCCCTTTCCCAGCGCTTAGGCGAACATACGAAAGACATAGGCCAGCGGATTAATATCTCAGTCAGCTCGGCAAAGTTCAGCCCACAGCCCAGCATGAAAGGCGCGATACCGCAGTGACTCCGAAAGCGCATCCAACGCGGCGAGCTGATTCTCACAAAGGCGTCTGTTCCTACCAATCTCGGCCAGCATCGAAAGGAACTCATCCTGATCGCCTAGCGAAGGAACAGGGATCACAAGGTTACGAATCTGCGCAAAATTCAAACCCGGCTTGGTCTGCCCGTACTGCAACTCGCCAATCTGCCTTTGCCCACCAAACGGGAGCGTCAAATAGAAGGAAAGGAACTCTGGACGCAGCGACTTGCTGGAAACTCGAAGAATTGCGACGTGCTGACTTACGTACGCTTCCCCGAAATCCTTAACCACAGGTGCGGCTCGACCAATCAACGAACCAGTGATCGTCAGGAGTACGTCACCTTTTTGGACGCGAGTTCTGCGAGCTTCGGCATTACTTGGAGCCCGAACAAACGCAGCATCAACATCGCCAATGTAGTTCATTCTCACGTCAAGGGAGCGAATGAATCTCGCCCCGTTTTCCGCGTAATACTTACCCCAACCTCGCCCACCACTCGTCAAGAACGTAAGATGGTCCCCCAAACTTTCAGCCGAGGCGCCATTCCCATCACCAAATCTATCCATGAATGCGGACACAGCAAGGTCGTCAAGAAGGGTCATTACCTGGCGACGCTTGGCGCGCAACAGATCCACCTCGTCGAAAAACCCGGCAATGCGTCGTTGTTCCGGCTTAGAAGGGACGTCAATTGATAGATCGGCGATATCCTTACGGCTTACCTGCTTAAATGTCGCACCCTTCCCTTTTGCCGCCAGCGAAGGAGCGTAATAGGTCAGCCAATGCCACAGGAACCGCACGTCAAGCAGGTCGCCGGGACGTAGCGCTGCAACACCTCGTCCCAGGCAGTATTCTCCGTCCGCAAGAACCTTATCGCCGATAGATGCACGGACCCCAATAACAACATCACCAGGGCGCGTGACCTTTGGCGCCACAGTTGTATACTTCTTGGGCGCCAGAGTGAGCCCATCAAAGTCCCCGGGCCCTGCAATTAGCGGCCAGCCATGCCCCCCGGTATTATAGAAATCCCCATTGGGCGCCTGGCCCATGATGATTGAGCAAACCTCGCCGAGCCGTTTCGGGGAAGTCATTTGAGCATCCTCTTTAGTTCGCTCACGCCTTGCTGAATCTCGGCCTCAATGCGCTCAAGCTTATCCATAAGTTCCGCTGGAGCGCGATGCTCAATGTCCTCGTGGAGAACTTTCTTGTAGCGGTTCATGCTCAGGTCATAGCCCTGCATCACGATAGCCTCCTTCGGAACACAGAAGCTCTGTTCCGCAAAGGCACGGTCCTGTTCACTGCCGTTGCGGAGGTTCCAGCGGCGCAACACATCCGGCAGGTTATTCTTCTGAAGCTCACGCTCGGTCAACTCACCAGATTCAGGCACCGGCCCGAGCTTCTCGGCTTCTAGCAACGGGTTGCGTTTGTCGTCCAGGCTCCAACCGTCCGCAGTAACGTCATAGAACCAAACGCTGTCCGTGCCGCCACTGTTAGTCTTGGTGAAGAATAGGATCGCCGTCGATACGCCTGCATATGGCTTGAACACGCCGCTCGGTAGTTTCACGACCGCGTCGAGCTTGTGGTCCTCGACAAGGATCCTCCGTAGTTCCTTGTGCGCCTTCGTCGCCCCGAAAAGCACTCCCTCCGGTACGATAACCGCGCCACGGCCACCAGGCTTCAGCAATCGAAGAAATAGAGCCAGGAACAGCAGCTCGGTCTTCTTCGTCTTGACGACCGCTTGGAGGTCCTTGGCCGTCGCATCATGGTCCAGGCTGCCAGCGAATGGCGGATTGGCCAAAATCAGCGAGTACCGCTCAGCCTCGTCCGCCGCGCTTTCCGCCAGCGAATCGCGGTAGCGGATGTCCGGGTTCTCCACGCCATGCAGCAGCATATTCATCGAACCGATGCGCAACATGGTGTTATCGAAGTCGAACCCGTGGAACATGCTCTCATTGAAGTGCCGACGCTGGGTCGGCTCCAGCAGGGCATCGCGATGGGTCCGGCTGACGTACTCCGCTGAGACGACAAGAAAACCCGACGTGCCGCAAGCGGGATCGCAGATTTCGTCTCGTGGCCCTGGAGCCATCATTTCCACCATAAGGCGGATGATGTGCCTGGGCGTGCGGAACTGTCCGTTGTGCCCTGCCGTCGCGATCTTGCCGAGCATGTATTCGTAAAGGTCGCCCTTAACGTCCTTGTCGCCGAGGGGAATTTCGTCGAGCATGTCGACGACCTTTGCCAGGAGGTTCGACGTAGTGATCGTGAAGCGGGCATCCCGCATGTGGTGGGAGTAGGTCGAGTCATTGCCGCCGAGGTTGCGCAGCCAGGGAAACACACCGTCCCGAACCATGGTGAGCATGTTCTCTGGAGCCTCGTTGGTGAAACGAGACCAACGCAGCAGATCCGTTTCAGGGGTGAAGATTGGATCTTCGACCGGCCGACCGGTGCGGTTCGACTTGTTCTCCTTGGCCGTCTGAAGGTCATCCAAGCGGCGGATGAACATCAGGTAGGTGATCTGCTCGATCACCTCCAGCGGGTTCGAAATCCCACCCGACCAGAAGGCGTCCCAGACGCGGTCGATCTTGCTCTTAAGCTCACCTGTGATCACAGTCGAAGGTTAACGGACTACACCCAGCAACTTCCTGTTAGACCAAGCGAGGTACAACGCCGCCGCTGCGCCGGGCGACAGACGCTTGGACTCGCTGAGCCAGGTCAGCGTGTTCTCCTCGAACGGGAAGGCCCGTGCGGGCACCGAGCCCTCCGCGTTGGTCGCGACCGCGTTGGCGAACAGTTCGTCGTAGGTGTCTGGGGCGATGATCGCCACGGTGAGGATGTCCCCGGCGAGGGTGAGCGCGTCTAGGGTGACACCAAGGCAGAACACGCGGATGTGACCGTCGCGCAGCGCCTTGTCCATCGTGGTGAACGGCTCCAACTTGTCATACCTGATCGGTCTACCTGAGCCGTCGTACTCGTCATGGCCCAGAAGCTCCTCGGCGTACTCGCGCTGGATGTTGCGCCAGATCGAGAAGTCGGCCGCGACGGCGGCCGGGATGACAGAGGAGGGTTGGAAGATGCCCGCGGGCAAGAGGTGGACCATTCCTCCGCCGCCGGCGACGCGGGTGGAGTCGCGCTCGTGAAGGACGACGCTGGGGCTGTCGCCTCCTCGGATGGTCAGGGTTCCGATGGCGCCCATGAGCGGTCGGCGGACGAGATCGAACGGGTCGGCCATCAGCTTACGAAATGTCAGCCGTCGCATGGACGCGCGTGGCATGACAGTCTCGCGCTCGCCGTCAGTCGCGAGATGGTGAGCTGCGAATTCGTGCGCCAACGTTTCGTTGATGTCCATAGCGTCGAAGAAGCCCATTTGTCCGAAGCTCATTCGGATCTGAGGGCGGGTCCAGTCGAATCCGAGCAGCCGGAAACACAGGCGATTCTCGAATAGGCGTGGTGCGGCGAGGTCGCGGATCGCGTCGTGGTAGCGCCGATAACGCGCGTCGCTGGTGGCGAGCGGCCGGACCAGGGCGCTTTCGGGTTCCTCCCCGGTGATCGTGGGATCGGCGACCACGGAGTCCAGAGTCAGCGTGATCTCCTCCAGTGGGACTGGCTCGGCCGGTATCCAGGAGGGCGAACTGATGACCCCGGTGTTCTTCAATCCTGGAACGCGAAAGTCCCGGTACAGCGACTCAGCGAGTGCAGCAAGATCACGGCGGTTCCGACCCAACGCCGAACGAACCTGCCGCCACTCGCCCTGATCGCGGTCTACATGCGGTACAGCAGTGGCGGGTTTGGCGGCGAAACTAAGTGGTGTCGAGACTCGTTCGGCCTCGTCCTGCCCGAGTCGGCTCGGTCCCGGTCTGCGGAAGCCGAGTTCGTCGCCCGCACAGGCGAAGAACTCGGCGAGCATCCGGCGGTAGAAGGGCTGCGGCCACACGACCTCACCGCGCTCCCACCGACCGACCGTCTTTCGGGTGATCTGCGGGTACTTGCCGTGGCGGCTGGCCGCGAGATTGGTCAGCTCATCGGCCAGGTCTTGCTGGGAAAGCCCGGCCCGCTCACGAAGGGCGACCAACACAGTGTTCGGTACACGCGACTCGGTGGACGGCACAAAGTCCACGTTAAGCCCTGCCGCACGAGTAGATCGGGAATGTCCCCTCAATGTCCCCGATCTGGTCCAACACTGGGCACTGATGGTGGTCGTTCTGCTCCCGGCTGGCTGGTGAACTGATGAGCGTCGTTGCACCAGGTCAGATGGGGGTTACACCGATGGGCGATCAAGACCAGGCGAACCAGCGGCCTACGTTCGCGCCGCTGGTACCGGTCATTCCGGGCCTGGCGTGGACCGAGATCCGCGCCGCAGCCATCGAATTCGCGAGTCATGGGTGGCCGATTCTGCCTGGTACCTACGAGGTCGGCGAGCACGGGTCTTGGCTGGGCAAACCTCGTGCGGTTGGACTGGAACCAGTCGCCGACCTCTGGCAGCTGGCGACGACGACCAGTCCAGAGACGGCGTTGGATTGGTGGACCCGGAGGCCGTACTCAGTCCTGCTTGCGTGTGGGGCTGGCGTCGACGCGGTGGAGGTGCCTGCCACGCACGGCCGACGCGCCTTGATGCAGGTCTCGCAGCCCGAGCAGGGTCCGGTCGCCGCAACTCCGTTTGGGTCGTGGTTGTTCTTCGTCCGCAGTGACGGTGATCCGTTGCATGCCGAACTGGCCGCGAACGCTCACGCGAAGTTGCATTCGCGAGGAGCGTGGTTGCCCCTCCCTCCAACAGGACGCGAGGGCGTGGCATACCGCTGGAAGGTGTCGCCAGCTGCGGTCGGGTGGGTGCTTCCCGCTTCGGCGGACGTTCAACGGGTTCTGATCAGTTCACTGAGCCGTATAGCCAGCGTCACGCGACCGCGGCTCGTCTGAGTAAGCCACGCCTGCGCCGAGGATGCCCCGACTCCCTCGGCGCAGGCGCACCCATGCCCAAAGTCGACCTCAAGGAGGTGCCGATCATGGTTGAGAGTGAACAGACCGCGCAACCGCAGGTGGCGTACGCGCGAGAGATCCTGCCTCGGTCCGCGTCGATCATCGCAGCGTTCCGCGAGACCTGCGGCAGAGACCATCCGGGCCATCATGTCTTGGACGCGGCGAACGCCTTTGCAGCACACCACAAGCGACAGTGGCAGGCCGAGGACGCCAGCCGTGCTGCCGGCGCGTCCGCCGAAGACATTGCCGCCAGCAAGCGGCTCATCGACGAACTCAACACCCGACGTGTTGCCCTCGTGGAACAGGTCGACGAGTGGGCGGCGAGGCAGATTCGCAGCCGCGCAGATGCCTCCCTGCACACCGAAACCCTGGGCTCGGTGATCGACCGCCTTGCGATCGCATGGGTGCGCGCGAACAGCCTGATCAACTCGGGCGACGCCCGTGATCGAGCCCGCTCGGCGTTGCGGCAGCTCGCCGAGCTAGCCGACGCCTACGACGACCTGATCCGTGATGTCGCCACCGGCCACCGGCGGCTGCCGGCGTGGCGCCCCCTGAAAACCTACCGGAGCGCATCGTGACCCCAGACGCCGATCACCACCTGTCGGTGTCGCTCAACGGGGTGGACAACGTGGGAAAGACCACGCAACTCGCCTGGTTGCACCGTGGCGTGCCAAACGCCCACCTCCTGGGCACTGTCGATGCCTGGGACTCCCGGTGGCGCGACGTCGCCGCGGGCGACTTCGCCCACTGGTGGTTCGTCGGCTCCACTACCGCCGAGCACGTCGGCTTGATGCTGGGCAGTCACGTCGCTCGCCGTGGTGCGAGCGGGCCGCTGGCACTGGAGGACCGGGGCTTGCCCATGCTCCGGGCCACGTGCGCCGCCACGGCCGCGCTCAAGGACGGCCTGTCATCGACGAGGGCGTTGCGGGTTGTGGACCATCTCGCGGCCGACCTCCCGGCCGCCGTCCCTCGGCGGGAAGTGCATTTGCTGTTACGCCGGTTCGCTGACCCTGCACGGGAAGCGGCCGAGGCATTGCGGCGCGAACCGAAACCAACCAACAAGCGGTATGCCACCTACCAGCGCGCGCTGGCGGAAATCCTTTCGCTCCAGGTCGAACGCGGGGAGTACCACGCCGTACTCGACGTCGGCGACTCCCCGGTCCTCGACATCCAGAGAAGGGTCCGGGGCCGTCTGGCTGACTTGGGCGTCGAGGTGCAACCCCTGCCGAACGACGTACTGGACCGGCTGTGGGTGCTGGGCGGCATGTCCGAGAGCGGCAAGAGCACCGTCGGCGAACTACTGCGCGACGAACACGGCGTGACCCGGCTGAAGATCGGATACCTGCTGGAGGTCGCCGCGCTGCGCGTCGGAATCGATGACCCCTACGAGCATTGGCCGGAACGGGAGCAGGCGGAATTGCTCACGGAGGAGATTCTGCGGTTCTCCGAGACCACCAAGGCACGCACGATCAGCCTGGAAAGCGCCCACCGCTTCGAGGCAACCACACACATCAAGCGGATCTGGGGTGACCGCTGCCAGGTGGTCTACCTAGATGCGGACGCGACTGTACGCGCCAGCCGGGCGACGGAAGCAGCGACACGGTTACACGGCCGCGACGCGACCAAGCACGAACGCGGCGCGCACCGCATTGCCGAGATAGCTGATCACGTCATCGACAACTCCGGTCCGCCGAGCGTCCTCAAGCTCTCCGTCAGCCGGATTGTATCCACAGTGGACACATCGAGGATGGAGCTGCATGCAAGTGTGCCGGTGACGCAGAGCGGGTGGTTGGGACAAGCCACCGACCATGTCCTCGATGAACAGACCGCGCTCGTGCTCGCGACCGGCAGCACGGGGACCGCGAGTTGGCGGGACGGGTGGAGCGACCTCGACCTGCTCGTCGTCCGCGACACCGCTCCAATGGTGTGGCTGCGCGGAACCGTCGGCACCCTGTCCGCGCCCGACGGCATCAAGATCGGCATCAGCGTCTTCACCACCGCCGACATCGATGCCCTTCGGGTACCACCGCGCGTCGTGCAATCGCTGCGCCGCGCCGCAGAGGGTGTCGGCGTTCTCTACCAACGAGCGGGTTATCTCCTGCCAGCACCGGTCGGTGCCCACGGAGATCGCACGAGTCGCGGCGAGCTGGGGCTGGTTCTGATGACCACCCGGCGGCTACTGGTCGCTAGCCCGTCGGACTCACGCGCGGTGCACAAACACCTGGTACTCCTGGCAAAGATCCTGCTACGCGCCGACGGACACGACATCCACGATGCCGACGATGTGCTCGCGGCGTTCCGAGAGCTTCACCCAGCCGCCGGATGTGCACCGCCTGATCTGGCCGACCTCATTCGTCGCCCCAACGATCCGGTCCTCTGCCAACAACTCGTCAACGCGACTGACCGACTGTTGACCTACTTCGACCGACTCGACCACACCGTGAGGACCAGCGAATGACCACCGAAGACCTACTTGCAGAGCCGAGCATGAACGCTGTCCCGGAAGACCTCGGCTACCGGGCCCGGCGCGTCCGCCGCCTCGGCGTGCCCCCACAGACACGGGACATCCGGATCGTCCACGAACTGGACGGCATTCTCGACCAAGTACACCCGTCAACGCTGCTTCGAACCGGCAATGTCCTGTGGGACGTGTGGTCGCGCCATCCGGCGTTCACGACCCCTGACCTACTCCTCGGGTTGGACGCGGGCGGCATCCTGCCCACCGTTGCCGTCGCCCTAGCGAGCGACCTGCCATACCGCCTGGCATGGAAACTCGACCTCGACCTGCCCCACAAGCGGCGGTTCACCGAACCCCACGCCCGCCGCACTGAGGTCTTTACCTACGGCGACCTCGCGGGAGCCCGCGTCCTCATCATCGACGACGAGGTCACAACTGGGAACACGCTGGCCAACCTGGTGACGGTGCTCCGGGACTCGGCCGTCGAGGTAACCGGCATCGCGTGCTTGATCGAGGACACCGCCGGCAACGCACGTCCGCTGTTGGAATCGCTGGGAGTTCCACTGTGCACCGTCACGCAACTGTGAGCCCGTGGACGATCGACACCGTGAAGCGGCAACGCGGCGGGCGGGTCATCGTCCCCCGTCAGAGCGCGCCCCTGGCCCGCGCGCTGTCCTACCGGCGCGCGGCCGGGGAACTTCCCGCCCACACCAACGGCGCGAGGGCGATCAGCCACCTCGGTTGGTCGGTAGTCCTCGGTGAGCGCGGTCTCGGTGACATCCTGCTCGCGCTCGGGCTCGTTCAGGCGCTGGCCGAGGGGACCGAGCGCAACAGCGAGTTGCACTACCAGGGGCCGCGCGCACGCCTGATGCAGCGGTGTCGGCTGCCCCTGAAGACGAGCTTCACCAACGGGCCACACATAGTCCACACGAGACACTCCGCAGGACTCAATTTCCTCGCGATCCCTGAACGACCACGCGCATGGCTCGACGTTCTGGATGACGACCTGGTCGAGGTCCATGCCTCGTTGCCCATGCGGTACTACCTCGCCGCAGAACAAATCCTTGGCGTCCGACTCATTGCCGACCATGCACCGGTCCCCACATTCGAGTCATGTGAGCGAGCACGACCGTTCCACGTTGTGTTCGTCACGGCTACCAGCTGGCCAAGCCGGAAGGACTACGGCGCAAGCGGTTTCTCCAACATCGCGGCAGTCCTCGCCCACCGATTCCCCGTACCGTGGACCTTCACGCTGATCACGAGCATTGACGCCGATCCCACACCAATCGCCAACATCGAGATTCTGACGGCTGTGGACGCGGTGGACTGCCTGGACGTATTTGCATCCGCCGAGGTCGTGATCGGCAACGACACCGGACTGACCCATCTTGCCGCCCTAACCGAGCGCCCGGACGGGACCAGCCCCCACGTCATCGGGCTCTACGGGCGCCACGCGCACACCAAGTGGACCACCGGGACCGCTCGCCACCACGCGATCGCAACTCCCTTTTCCCAGATGCTGTCTCTCGCTGATCGCTGCCCTGTCCACGACCACCTGGACGACGCGCTGTGGCCTTCGAGCCTCACCAGCATCCCGGCCGAGTGCATCGCTGACTTCGCGAGTGAACTCGTCGGATGGTGGTGAATCGTCATGCTGAGGATCACCAACCACCGACGCTTCACCGCCAACCACACCTGGCACGTCGACTGGGCCAGACACGCGCTGTTCGTCAAGGCCAACCCGCACCACGACGAGGCGGACGCCGAATACGGCGGGCATGCTCGGCTCCGCGGCGTCTACCCGATGCCGAGACTGCATGGCGCGCGGCGACTCGGCCGCTGGACCCTGCTCGCCTACGAGCGGTGGCCGCATCTAGGCCACGATAGCGGCCTCCTGCTCGACGAGATCACCCATGCGGACCACGTCGGCGGCACGAACCGCCTCGACGCCTGCCTGACCGCCGTGTTCAGCCACTACCAGGACGTCATCAGCCGCACCCTGCGGCGCACTACGAACAAGGAGACAGTCAGCAAGCTCTACGGCGACCGCGTTGCGCCCGACGGTCGCCTCGACCGCTACTACAGCCCCAACGCACCGTGGCTGACCACCACAGGCGCCCGAAGAGTCCGCCCGCAGGATCTCTCGGACCTTCGACTGGTCGTCAACGGTCGAGAACACGCCGTTGACTTCGCCGACGTGATGATCCAATTGCGGGTTCACTTCGCCCGCAAGAGTCCGGTCTGGGCAGCCATTACCCAAGGCGACCCGACTGACATCAACATCGGCTGGTCGCCAGCGGGTGGACCGGTGTGGTTCGACTACGACACCGGAGGACTTAACGCGCTACCCGGCGAGTTCGCTTGTTTCCTTCTCTACCAACAACTTCACGGCGCATGGCTCACCCCCCGCTACAACCGCGCCGCGTTCCGCGATCATCCCTCAGCGCTTGCCACGGCCAGCCTTGCGGAGCCTGCCGTCACCGTCGAGCACAACGGATCATCGTTGGCGATCGACTATCGGCACACTCCGAGCTCTGCCCGCCGACATGTCCTGCGCCGCTACCTCGACGACATCGTCTACCCCATCGCCCGCTACCTCGGCATCGACGACCTCATGGCCTGGCTGCGCCCATACTTGGTGATGCGACTGATTGCCGTCTATCACCTCGCCGATCTCGAACCTCGCGACACAGCGCTCTCGATCGCTCTGCTGGCCCAAGTACTGGACCCGGCCACGGCACTGCCGGATTTCCTCGCGCTCACACCATCTCGAACGGAGGCCAACTGACGTGGCCCGCCCCATCGCCATTGTCACCGGAGCCGGTTCCGGCATCGGCGCGGCGATCGCCACACGCCTTGCCGACCGCTACGACCTGATCGTCACCCACCTCCATGACGATCTGGACCTGCGCACCGTGCTCGCCGCAGTCGAACAACGTGGCGCGACCACTGTAGCGGTGACGGGCGATCTCACCGACCCGCTGACGATCGACGCACTCGCACGCGAAGTCGAGCGCGCCACCGACCGGCTGAGCATCCTCGTGTCCAACGCCGGCGCCTACCCGCGTACCCCCTGGAACACCCTCGACCTCGATACCTTCCGCAAGCAGATCGAGATCAACCTGATCGCCCACGCCGCCTGCGCCCAGCTTGTCACCCCGGCCCTCGCCGCACGCGGCGCGGGCCGCATCGTCACCGTGTCCTCAGTGCTCACCCAACTCGGCCGCGTGGACCTCGCCGCGTACATCGCGGCCAAGAGCGGCCTCGAAGGACTCGTCCGCGCCATGGCCCGAGAACTCGGGTCGTCCGGCGTCACCGTCAACTGCGTCCGCGCGGGCTCGATCGAGGTGCCCGCCGAACACGCCGTCGTCCCGGACCACGCCGCGATGGTCGCGCGGCAGCTCGACCGACAATGTGTCAAACGCCGTGGCCAGCCCGAGGACATCGCCGCCGCCGTCGACTTTCTCATCTCCCCCGATGCCGGGTTCATCACCGGCCAGTGCCTCACCATCGACGGGGGCTGGTGCATGACATGACCCCCGCCGCACTCTGGATGCGCCACGGCACATGCGACGACGGGCTCTGCCGTCCCCTCGCCCACGCCCGCCCAGGAAGCCCGCTCACCATCGCAGGCACGGTCGAAGCCGAACTGACGGCCAACGAGCTGTACACACACCGCTGGCGACCGGTGCTCATCGCGTCCAGTCCACTGCGCCGCGCCCGCCAGACCGCCGCCATCGTCGCCAGCACACTTGACACCCGCCTCGCGGAGCCGATTGGCGCGCTCGCCGAATGGCAAGCCCCGCACTCTGTGCTTGGTCTCGCGCCCAACCAGTACCCACCCGACTACATCACCTGGCGGAAACAACGCGCCCACAATCCTGACAGCGCCCTGCCAGGCGGGGAAAGCCTCCGGGCGTTCGCCGATCGCGCTCAGGAAGCGGAGAACATCGCCCATAGTCTCGCCGCCGAGCATGGCCAAGTGCTGATCGTGTCCCACCGGTTGCTCATCGGTGCTGTCGCCGCCCTGCACCACGGTTACAGCCACTCCGTCGACGTCTTCGGCTACGCCAGCGATTTCCGTCTTGCCCCCGCCCACCTGTGGGCGGCACCTCCCGGGGAGCCCACGTGATCAATGATCAGCAGCCCGATGAGGGAACCTTGCCGCACGAGTCGGAGCACGAGCGGACGGTCCGCCATCGGCTCGCCCACCTGGTGGCCAGTACGCCGATCCCGCCCGATGAACTGGTAGACAACCTGGCCCTGTACCTGCGCAGGCAGCCACTGACTGACCTGCTCTCGTTGGACGCGCTCTACCGGATGATCCTCGGCGTGCCCGGCGTGATCATGGAGTTCGGCGTGCACCGCGGACGCCACCTGGCCGCACTCACCGCGCTGCGCGGTGTCTACGAGCCGTACAACCCGCACCGTCGGATCGTCGGCTTCGACACCTTCACCGGATTCCCCGACGTCACCGACATCGACACGACCAGCCCCAGCGCCGTTGCGGGCAGGTTCGCGCTCACCGACGTCTACCCACGCCATCTTCGCGACGTACTGGACGCGCACGAGCAGGGTGAGCACCTCAGCCACATCCGACGCACCTTCATCGTCCAAGGCGACGTGCGTGAAACGCTCCCGCGCTACCTGACGGACAACCCGCACACCGTCGTCGCGCTGGCCTACTTCGACCTCGACCTCTACGAGCCGACCCGCGACACGATCGAAGCGATCCGGCCGTACCTCACCAAGGGCAGCGTGCTCGCCTTCGACGAACTCGCCCACGCCAAGTGGCCAGGGGAAACAGCAGCACTACGCGACACTCTCGGCACCGACCATGGCACCCTGCGCGCACTGCCCGGCCGCAGCAACCCCGCCTACCTGCGGTGGGGCACGTAGCCGCGGATCAGGAGACTACGCCCGCCTCGACCTGCAGAGCTTCCCGGTTGGCGAGTATGAACTCCTTCAACGCGGTCGGCTTCAAGTCGATCGCCGCCAGGTCGTCTCCGCGCAGGGCAACCCGGTCCAACTCGTACCCGCCCCGCGACGAATCGCTGAACTCCGGGCCGCTGCGGGCCGACTCGTCCAGGCTTGCAAGCCGCGCCACAAAGAAGTGCTGCACCGCGACGCCCCGGTCCGACGGCGAGCTGAACAGGAACACCTGCGAAGCGTTCGTGGCCTCCGCCCCCAACTCCTCAACCAACTCGCGGTACAACGCCGCCTCCACTGAAGCATCCGCGTCCTCGACGCCGCCACCAGGCGCTGTCCAGTACGGCGCTTGCCCCGGCTTCGTCCGCTTGATCAACACCAGCCGACCCCGATCATCGATCAAGATCGCCCTCGCCGCGCGTCGGCCCACTGCCACCGTCAACTGTTCCGTCACGCCGTCTAGCTTACGGCGAGCCACTTGGCTCAGTTACAGAAGCCATGTGATCGACGACGGTCCGTCACAAGGGAGCGCTGTCAGCGTGTCCGACCGGGACGAAAGTCTCGTGGCGGCCCATGTCCTCCGATGTGAGGTCGCTCTAGGGCCGTGCGCCGTTGATCCGGCTGGCCAGATGTCGTTGCCGCTCGGCGCGATGGTGAACCCGACGGAACATGATGCGGCGCCGAGTCGTGAGGCGCTCGAACGGCAATGTCCGCATTCACGAGATTCGCTGCGTGATGTGCGGCGGCGGCTTGGTGTGACTGTCCGGTCAGTTGTCGCCATGCCGCGATCTCGGCCAGCAGTGCAGCGAGAGTGAGGATGAGCGCGATGGCGGAAGCTCCGGTGCTTGCGCGCTTGGACAGCCTGCCCACCCTGTGCAGGTCTCGGGCCGCGGACCTGAGCTCCACGGCGACCTCCGCCCACCTGACAGGTTGGACCCGATGGGGAGCCACAGCGACCCACTCATAAGCAGCGACCGCCTTGGCCAAAGCGCTCGACGTTGAGCCACCGAACACGTTCGACACGGCGAGGAGCATGTCCGCCGCGGCATGAGCGACATCGTCGCCACCGCCGTTTACCGAGACGTCGCCCGCTGCGATGAGCGCCGAGAGGTGCTGTCGGGCGCTATCGGTCGACCTCGCCGCCCTCGTCAGCGGATCACTCGCCCCACGGCGCCTCTCCATTGATATGTCATTCGCGTCGGCTGGGAGACGGGTACTCGCCCACCGGTTCACCAACTTAGGCGCTGACAAGTCGTGGGCGAGGCTGCTGCCGCTGAACCAGACCCGGCCGTCCGGCGAGGTAGTGCTCCAGTCCCCGAACAAGGCGACGCGGTAGCCGGTCAGGCGGCCTTCGTCGTCCCATCGGGCATGCACTGACACCATCAGGTCTTGTCCCAGCAGCTCGATGAACTCCGCCGCCGAGGACGCCTTGGCCGCAGCAACACGGACCGCTTTGCGCAGGAGGATGCGACTTGGTTCGGGCAGCGGACCGCCAGCGGCCTTTTCCACCTCGGCGCGTGTTGGACGGACCGCCGCCGTCTTGTTCGCCGGCGATGTCGGAGTGAGGCCGAGGCGCTGTTCGACCTCCCGGCACCAAAGCCGCCAGCGCGGCCAGTCCCGATAGGTGTCGGCGACCGTCCCATCGCCCCGGACAAGGTTGATCGCGACGTGGACGTGGTCGTTGCCCTCCTTGCTCGGGCCATGGTGCACCGCTACCCATCGACACCCACCCCGGCCGTCCTCGGTAGGGCCGAAGCCCATGCGGTCCATGGCCTCCTCCACAAGCTCGCGCCACTGGGCATCGCCGAAGTTACCGTCCTGTCTCGGGATGGACAGCACGAGGTGGTAGACGTGTCCGCCGTCCAGTTGCACGGCATGACCTGTCATCGGTGCGTCGATCTCACGGGCCAATCGGGCCAGCCAGCCTCGCTGTCGCTCGGCGAACACCCCACCTTCCAGCCTGTCCGGATCCCACGCCGCCACCAAGTGTTGGTTGGTGTGTTCGTTGCTCTTGCCCGGACCGAACAGGTAACGCAACAACCCGTAGGTGTCCTTCCCGTACCTGCCCTTCGCCGGTGCTTTGGCGATCACGGTGACGGCTCGCGCGAGGAGTCTGCCGGGTCGATCGCGGTGAGCACGCCCTGGAGCTGGTTCACGGTCTCGGCGAGGTACGCCAGGGCGGCATGCAGTCCCTGCGGCGGTTGTCCGGTGCTGTTCGTTGCCGCCGCCATCTGGTTGAGGTTGACGCCGATCCGAATCAGCCGGGTCTCGACGGTGTCGAGTCGTTCTGCCCACCACCGTTGCTCACGCAGACTCCAACCGGTCGTCGACGAGCGCAGAGCCGACTCGATCAGGTAGCGCGGCACGGACAAGCCCGCGAACGCCGCCCGGACGACAAGAGCCGTGTAGGTCGACTCGGTCGTGCGGACGTGGATGCTGACGGGCGAGCCGCCCTTCACGCGACGCTGCCGCCGCGTCTTCCGTTGCGTCATCAATCCCCCATCGTGTTGAGGCGTGCCCCCGCACGCCGTCGCTATGGCCGCAGCCGTTGGCCGTGGCCTGACATCCGGTTACCGGATGCCTAACTTGCTGACCGCGGTACAGGTGGAGGCCCAAGGCTCGCGTTCGTCCGATCTGCACTACGAACGGACGAAGGAAACGAAGCAAGTCGCCGCACTACGGTTGGCGACGACGTGACAGGGCGGTACCGGACCGACGGTCGCCCGCGCTCCCCCGAATGCCTGAACTCCTCGTATTGGCCGGAGGCCATAACCTCGCGAAGCAGCCCGTCGAGCACCTGTCTGGAGAGATTGCGTCCGAACAATGCCGAGACCGCCCCACGACTCATCCCGGCTTCGCCAGCCCCGTCCAGAGCCCGGCGCAGGGTGTCCACCCTGGGGTTTCGTAACGTCCGGTCGAGTACGAATTTGGCCGTACCCATCGAGTAGCGCACCAGGGCCGCGGCGGCCTTGAGGTCGCCCGCGCCGACAAGCGGACGGTCGTCCAAGACCGCGTACAAGGCTGCGATGCGACGGCAGTACGGCACCGCACGACGGGCGAACTCCGTCCAAGCCCCTTCCTCGTCATCGGCGCAGGACAGGTCGTCGTACAGTTCCTCAGTCCACAGATCGGCTGCCCCTTGGTCCAAGCCAACGGCTTTGTGGCGGGCAGCCCGCGCGATGGCTTCGCCCAGGCGCGCGGCCAACGTCGACAGAATGTCGGGCGCGATCCCTTCCGGGATGGGCAGGCGTTTCGAGCGCTCGACAAAGACAGGCAGGAAGCGGTTGAACGTGCCGCCTGCCATCTCGGTCTCGGCCAATCTGAGTCGAAACTCCCTGGGCGTGACATGGCCGATGATGACGATGTGCGAGGACGAGGCTCGCACGGCGTTGCGGTTCATCAGCGCCAGTGGCTTGCCTGACCAACCTTCGCGCAGCACCGCTCCGACCGTGTTGCCCTCCCGCTTGGCGCGGGCCAGGACGGACCCGAACTCGGCTTCGAGAATCCTCAACCGCTTGTCCTCGGTTCCGCCTGGATCCTTCTCGTCCCGTGGGTCGCGGATGCGTTCGATAAGACCTTCTCCAGAGGAGAGACCACCGACGAACAGGACTGAGGCCTCGGGGATCGCCGCCAGGGTGAGCAAGTCCGCGGTTTCCGTGGCCTCGCCTTTGCGACCGGCGCCGGTGCGACCGAACAGCAGCGGCCAGATGGTCAGTGGATGGCGGGTGTTGCCGATCTGCACGTACGGCCCGCTGCCGATGATGGCGCTGGCGTTGGCCATCAGCGACACCAGCACTCCGACCGGGTCCGCCTCGGTCGTCGGGTCAGCGACTCTCACGAGCTCACCCAGCACCCCGCGGTAGACGACTGGGTCCATCGCTGGTGGAGCGAGCGGCAGTTCATTCGTTTTGTTCGTAGGTTCGTTGGCCTCCTCGCTGGGCGTCATGCGCGGTCGCCTCCATGGTCGGCCGCGATGCGGTTGGTGCATTTGGCGGGCACAGCGCCGTTGAGTATCGCGGCGATGCGCGCGCGTTGACTGGCGGTGAACGGCGGTGCCGAGCGCACGATCCGCTCGACGTACGCTTCCAGGCCAGGCTCAACAGCCGCCTGGGTCTCAGTCAGTGCGCGTCGTGTTCGACATGACCGTCCGTCCGAGTTGGACAGTCTCCGGCGGCCCGTCACCGGGTCTCACCGCCCTTGACGGACACGCGCCGCTCGGCGGCGAACGCGTCGAGGTCGGTCACGGCGACACGCACAGTCCGGCCGATACGGACGTGCGCAAGCCCGCCAGATCTGATGGCACGGCGGATCGTCGCCTCGGACACCGAGAGGCGTGCGGCCGCATTCCCCACGGACAGGTAGGCGGGTTCGATGTTCTTGTCTGCCACTGTGTGGCCCTTCCGATGCGGGAAGGCCACGACAGGCTATGTGGTCAAAGCGCTCCCCCAAGCGCGCACGGCCCGACGCGGCCCTCGCTGCATTGAGCGGCGAGGGACCGGCTGCGACCAGGCGCGCGAGGGACGCACGGCCCGGCGAGCACCAGGCGACCTGGCGGACGCTTCACTCGCAGGGGCGGCGCGTTCGACACCGGCCACGTCGGCAGGGACACAACGGTTTTCAGCCCGAAGATCCAGAGCAGCAGCGGTAGGAGCGCGGCCGGATACGTTCGGGCACCCAACGCGGCGAGCACCAGCAGGAGCCTGATCAGCCGGATGACGGCTTCGACATCGCCGACCACCTTCTCCTGCTGGGCTCGTGAGGCGCTTGGACGGTAGGACACGGTGACGCCGAGGTTGCGCGGCGTGGCAACGGCCAGTTCCTTGTCGGACAACGCGAACAGGTCATCATGCACCGTGAACGGCAACGCATCCGCTCGTCTCAGCAGACTCCGGCGTTTCGCATGTCCAGCCGTGATTCGCGCCCGTGCACGGTCGTCGCGATCGACGAACGCCTCGAACCCTGCTGCCAGACCTTGCGGCCACTCGGCGTCGGGAATCTCCGCCTGCACACGACGAAACGTGCGCAAACCGCTGACCGCCCGTCGAATCTCGCCAACCGAATAGCAATCCGGCGTGACGGACAACGGCACTGCCAACCGCTGCGGAGATCGCGCCCCCACGATTCTGGCGCCTTCACCAGCCCCCATAGGACCACGTTAGACCACACAGGACGATCGGTCTAACGACTCGCGTGGGTCAGCGACGATTCATCGATTCTGTCGGAACGGAATCCACTTCGCCCGTTGCGCTGTGTTCCTCATGCGTTACGAACTGTACGTCGACCGACTCCGGCTTGAACCCCGCGCCGCCTCGGGCCGGAAGGATGGTCACCACGACGCCCATCGCATCCAGCAAGGCGCGCTTCTGAGTCACCTTCAACTCGTGCCAGCGTTCCCCCGCCTTGGCGCCAACCAACTTGCCCAGCATGTCCGGCGGAATTCCTTGGACTGCGCGCATCGAGTCCTGTTCGGCCTTCACCAATTCCGGGCGCAGAGTCGCCGTGATTCTTCGCAACTGCTCGCGGTCGATGATCCCATCCGCGTAGTCGTCGGCCGCGCCGTTGAGACGCGCGCGGATCGTCTCCACACGTTCACGAGCCGCCCGCGCTTTGTCATCGTCTCGGGTCAACAGGTCTTGGGCGTCGGGCTCCTGCATCCGTCGGACAATCACGCGATCGACAAGATCGTCCACCCAGCTTTGACGTCGACCCACACACGAGGAAGGGCCGTCGCATACGTAGAGCGGTACCTTGCCTAGCTCTTTGCGACGGGGATTGATCCACTTCTGGGCTACGCGCAATCGTGCGCCGCATCCCGCTTTGCCACACCGGCCAATGCCGAAGGTCAGTAGATGCTGTCGCGCGCCACCGCGGGTCTTGACCCGCGACGGGTCGTTGAGCAGTGCGACCACCTGGTCATGCCGGTCGCGTTCGATGATCGCGGGCCAAGCGGCGGGGCCGAAGTCCTGCCGTCCCCGTACTCGCCTGGCGACGTTCGCCAGACGCAATGCCAGCTTGCGCACCGAGCTGGTGCGCCAGGCCTTGCCACCGCCTTGTGGCGTCGGGATGCCCCTCTCGTTCAAGTCTGCCGTGATCGCGTTCAGAGACTCCCTGGCCAACAGCCGATCCACAATCTCGCTGACGATGGCGGCCTCCTGGGGCTCGACCTCGTCGTACCAATCCACGACCTCGCCGCTGTCGTTCTGGATCTTCTCCCTCCGCCAGCCGTAGGCGACCGCGCCGTTGGCTTTGCCCTCTTCTGCGCGCTGCCTTGCCGCAGCCTCCACTCGCTCGGCCTTGACCTCGGACTCCATCGTGTCGAACTCACCCAGAAGGCCAGCCAGCGCGCGGCCGTACGCGGAGGTCAGGTCGATATCTGAGCCCTTCACCAAGACCACCGACACGCCCGCCTTGGACAGCTTGTCGATCGCGTCGGCGCGCTCCCGACGGTTGCGCCACAACCGGGACATCTGGAACGCCACGATCCGCGAGATCTTTCCTGCGACCGCAGCTTCGATCAGCCTGTCGTACTCCGGCCGTGCGCCGCCCTTGAGTGCCGATAGATCGTTGTCGACGAACTTGTCGTAGATCGTCCAGCCACGCTGTTCGCACAGGGCAACACCATCGGCGACTTGACGCTTGACGCCCTTTTCGAGCCCTAACGGGTCCTCACTGATGCGGGCGTAGACCCCAACCACCTCGTCCATGGGGATCAGGCTAGCCCGTGTTCACCGTTTATGTGATTTACTGTTCCCCGGCGGCGTCGGCAAGACAAACGGCCCGAAGGACTTCACGTCACTGATCGACGACGTGTCGTCGCGGATCTTCGACGTGCTCCCCGACGACACCTGGTTCTACCCAGGCCACGGCGACGACTCAACCCTCGGCGCCGAACGTCCGAAGCTCGCCGAATGGCGCGAACGCGGCTGGTGAGGCCCGCGGTTTTCGAGCCGCCGGGCCGGCCGGCCCGGCGGCTGAACACAATGTGCCACGGTGTAGCACCGAGTGCCATGCGCGCGTAGAATCCCGTGGTATGGCCGCACAACCCGAGATCACCCAGCGCGACCTGCGTAACAGATCGAAAGAGATCATGGACGCCGTCGAGGACGGGCGATCGTTCACCGTGACCCGCGACGGTCATCAGATCGGCGAACTGATCCCCCTTCGTCGGCGCCGACGCTTTGTCGCGCGAGCGGAGTTCGCCGCCATGTCACGCACCGCCGCACCCATGGATATCGACGCGTTCCGGGCTGATCAGGAAGCGGCCGTCGACCTCAAGGCCAGTGACCCCTATGAGCGGTAACGGCCACACGCAAGGATTGCTCGACACCAACATCTTGATCCTGCGCCGATGGATCGACCCGACGGAACTGCCCGACGAGATGGCGATCAGCGCGATCACCCTCGCCGAACTCTCAGCCGGACCACATGAAGTCCGCCGCAACGACGAGCAGGACACGTACGACGAGCACGCCGAACGTGCCCGCAGACTGGACGTTCTGCAACGTGCTGAGAACGAGTTCGATCCGGTGCCGTTCGACGCCGAAGCGGCCAGGATCTACGGCCGAGTGTCCGCTGCGGTGATCACCGCCGGACGAAAACCGCGACGCAGGATGATCGACCTCATGATCGGCGCCACGGCGATCGCAGAGGGCATCCCTTTGTTCACCACCAATCCGGCGGACTTCACCGGGCTTGAGGACTTGCTGACCATCGTGCCGGTCACACGTCCTTCAACACCGCATGAGTCTCGATGACCACACGTCGCCTGTTACGTGACGGCGGCCGGTACGACCTCCAATCGCCGCTGACGCGCGTAACTTTGACACGCCCCCAAACTCGCCGAATAACGCGAACTCGGCAGGCGAGATGGCCCCGCGACGTTTCGACTGAGCCCTGTAGTCACCCGTCGATCGCCCTACCGAACCAACGGAAACGTAACGCCCGCACGTGGTGAGTGGTGGCAGTGAGAACCGCCAACAGCGCGTCGAGTTGTTCGGCTGTTAGATCTTCGCGCACGATCGCCGCCGAGACCTGTGGCGCTTTGGCGGCGAGCATGGCCAGGGCTTTGGCTACCCACCCGCTCGGTCGTCCGGCCCACGCTCGGCAGAGGCATGGCGGACCGCTCGGGCTTCCGTGGACGGTCGCGACCGGGACAAGTGGCGCGAGCAGCTTCGGCCACGACTGCGGCGATCGCGAGCAAGGTCGCGGTTCCGAGGATTACGAGCACGATCATGCCTCGAGCATCATCGTGCGCGGCATTTCTCAGAAGCGCAGATCACGGGGCATGCCGGGGCATCGCGGAACAGATCAGATCCCCTACGCTCCGGGCTTGCCCGGTTACACTCGGCGGGTGTCCGAGCCCAATGGCCAACTCCGCGCTGCCCGCGAACGCCTTCCGTCGCGGCGCGTGCCGGGTGGGCCGATGAGCCGCGCCGAATTGGCTGAGACCGTCAATGCCTGGCTCTGGGACACCGCGGGTCAACGCTTCGATCTGGACGCGCGGGCCGTGGCCCGCTGGGAACGCGGCGTTGTGCGCTGGCCCGGCGCGCACTACCGGTCAGCTTTGCGCCACGTGCTCGGTGCGGCCACAGACACCGAACTCGGTCTACGGCCGGCGAGCAGGGCGGTCATGACACCCAGCCCGCCGACCGGCCCTCCAGCCACGCCCAGCCCACCGCCGTGGGCGATCGCAGCCACCCTCACCAGGTCAAGCCTGGACGCCGCCGCGCTCGATCACCTGGAGCAGGCGGCCTATGGCTACGCCAAGCGCTACCCGCAAACCGCTCCAGCGGAGCTGTGGCCGGCAGTCAGCGCGTTGATCACCCACGTGAACGGCGCGTTGACTCAGCCGATGCCGTTGTCGTTGCGGCAGCGGGCATCCGCGCTGATGGGCCTGCTCACCGGTCTGGCCGGTTCGCTGTGGACCGATTTCAACAAGCCAGTCGACGCCGCCCGGTATTTCGATGTCGCCGAACTGGCCGCGCGCGAAGCCGACACACCCGACCTGACCTCCTGGGTCCTCGCCACCCGGTCGATCACCTCCTTCTATGCGGGCGACTACGGCGCGGCACACGCCTTCCTAGTTCGCGCCGAGCAGCAGGCAGCGATCCAGCCCAGCCGACGCCGCCAAGCCTGGATCGCCGCGCTGTCAGCGCGGACCGCGGCGGCGCTCGGCGATTTCGACTGTGCCCACCGCGCCCTCGACGCGGCCCACCGGCATGTCGACCGCGTCAGTGAACCCGGCACCGGAACCGACTTCTTCGACGCCGCCCGCCTGAACGGGCTGGCGGGTTCCACCTACTTGGCGATGCGCGACACCACCCGCGCGGCACCCGTTCTGCGCGAGGCTCTTGCCAGACGAGCGGCCCACGATTCGAAGGGGCGCGCACTTCTCGGCCTCGACCTCGCCACTTGCCATGTGCACGACGGCGAAACCGAGGAGGCGTCCCGTGTCGCCATCACTGCCCTTGACTGGGCGCGCGACGCGATGGTGGAACCGATCATCGTGCGCGCCCGCGAGTTGCGCCGGGACCTGGTGCGTCTGTCGGGCCCAGCTGGGTTGCAGAACCTCGACGCCTGTCTGCGGGAGGTGGTCCGTGCCTGACGACGCCGCACGGTGGACGAGGCACGGCACGCGCCGCGTGTTCGCCTCCGACTGGGTCAACGTCGATCTTGACGACGTGGAGGTCCCCGGTGGCCCTCGATTCGAGCACCACGTGGTCAGATTTCCCCGCGTCTCGACCGGCGCGGTGGTTGTGCGAGACGACCGGGCGTTGTTGTTGTGGCGCCACCGGTTCACCACCGACCGCTGGGGTTGGGAGATTCCGGCAGGCTGGGCCGACGACGGCGAGGATCCGGCCGAGGCCGCACGCCGCGAGGTGCTGGAGGAAACCGGCTACCGCGCCGACACGATCACCCCGCTGGTCGTCTACAGCCCGCTGACGGGGATCAGTGACCAGCTCTACCGGGTCTTCCTCGCCACGGATGTCCATGAGGCAGCGGCGCATGACAGCGCGGAAGCCAGTCGCGTCGAATGGGTGCATCTCGCAGACCTGCCGGAACTCATCGCGGGCGGCCAGGTCAGCGACGGTCCGTCGTTGACCGCGCTCACGACCTACCTCGTCCTGCGCGGCCGCACCGGCGATCAGTGAAACGCCCCTCTTGGCCCGAGCCGGTCACCGACTTTCACGCCCCCTGAGCGGAATCCGAGTACGATCTCCATCGCCGCTGATCGCGGTGTTGGTCGACGATGGCCCCGGCGAGCCGCGAATCGCCGTGTGACATGGTGAGAACATTGAGCTGGAGGCCTTCCTCCGCCAGGCGATTAGCGGGCCATCCGGGTCCGCACCCCGTCCGAGATCCGGTCCTCCCGCCGTTCCCGCAGGCATTCCTGCTGGGACCACCTCTACGCCGCCCCGCTGTGGCCCCTTCACGGCGCCAACCTGGGCACGCTCGCCCGGACCTGCGACGCCGTCGGCGCTTGTCTTGTCCTGCCTCGTTTTCCCTGGGTTCCCGAGGCGCTCGCTCGTGGAAACACCCTGCGCAAACCGATCTGCGTGCACTGGACCGGCGATCCACTGGGTTGGCTCGGCCGCCAACGCGAGCGCGGCGCGCGGATCGTGGGGGTCGAACTCGCGGACGAGGCCGTGCGGCTCGCCGATGTCGGTGCGGCGCGGACCAGGACGGTGGTGGTCCTGGGCCACGAGCAGAGCGGGATCCCACCCGCGGCGTTGGAGCTGCTCGACACCTGCGTGGAGATCCCGATGGTCGGCGTCGGGGCGAGCCTCAACGTGGCGGTGGCGGGATCTCTGGCCCTCTACAAGCTGTCCGGGCTGATGTGACCCACGTCGCCTTCCCTGCTGTCACATCTCGGCGCGCCACGGTGTCCACATGGTGACGAACGGAGATGGACATGACGAAGCACATCGTGGTTCTTGGCGCCGGCTACTCCGGCCTCCTCGCCGCCAAGCTGGCGGCCGGCCATGCCGGCGCGACGGTCACCCTGGTCAACGCCCGTGACCGGTTCGTGGAGCGGGTCCGGCTGCACCAGTTCGCCGCCGGGCAGGAACTCGGCGACCGGCGGCTGACCGACCTGCTCGACGGCACCGGCGTCAGCCTGGTCGTCGACGAGGTCACGGGGATCGACGCCGACGCCAAGACGGTCCGACTCGCGAACCGGCCCGAACCTGTCCCCTACGACACGCTGGTCTACGCCCTGGGCAGCCAGGCCGACCTCGACACCGTCCCCGGTGTCCGCGAGCACGCGGTGGCCGTGGCCGGTCTGGAGCAGGCCGCGACCCTGCGGGAACGGGCGCACGGCACGGTGGCCGTGGTCGGCGGCGGGCTCACCGGGATCGAGGCCGCCACCGAGCTGGCCGAGACCTGCCCCGACCTCAAGGTCCGCCTCGTCACCGGCGGCGTCCTCGGCGGCGCGTTCTCGGAGCGCGGGCGCAAGCACGTCCGCCGGGTGTTCGAGCGGTTGAACATCGACGTGCGCGATGAGGTGCGGGTCGCCGAGGTGCGCGCCGACGGGGTGGTGCTGGCCGACGGGGAGCACCTCAGCGCGGACACTGTCGTGTGGACGACCGGTTTCCGGGTGTCACCGCTGGCCCGTGCCGCCGGGTTCGACGTCGACGAGCACGGCCGGATGGTCGTGGACGACACCCTGCGCTCGGTGTCGCACCCGGACGTCTACGGCGTCGGCGACGCCGCGGCGGCCCACATGTCGAACGGCCAGGAGCTGCGGATGGCTTGTGCCACCGGCATTCCGTGCGCGGTTTACGCCGTGCGAGCGATCGGCGACCGGATGGCCGGGAAGCAGGCCCGCCCGCTGAAGTTTCGCTATTTCAACCAATGCGTGAGCCTCGGCCGCCGCGACGGACTGATCCAGTTCGTCCGCGCCGACGACAGCCCCACCGAAAAGCTCCTAACAGGACGGATGGCGGCGCTGTAAAAGAGCTCGTCGTCCGAGGGGCTCTCCTGGCGCAACGCCGCCCGGGGTTGACCTCCCTGACGTAGCCAGGAGACAGACCAGGGCTGGGCCGCCGAGGCGGCCCAGCATCCCGTCAGACGTTCTCGCGGTCCAGGGCGGCGCCGAGGGCGTCGAGGAGTTCGGCGGTGCCCTCTTCGCGGTACTTGGGCTGGTCGAGGCCGTCGAGGAAGGCGCCCTGCTCGGTGTAGGTGAGCAGGGTGCCGTCGCCCTTGGGCGTGATCTCGACGGTCGCGAGCGACACCGAGATGCGCTGGTCGTCCATGTACATCTCGTACGAGGAGACGATTCGCTCGTTGGGCACGATGTCCTGGTAGCGGCCGCGCATGGTGTGGACGGGTCCACCCTTGGGGCCGCCACTGCTGGACTCCTCGCCGCCGACGCGGAAGTCGAGGCTCAGCGGGGTGTTCTCCCAGTCTTGCGGGCCTGCGAACCAGCGCGCCTTGAACTCCGGGTCGGCCCAGGCGTTGAAGACGCGCTCCGGTGTCGCCGGGTACACGCGCTCGACAACGAAGGTCGCGTGGGTGACGCTCATGACTGTGTTCCGTTCTCTTCGGATTCGGTTTCTGCTTCCGGGGCGGTCTCGGCGAGGAAGTCGCCCAGCCGGTCGAGCCTGTTCTCCCAGGTCGCCTTGCGCTGGGTGATCCACTGTTCGGCCATGTCGAGCACCTTGGGCTGGACGCGGCAGGTGCGGACCCGTCCGACCTTTTCGGACTTCACCAGCCCGCTCGCTTCGAGGACCGCCAGGTGCTGCACCACCGCGGGCAGTGACATCGCCAGCGGTTTGGCCAGTTCACTCACCGATGCCGGTCCCCTGCCCAACCGCTCGACCATGGTCCGCCTGCTCGGGTCGGCCAGGGCGTGGAAGACCTTGTCGAGATCGCCGCGTTGGTTAAGCACATGCTTAAGCATTCACGCATGCCCCGGAATGTCAAGGCGTAACGACACGCCTCTCGGAATTCGCCTCGATCACCGGAAGCTGATCAACTGGCGCACAGAGACCTTCAACATGGGGCGTTCAGCGCGACTCGCGCGCGTCCGATGAGGACCGCGGGTGGGGCCGAAAAGAGAGGCGCGACCCTGCCGTCGGGGGGTGACAGGGCCGCGATGGTGAAGTCGCCGGCGGGGCACGGGGTGTTACGCCTTGGGCGGGTCGTCAAGCGTGGACTGTCCCGGTCGGGGCAAGATGGCGGCGACTGATCCGAAAATCGCAAGGAGTGAGCATGGCTTTGCAGAAGCCCGAGGTCGACCCGATCGAGGGCGCCCCGCCCGCGGACCTGGTGGTGGAGGACATCGCCGTCGGCGACGGCGAGGAGGCCAAGCCCGGTCAGCTCGTCACGGTGCACTACGTCGGCGTCGCCCACTCGACCGGCGAGGAATTCGACGCCTCCTGGAACCGCCAGGACACGTTCAGCTTCCCGCTGGGCGGCGGCCGCGTCATCGCGGGCTGGGACCGCGGCGTGGCGGGGATGAAGGTCGGCGGCAGGCGCAAGCTGGTCATCCCGCCGCACCTGGGATACGGCGACCGGGGCGCCGGTGGCGCCATCAAGCCGGGCGAGACCCTGATCTTCGTGGTCGACCTGGTCGGCGTGAACTAGTTCGCACGATCCCTGGGCTCCCGGTCCGCCGGGAGCCCAGGCACAGCGATCCTGATCCACTCCCGCACCCGCGCATCGACCTGGTAAACCACGTCGTGGGGCTGGCTCGTCGCCAACACGGTCGTCGGGTCCGCCGCGAGCAACGTGCGCAGGAGCATCCTGCCGATCATCTCGTGCGAGACGATCAACGGCCGTCGAGCGCCATGCGCGGCGATCCGGCGAAGCGCGACGGCCGCGCGCCGGTTGGCGTCCGCGTAGCTTTCGCCGCCCGGGAACCGCCAGTCGAATTTGGCCGCGACGCGGCGGGCGAGCTCACCGGGGAATCGCTGCTCGATCTCCGCCAAGGTCAGACCCGCCATCTCGCCGTGATCCACCTCCGCGAGGTCGTCGTCGACGATCACCGGCAGCCCCAGCGCTGCCCCGCAGCGCGCGGCGGTGCTCGCCGCTCGGCCCAGTGGACTGCTGAAGACGGCGTCCACCCGCAACTGTTCGACCGCGGCGGCCAGCTGCCGGGCCTGCGCCAACCCGGTCTCGGTCAGTGGCGAGTCGAGTTGCCCCTGCTTGCGGCCCGCCCGGTTTCACCGGGTTTCCCCGTGCCGGGCCAGGAAGATCACGTGACCGCGCTCAGGAGTTCCTCCAGCAACGGTCGCAGGGCGTTCGGGTCCTCGACGTGGGCGCTGTGGCCGAGGCCGGGCAGGATCACCGGGTCCGGCACCAGCGTCCGCAGGTGGTCCGCCGGGCTCATCGGGTCGGTCTCCCCCGCCGCCAGCCGCACCCGAGCCCGCGCCGCGCCGAGCAGGCCCGGGAGGTCCGGGCGGCCGACGGCGAAGGCGCCGGGGTCGAGGCTCAGCCGCCAGCCGTCTTCCTCTTCCACGACGAGCCTGCTGTCGATCGACGCCGACGGCAGCCCGGCCACCTTCGCCGCGCGGTCGAGGGCTTCCTCGGGTGAGGCGAACAGCCGGGACGGCTTGGCCGCGAGTTGCGCGGATTTCGCCAGGTCCTCGGGGGTCCAGCTGACTTTGATGCCGATCCCGCACACCGCGGCCACCGCAACCCCGAACCAGCCGCCAGCCAGCGCGAGTCCGACCACGCCGCCGAGCGAGTGGCCGAGCACGACGACCGGCCCGTCGACCGACCCGGCCACCTCGGCGGCGAGGCCGCCGAAAGAGTAGCGGGTCAGGGCGGGTGAGTGGCCGTGGCCGGGCAGGTCGGGGGCCACCCAGCGGCCAGGCCACAGCGGGGTGACGCCCTCCCACACTTCGGCGGTCGCACCCAGGCCGTGCAGCAGCAGCAAGGTCGGCCCATCGGCGCCGCCCCGCGTGACGTACAAGTTGTCCACGCGCTGATCTTGCCGCACGCACCGCCGGGCGGTACAGAATGCGGGCATGGACGCCGCGCCGATTCTCGACCCGGACACCTACGTGACCGCCGTGCCGCACGCCCTGCTGACAGGTCTTCGCGGGGAGGCCGCCGTCCGCTGGGTCGACGAGCCCGACGGTCCCGGGTTCTGGGCGATCCTGCGGCACGCCGAGGTGCGCCACGTCCTGCGCACACCGGAGGTCTACTCGTCGTGGCTCGGGGCGACGCAGATCCGCGACCCGGCGCCGGAAGCGCTGGACTACGTGCGCCGGATGATGCTCAACCAGGACCCGCCGAACCACTCGCGCCTGCGCGGCCTGCTGACCAGGGCGTTCACCCCGCGCGCGCTGGCCCGCCTCGCCGACCGGATCGACGGCTGGGCGCGTGACCTCGTCGCCAAGGCGGTGGAGCGCGGCGAGTTCGACTTCGCCAAGGACGTCGCCGCCGACCTGCCGCTGCTCACGCTGGCGGAGGTCTTCGGTGTGCCCGCCGAGGACCGGTGGCTGATGTTCGACTGGAGCAACCGGGTGATCGGCTTCCAGGACCCCGAGTACGCCGTCAGCGACACCGAGGGCGCGGGCTTCACCGACCTGGCCCGCCGGGCGCTGCGGCTGCGACCGAAACCGGAGGCCGACGGGCGCATGCCCGACCCGCGAACCCGCGACGGGATGCCCGACCTCTACGCCTACGCCACCGGGCTCGGCGAGATCAAACGCTTGCATCCGGGCGAGGACGTCATGAGCACCCTGATGTCGCATGTGGACGACGACGGCGGCCGGGTCTCGATCGAGGAATTCGAGAATCTGTTCTGGCTATTCTCGGTGGCGGGCAATGAAACGCTCCGCAACGGTATTCCCGGTGGGATGATCGCTTTGCTGTCCCATGTGGACTCTTATCGCCGACTGAGAGCCGAGCCCGATCTTCTGCCGAACGCCGTGGAGGAAATGCTGCGGTGGTGGACCCCGGTGATGCATTTCCGCCGGACGGCCACAGTGGACACCGAACTGGCCGGGACGCCGATCGCCGCGGGCGCGAAGGTGGTCGTGTGGTTCTCCTCGGCGAACCGGGACGAGCGGGTCTTCCCCGACCCCGACCGGTTCGACATCACCCGGCCCGCGGGCGAACACCTCAGCTTCGGCCACGGCCCGCACTTCTGCCTCGGCGCCCACGTCGCCCGTGTGCAGCTGCGCGCGATGTTCCGGGCGGTCCTCGACCTGCCGTGCAGACTCGATTTCGCGGGCGAGCCGGTGCGGCTGCGGTCGAACTTCCAGAACGGGATCAAGAGCCTGCCGGTGACCACGACCGCCTGGTGACGGCCGTGGCCACGCCGGTCAGGTCAGCAGCCGCCGCAGTTGTAGTATGTGACGTCCCAGTGGTTGCTCTCCAGGTAGTAGATGTTCCCCGAGCCGGAACGCCACTTGTTGCCGCCGATGTAGCTGAAGTTGTTGCGGATGTAGTTGCCCACGCAGGTGTAGAGCGAGTAGTCGAGCTTGTAGCCGTTCCAGTGGCTGTAGGTGCCGCTGGCGTGGCCGGTCTCGGTGCCGCCGGTGATGTTGAGCGCGCAGCCGGAGGCCCGCTTGAGGGTCTCCGCGCCTTGGACCGTGGTCAGGTTGATCTGCTCGAAGGACGTGCAGGTCGAGTTGTAGCGGTTGCTGCAGTTGCCGCTGGAGGACCAGGTGATCCCGGCGGCGCGGAACCGGGCGGCGGCCTCGCTGTGGGAGAGCTTGGTGACCAGCGCGCTCATCGGCGTGGCCGCCGACGGGGCGAACACCCGGTCCCGCTCCTCCACGGCGGCCGAAGCCTGCCCGGTGGCGAATAAGGAACCGAGAATGGCGACCGCGGCGACGATCGCGGCCTTGATCGGGGTGGTGCGCATGGAGTGTCCTTTCGGTGGGCAGCCCTCTTCAACCCGGGGCGCTCCGGGTGTCGGAGGGTGTGCGGCAGCGGCGGGAACGCTTGTGCCCCAACGGACGCGGTGGGACGACAGGGGAACGTCCGGTGGCGCGGCTAGCAAGATCGAGCGTAACCGGGCGGAATCCATCCACGGCCAGGACGACCGGAAGTTTCCCGACCGTTCGCCAGAAGTCAGGGGGTCGCGACGAACGCGTAGTGGGCGTGGACCGCTTCCTGGCCGGTGTAGTTCGGGCCAGCGGCCGCGTCGGCGCCCAGGTAGGCGAACGGCAGCCGCACCTCCCGGCCGCCGCGAATCGAGACGCGCCGACGCCTGCCATCGTAGTCGAACCCTGCCGCGCGCAGCGCGCCGGTGAGGCGCCTCCCCCACGGTTTCCCGAAGGGGTCACGCACGGCCGCGGCGTCGAAGTCGGCGACGAGCAGCCCGTCCTCGGCCAGCCAGGAGGCCGCCCTGGCCAGCAGGCCGAGCCGATCGCCGACGTAGTGCAACCCGCGCACGCAGGTGATCAGGTCGAACCGGCCGTCGGTCGTCCACTCCGACAGCGACGCCACCCGAAGGTCGACCCGGCCCGGGGACGGCGCGAAGCAGTCCACCAGGTCGACCCCGACCAGCGGCACGTCGCCCACCAGACCCGCGGCCTCGATCAGGGCGCGACCGCTGCCGCAGCACAGGTCCAGCCACCCGCCCACGCCCACCGACGCGATCGGATCCACCCCGAGTTCGCGCCGGTAGGAGTCCAAGCCGCGCCCGCGGTTCATCGCGTTGTTGGCCACCACGGACGACCGCGCGAGCGTCGCGTCGTCGACCAGGCCCTCAGAGCTCAACCGGTGTTCCCGTGGCCGCCGATCGCAGCGCCGCCTCGATGGTGTCCACGACCATCACCGACTCGGCGGGCGGCACCGGCGGCCGGCCCTCACCTCGGACGCACGCGGCGACCGCCTGGTAGAACGCCAGGTAGTCGCCCCGCTCGGTGGGCACCTTCCGCACCCCGTCGTCGGTAAGGACTTCGCCCCACTGCGACTCCGGGTACTCGCCGAAGCCCTCGTCGGTGGGCAGCCTGGCCTCGACCGACGCCTTCTCCTGCGGGTCGAGTCCCCAACTCCGGTACCCGGCGTCCGCGCCCACGACGACGAACCGCGGCGCGACCGGCATGGTCACGCTGCTCATCCGCAGGTACGAACGCACGCCGTTCGCGTGGGTGAGCAGGACCGTGGCGTCCTGCGCGACGGAGACCGCCGGGTTCGGCGACCGGGTCTCGGCGAACACCGACACCGGCTTGCCGAACAGCACGATCGCCTGGTCGACCAGGTGGCTGCCCAGGTCGTAGAGGATGTCGGCCAGGTCGGCCGGGTCGGCGCTGACCTTCCACGACGTGCGGGTCTTGCGGGAGACGCGCTCGAACCGCGATTCGAAGCGCCCGATCTCGCCGAGGTCGCCGTCGGCGATCAGCCGCCGGACGGTGCGGAAATCGCCGTCCCAGCGCCGGTTCTGGAACACCGTGAGCATCCGGCCCGCCCGCTCGGACCGCTGAACCAGGTCGCGGATCTCTGCGCCGGTCGCGGCCACCGGCTTGTCGACCACCACGGCCATCCCCGCGTCCAGCGCGGCGCTCGCCTGCTCGACGTGGAACCGGTTGGGCGAGGCCACCACGACGACGTCGATGTCCGACCGCCGCCACAGATCGTCCACAGTGGACAACACGGCCGCGTCCGGATACCGCGGGCCGACTTCCGCGGCCCGTTCCGCGGAACCGGTCACCACGGCGGCGACCCGCAGGCCGTCGGCCGCCTCGACGAACGGGGCATGGAAGGCGCGGCCGGCGAGGCCGTAACCGATGATCGCTACTCGAAGGTCGTCCACCCTCACATTCTTTCAGCCATCGCTTCCTTACCGTCCCACCGCCACGACTGAACCGCCTGGTAGACGCATAACATCGCCCAGAGCTCCTGCGCGACGCCGTGCGGGTCCTGCGACCGCAGCGCCACCGACTCGGTCTCCAGGGCGTCGAACACCGACGCGAACCGCCAGCGGTCCCGGTGCAGCGCTGTCAACTCCGCCGCGGGCGCCCGTTCCGGGTCGAGCAGGGTGGTGACCAGCGCCGTGTCGCACGACTGGACCACCCGCACCGCGATCGAGCGCGCCATGGGGTCGTGCTCGGGCAGCAGCCGCGAGAGGTACGAGTGGTCCGACAGCACCCGCAACCGGGGTAGCTCGACCGACTCACCCGTCCGCCAGAGCAGGTGCGCGCCCTGCTCCCCCGCCGACCGCCACACGTCGTACGCGGGCTCCGCGCGGTGCGCGACGACGAGCGTGTCCGGCGAGATCGTGCTGATGAGCCGGGCGTCGAGTTCGGCGTCCGAGCTGCCGACGGCGACGTCGAGCAGCGCTCCGTCGCCGTGCGCGGCGAGCACCGCCATGCGCACCTCGGCGGTGTCGAACGCGGCGAGGTTGGCCGCCGTGTCCGGCACGTCGATGGTGCCGCCGTCGAGCGTGCAGACCCGCAGACCGCGCCACACGGCCGGTGAGTCGAGGTCGGCGACCGCCCGGCGCAGGAACAGCCTGCGCATCACTTCCGACCCCAAACGCTTGCGCGCCTTGGTGATCGACCCGGTGCTCGGCTCCGCACGCTTGCCCGTGGTGACCCCGGCCCACCGCATGCCCGTGGTGAGCCGGGTGAGGACGGCGTCGTACCCGGAGCCGCCGAAGAGCCACATGGCGAGACTGAAATAGACCATGGTGCGCGCGGGCAGGGCTCTGGAGCGCTGCTCGCGTACCCCGGCCGCATCGATCGCGGCGTCGACCTCGTCCGGGGGAAACGCCTTGATCAGCATCCCGATGGCGATGCGGTCGGACAAACGGTCGCGCGAGGCTTTGGACGCGCGTGTTATCCCACCCACTTATAGGACCTTTCACCCGATGTACGTGTAAGGAAGTACCCTATCCGACCTGATGTGTCGGAGATTGCGGCGCCATGAATAGCACTGATCGACCCGTCGGCGCGATACCCCCCGGTTGGAAAAGCAAATTCGGATCGGCCTAAGCTCGGATTCGTCCGGCCGTCGAGACGGCTCGGACACGGTTTCCGGCGCATCCATTCGAGCGGAAACCGCTCCGTCGGAGAAGGAGTGTTCATTCATGTTCCGTAAGACGCTCATCGGCGCATTCGGCATCTCCGTCGCGGTGGTCTGCACACCCGTGGCGAGCGCGCATCACGTGATCCCGGAGTCCGCCTCCCTCGTCCTCACCGTGACGGGGTCGGAATCGCCGACCATGACCGGCACGCTCCAGTGCCGCCCAGCCGGTGGCCTGCACCGCAAGCCCGCGGCGGCCTGTCGCGAGTTGTCACTGGTCAACGGGGACTTCGACAAGCTCGACGTCGGCCCGGACCGGGCCTGCACGCTGCAGTACGACCCGGTCTACGTCACGGCGACCGGGCACTGGCACGGCAAGAAGGTCGACTTCGCCACCAGCTACGGCAACTCGTGCCAGTTCGCGGTGGCGACCGGACCGGTGTTCGCGGTCTGACTCGCAGAGATCGTTCCGACCAGGTCGTGCCGTGCCTGATCGGATGGTGACAGACCGGTGGGCCACGCCCGCCGGTCTGTTTGCGTTCGGGCAGGCGACATCGTTACTCCGTTGACACCCAGTCACCCATTCACCGCATTGATACCACCAGATCGAACGAATGCAGAGAATCTGCGTTACTGGTTGTGGCGTAAAAGGGACGTGATCAACGCCACGTCCAAGTCGATATTTCAGCCGCTAGTTGACGGGTCAACTTGCGTCTGAGCGACGTCAACAGCGAATCCGCGTGCACATATCCGCATGCACGCCAGTACCGAACGTTGTTCAACCGAACAAACGGCGGAGATTTCACTCGATTGGCCGTGCGTCCTACGGGTGACGTCCAAACGAGTGAGAGATGGAGTCACGGCGTCGCGTAGAAGGTAGTTTCTCGCGAGTGACTGGTGAGATCTGGGCGTTACCTCGCGGAGGCGACAGGGCGGCACCACCGCAGGCAGGTGGCGGCGTCGCCGATCTCGACCAAGCCGAGGAGTTCCTCGAGCTCTTCCACGCGGAGAACCCCGCCGCCGGTCCGCTGTCCGAACGGGTCCGCTGGGTGCGGGCGGAGTCCGAACTCACCGGCACCTACCGGCACACGAGCGCGGAACTGGAGTTCGGCGCCCGGGTCGCCTGGCGCAACAGCGCCCGCTGCATCGGCAGGCTCTACTGGCGAAGCATGCGTGTGCGCGATCTCAGAGCAGTGCGCGCACCCGCCGAGGTCGCCGAGCACTGCGTCGAGCATCTGAGGCTGGCCACCAACGGCGGCAAGGTCCGCCCGCTCATCACGATCTTCGCCCCGGACGCCCCGGACGCGCCCGCGCCGAGGATCTGGAACGAGCAGCTGATCCGCTACGCCGGTCACCGCCGCCCGGACGGAACCGTCCTGGGCGACCCGCGCTACACCGAGTTCACCCAAGCCGTGCGCGACCTGGGCTGGAAGCCGGAAGCAGAGCCGGGCGCGTTCGACGTGCTGCCGCTGGTCGTCTCCGGGCGCGACGAGGGCACCGTCGTGCACCCGCTGCCGCGCGACACGGTCCGGGAGGTCGAGCTGACACACCCCGACCACCCGTGGTTCGCCGAGCTGGGCCTGCGCTGGCACGCCGTGCCCGCGATCAGCTCCATGCGGCTCTCGATCGGCGGCGTCGACTACCCCGCGGCGCCGTTCAACGGCTGGTACATGGGCACCGAGATCGGCGCGCGCAACTTCGCCGACCACGACCGCTTCGACGTGCTGCCCGCGGTCGCCGAGCGGCTGGGGCTCGACACCAGCCGGGAGACGTCGCTGTGGCGCGACCGCGCGCTCGTCGAGGTCAACGTCGCGGTGCTGCACTCGTTCGCCGAGGCGGGGGTGGCGATCACCGACCACCACACGGAGTCCGCGCGGTTCCTCACGCACGTCGAGCGTGAGGAGAAGGCCGGGCGCAGCTGCCCGGCCGACTGGAGCTGGATCGTGCCGCCGATGTCGGGCGGGATCACCCCGGTCTTCCACCGGTACTACGACACCGAGGCCCTACGCCCGGAGTTCGTCGCCGACGAGTCGGCGACGCGGACGGCGCTGAGCGGGGTGCCGCCGGTGTTCCCCGAGTCGACCGATGGGCCGATCCCGTGGTCCTACCTGCACACCCCGCTCCCGCGCCAACATCAGGTGAACGGCACCCAGGCGATCTGAGTCAGGGCACCGGTGTCCGTGGCGAGCATCCCGCTGCCCGACACGGTCCACAGCGTGTCGCCGACCACCAGCGACCGGCGGATCTGCACTTCGCCGTACTCGCTGCCGCGCGGATGGGTCAGCCGGGCCGCCTCGGTCAGCGAATCACCCTGAAGGCGCAACACCACGGCCGCCGGCCGGTGGTCCGGTCCCGCCTCGTTCAACGGCAGCACGACGAGCCCTTTAGCCGCCCAGAAGAGGAAGGCGTGCGGCTCGAACTCGACCTCCGAGGACGCCCCGGCCACGTGGAAACCAGTGACTTTGCGCGCCTGGACGGACTTCGTGTCGAACAATGACACCTGGGTTCCGGTCGCCCGGCCCTGGTCGGTCGCCTCTTGGCCTACACCGAGCAGCCGTCCGTCGCCGACCGGATGGAGGTACGCCGAGTATCCGGTGATCTTCAGCTCGCCGGTGACCTTCGGCTTGGCCGGGTCGGACAGGTCGACGGTGTAGAGCGGGTCGGTGCGGCGGAACGTGACCACATAGCCGGTGTCGCCGATGAACCGCACCGAGTGGATGCGCTCGGTCTTGCCCAGCCCGTCGAGCCTGCCGATCTCGGCGAGTTCGGCGCCGCGCCTGGTCAGCACGGCGACGGAACTGGAGGATTCCTTGCCGGGGTCGCAGCATCCCGGGTCGTCCATGGTCGTGGCGATCCGCAGGTTGCCGCGGTGCTCGGAGAGCGAGTACTGGTTCAGCAGGGTCCCGCGAACCATGCCGGACGCCTGGTAGACCGGCTTGCCGGGCTTGGCGATGTCGAACTGGTGCACGGTGGTGGTCGACGCCTGCGGGAGTCCGGGAACGGGCTTGCCACGGCCGTCGGCGGGCAGGATGCCCGCGTGCGACTGGCGGTCGTCGGCGACATAGAGGCTGTTCGCTGTGCCGTAGACGGTGTCGCCGTCGGCGGCGAGACCCACACCGTCGCCGGTGCCGAGTGCGTTGCGCATGTCGAAGCTCAGCACCGACAGCGTGGAGGTGCCGGTGTAGTTCGCCGGCCTGCTGAGCGCGGTGCAGTCGTAGAGCGGGCCTTCGGCCGGGGTTCCGGGGCTGTGGCGCGGGATCCAGTCACCGATCTTGGACTTCTCGATGACCTCCTTGTTGCGCCGGGTCGCCTCCTGCTGGTCGATTACCTGTATGGGCATGACGAACGGCAGCCGGGGCTTGGACCGCACGACGACCCGGGCGACGGAACCGACCTGGCGCGCGTCGATGTAGGAGCCGTCGACGGTCAGCGAGCCGGAGACCCGGGCCCCGCCCGCGAGGTCGACCTGCACCAGGGTGATCCGCCCGGCGTACATGTGCGGGTGCGGGGTGTCGTAGACGACGTTTTCGTTGGGGTAGGCCGTGATCAGCGCGCGGTCGCCGTCGAGGAGCATCGCCGTCGGCTGGCCATCGGGGATCTTCAGCGTCGCCGTCACGGTTTTGGTGGCCGCGTCCACCACGCGCAGCGTGCCGTCGACGATGCTGACGATCCGCTTGCCGTCGGTCTTGACGAGGTCCGGTTCGTCGGCGGCGGACTCGTGGTTGTTGGTGCCCGAGTAGTTCCCCGGCGCCGCCGAGTCCTTCTGCTGTGAGCCTTCCGCGGGCGCGGCGCCGCGCTCCATCAGCATCGGCGACTCGAAGCCGTACGGTCCGACCTTCTGCACGGCGGCGGCCTTCAGTTCGGTCAGTGCCTTGTCGCACGAGTCGAACGCCACCAGGCGCACGGCAGAGGCTTCGACGACCCCCGGCCGGTCACCCTTGTCGGCGGTCTTCTGCCCGCCCACCCAGTACGCGGTGCCGATGACGCCCGCTCCCGCCACGGCGATGGCCACCGTGGCCACGCCGATCCGGGGGAGTCTTCGTAAGTCGCTGCTCATGTGCCAAGGACGAAGCCGTGGGGCAACAAGGTTGCATGGAAGCCGGACAACTGTCAGTGTTTGACCCTGAGCGGAAAGTGGCGATCTACGTTACTTTTTCCCGGAATCCGGTGAACTCCCCCACAAATGCGCACGAACCCGCACATTCGGGATACTCTAGGCGCATGACTGTCGCGTTGGAGACCGTACTCGCCAAGGCAGGCCTGCGGATCAGCCCGGTGGAGTTCGCCGAGATGATCGAGGAAGCCACCCGCAGGCTGTCCCCGGCCACCCCGGACCCGGCGGACTACTTCTCCGCCGAGCAACGGGACACCCTCACCGAGGTCGGGCTCGACCTGACCCCGCGCCGCCCCGACGAGGTCGACTCGCGGGCGCGCGCCGTGGCCGCCCAGACAGTGCTGCGCGATTCCGCGCTGACCGTCGGCGACGCCGCCCAAGCGGTCGGCGTCGACACCAGCCGCATCCGCCACCGGCTCTCCGCGGGCAGGCTCGCGGGCTGGAAGGACCGGGGCGGCTGGCGGCTGCCCGCCTGGCAGTTCGCGGCGTCCGGCGTGCTGCCGGGCCTCGACGTGGTGCTGCGCTCGGTCCCGTCCGACCAGCCGCCGCTGGTGGTGGCCGCGTTCATGACCACCCCGCAGCCGGACCTGCGGATCAACGACGAGCCCGCGACGCCCAGACAGTGGCTGCTCGCCGGCGGCGACCCCACCCGGGTCGCGGCGCTGGCCTCGATGCTCGGCACACCGGCCTGACCCTGCGAAGACTGGACCAACGCACGATGTCACGGCTCCCCCAGCCGCCGGTTCCTGCTGCCCTCAAAACGTTGCTGCGGGTCGATGAGGACGTAGTCGCCGTCCACAGTGGAACGCACCTGGTCCGCGTCTTCGCGGCCGGCGGCGCCCACCGGCAGCGCTGGAACTCCTTCCGCTACACCGGGCCCCTGCCGCACGCCCGGTTCGACCCCCACCCGGTCAACCGCGACGGCGGCCCCACCACGGAATCCGGCCACGGCGCGCTCTACTTCGGACTGACCGTGCGCACCAGCGTCGCGGAGGTGTTCCAGCAGACCTCGGTCGTCGACCGGTCGACCCGCCGCCCGCACCTGGTGGTCTTCCGGCCGCAGCGGACCCTGCGCCTACTGGACCTGTGTGGACTGTGGCCGACCCGCGCCGGCGCGTCCCAGGAGATCAGCAGCGGCAAGAAGACCGTCACCCAGGCGTGGGCGCGGGCGATCCGCTCGGCGCACCCGGAACTGGACGGGGTCTGGTACAGATCGTCCATGGACAGTGGCGAACCCGCGATCTGCCTGTGGGACCCACCGGCGCGCGGCACGCTGCCGACGTCGCCGGATCTGCTGCTGCCGCTGGACTATCCAGGCCTGGACCTGCCATTGGCCCGCATCTGCGAGGAGCTGAACTACACGCTCCTCTGAAAGGTTGGGATCGTCATGGACCTGCCGCGCCCGATCGGTTTCGTCCTCGGCGGCGGAGGCAGCCTCGGCGCGATCCCGGGCAGCGTGGTCACTAAACACCAGTACCTATTCCGCAGCTCATCCTTGGATATGCTGATCGTGAAACCTCTCGCCGAAGTTGTACACCCCCCGGCCGACGGGCCGGAGGTTCTCGGCGGAGGCACCTCGGCGAAGGGGTTGCTGTGGAGATCGATGATGCGCTCATCGGGCGCAGGGTTCGTGAGATCCGGTCATGGCGAGGGATGTCACTTGAGGCCACTGCGGGCCTCGCCGGGTTCGCGAAGTCCTACCTGAGCATGATCGAGCGTGGCCAACGCCCGATCACCAAGAGGTCTGTGCTGGAATCCCTCGCGGGCGCCTTGCGTGTGTCGCCCGCGGAGCTGACCGGGCACCCTTACGCCCCCACCGACGCCACATCGGCAGCCACGCACGCGGCGGTCACGGGACTGGCGGACGTCATCTCGGGTTGGTGGCTGGGTGAAACGCCCGACGCTGAAGTTCGTGAGTGGCCCGAGATTTGCGACGACCTTGTTCGCCTGAACAACGTCCTCCGCCCGGCGAGTGACTACGCATCACAGGCTGAGGTGTTGCCCCCGTGTTGATCCGCGAGTTGCTGACCATATCGGCGGTCGATGGTCCGCACCGGCGTGAGTCTCTGATCGGCCTGGTGTACGCCTATCACGCTGCCGGAAGTTTGGCCGCGCGGCTTGGGATTCCCGGCATGCCGACGCTCGCCGCAGATCGGCTACGTGATGTGGCGAACGAACTGGGAGACCCGGTGTGGATCGGCGTTGCCGCTTGGTCTCGTGCTCATTTCCTGTCGGGTGCCAACCGGCTGCGCCAGTACGAGCTCGCGGTCAGGGTCGCCGACGAAGCCCCGGCCGAACAGCCCGAGACCCGCGGCATGGCCAACCTCACTGCGGCGCTCGCTTCCAGCGCACGTGGTGACGATGACCTGGCGCAGACGCATCTGCGCGAGGCGGCGGCACTGGCCGAGCTGATTGAACCCGATGTGAGTTCGTGGCCGACCGGTCTGATGAACTTCGGCCGCACCAACGTCGGCATCTGGCGGCTGTCGATCGCGGTTGAGTTGGGCTGGGGCGCGCGGGTCGATGAGCTGGCGGCCGACATCCGCCCTGAGACAATCGGGGTGTCCCGCCAGGCCGCGTTCTGGCTCGACTACGGGCGTGGTTTGGTGGCCGAGCGGAAGACGCGCGCCCGCGGCATCGCGGCGATTATGCGGGCGGAGAAACTGGCGCCCCAGCAGATCAGGAACAACGTCTGGGCCCGAGAGACCGTGGCCGGATTGCTTGCGGCGACACGTCGCGACGCGGGTGGTCGGGACTTGCGCGGGCTTGCTTGGCGGCTTGGTGTTGCCCCGACCGGATGAACGACGCACAGCGTTCACAACCTGTGAACCGGCGAGGTTAAGTCACTCTTATCAACCTGCCCGACGTCGAGATGGTCACCTGCCCCGCATGCCTTGGCAGCGGTCTCGACGCATCTCGTCGACACCCCTACTGTCAGAGGTGTGGAGGTATCGGCGAAATCCCCAAGTGATTGCCCACATTGCGGCGGCGCGGGCGTGCTGCGCCGGCAGCAGGCCGCCCCGGACGGCCAAGGCGGCACCCTCCTGCGCGAAATGGAGCACCCATGCCCCGCGGGATGCGGTCCCGAGTGGAAACACCCGCACGCCGAGCTCGACCGCGTGATCGAGCCTGGTGACACCGAGCCGCCTCAGCGGATCGACGGCGAGGCGAAGGCAGCGCAGCAGTTGCACCCGGCGCTCGGCGCCGAGCTGAAGCGGATCTACGAGCGCTACGGCCGGAGCTAACGAAGGGGCAAGGTCAGATGCCTTCCTTCTCCCCCAACGAAACCACTCCACCCAAACAGACCGTTCGGTTCTGCCCCTTACCTTTAGCGGGCGGGAACCTACGCTCGGGCGCCGCCGAAGGCGGCGCCATCACAGCCGGCGCCACATTACAGATGCTTGCCGAACCACTCCAGTACTGCGTCGAAGCGTTGTTTGCGGTGGCGAGGCTGACCGGAGCGGGTCAGTTCGTGGCCCTCGCCGGGGAAGATCAGCATTTCCGCCGGAACGCCGTTGCGGCGCAGTCGCACGAACAGGCGTTGGGCCTGTTCCAGTGGGCACCGGTAGTCGTGTTCGGCGTGGACCAACACGATCGGCAGGTCGATCTTGGCCGCGTGCGTCAGCGGGCTCATCGCCTTGAGGGCGTCGGGGTCGGTGCCGCAGTACGCCTCGGCGAACCACCAGCCGATGTCCGAGGTGCCCTCGAAGGATTCCCACGAGTTCAACGCGCGCTCGCTCCACGCGGCCTTGAAGCGCGATCCGTGGTGAGCTGCCAGCCAGTTGGTCATCCAGCCGCCGTAGGAGCCGCCCATCACGCCGACCCGGTTGGGGTCCAGGTCGGGGCGTTCGAGAACCGCGTCGAGGACCGACAGCACGTCGTCGACATCGACCGTTCCCATGGCGCCGACGATGGCGCGGCCGTGGGACTGGCCGTATCCGGCTGAACCGCGTGGGTTGGGCAGCACCACGGCGTATCCCGCGGCGGCGTACACCTGGGCTTCGTCGTACATGCCCCAGCCGTGGTACATGAAGGGGCCGCCGTGCACCGCGAGGAGAACCGGGTGGGGGCCTTCGCCCTCGGGCAGGACGAGCCAGCCGTGGGTGGCGTACCCGTCGGACGCTGAGGCCTTGACCTCGATAAGCGGGCGCACCCCGGCCGCGCGCAGGGGGCCGGAGAAGTCGGTGAGGGCGCAGGTCTCGTCGCCGGTCACGAGCACGACCTCGCCCGCCGAGTCCCAAGTGGACACGGTGACGACGATCCGGTCGCCGTCGGCGGCGAATCCCTTGACCAGCGCTTGGTGTCCGGCGACCAGGGTCAGCTCCGAGAGCGTCGCCTCCGCCGCACCCGTGGCGACCCGGCGCAGTTCCACCGCGCCCTGGTTGCGGACCCCGACCAGGACGCCGTCGGCGGTCACCAGTGGCTTGCCCGCGGCGACCTCGCAGTCGACGGTCTCCGGGTCGGTGAGCCTGCGCGGCTCCCCCGGCACGCCGTCGAGGCGCAGTGGAAGCGCCCACAGGCCGGTGTTGTTGGCGACCGCGGCCGTCCCGGCGAACGCCTCGCCGAGGTAGACCACCATGCCGTCGTCGGTGACCACCGGGTGGTTCGCCGAACCGGCGCTGCGGGCGACCAGGATCGGTCCTCCGCCCTCGGCGAGTACCGCCCACAGGTCGACGTTGACTGTGTCCTCGACGCCCCAGTCCCGCTTGGCGCCGACGACGATGTGCTCACCGGAGGGCGTCCACGTGGGCTCGGCGGGCTCCGCGGCCCCCTCGGTCAGCACGACCGGCTTGGCATCCGGGTCGGCACTGTCCACGACGAACAGCTGGATCGGACGGTCGGCCAGGTAGCCGCTGTCGTCGAACCGGTAGTCCAGGCGGCTGATCCACCGCGGCGCCTCGGACGACGGGTCCGGGGTGCCGTCCGGCCCTTCGGCCCCGTAGCGGCTGGGGTCGGGGATGCGCGCGGTGAAGGCGATCCGGCGGGAATCGGGCGCCCACACCGGGGTGCCCGCGCCCAGCGGCAGATCGGTGACCTGCCGCGCCTCGCCGCCGTCGACCGGGATCACATAGACCTGCGGCTTGGCGCCGGGCCCGGCGCTGCGCAGAAACGCGACCCGACTCCCGTCCGGCGAGACCGCCGGGGCGACGTCGCGGAAGCCCCGGGTGAATTCCCGGGATTCCCCGCCGTCGATCGGAATTCGGCGCAGACCGCCGCGGTAGGTGTTCGCCTCGAGATCCGGGGTCGAAACTCCCACCAGCAGCAAGTCGCCACGCATCGCGGGCGCACCTGGCGCCGCCAGCAGTTCGATGTCTTCTGGACGCACCAGCCGACCGTACCGGACAGTCACCTGACCGACGGACGTTTGATTATTCCCATACCCGCCAAGAAATATGGGAGCAGCCGGTAAGCCTGTCCTCAGTGCTTGTGCGCGGCCGGTTCACCGATGTCCGAATCGTCCTCCGCGTCATTCGCCTCGGTCTTGCGCGATTTGATGAGGCTGGCGACGGTCGTGACGACCAGGACACCCACGATGACCGACAGCGACACCTCGATGCCGATGGTCGGCACGTGCAGCGGCTCGCCGCCGTTGATGAACGGCAGGGTGTTCGTGTGCAGCGCCTCGAGCACCAGCTTGACGCCGATGAAGCCGAGGATGACCGCCAGGCCCACCGACAGGTAGACCAGCTTGCGCAGCAGGCCGCCCAGCAGGAAGTACAGCTGGCGCAGACCCATCAGGGCGAACGCGTTGGCGGTGAAGACCAGGAACGGTTCCTTGGTGAGGCCGAAGATGGCCGGGATCGAGTCGACCGCGAAAAGCAGGTCGGCGGTGCCGATGGCGATCATGACGATGAACATCGGGGTCACGAACCGTTTGCCGTCGAGCTTCACGAACGACTTGGCGCCGTGATAGGTGTCGGTCACCGGGAAGAGCCTGCGGACGAATCGCGTCATCGCGTTCTCTTCGTATTCCTCGTCCTCGCCCAGGCCCTGTCGCGACAGCTTCCAGGCTGTGTAGATGAGGAACAGGCCGAAAAGGTAGAAAACCCAGCTGAACTTGGCGATGGCCACCGCGCCGACGGCAATGAAGATTCCGCGCATCACCAGGGCGATCACGATGCCGACGAGCAGCACCTTGTGCTGGTGGATCTTCGGGACGGCGAACGCCGACATGATGATCAAGAAGATGAAGAGGTTGTCGACCGAGAGCGAGTACTCCGTGATGTAGCCGGCGAAGAACTCCCCCGCGTACACCGGTCCGGAGAACGCCCAGATGGCGCCGCCGAACGCGACCGCGCAGCCGATGTAGAAGGCGACCCACCGGCCCGCCTCGCCGATGGTGACCTCGTGGGGTTTGCGGTCGACGATCAACAGGTCGATCGCGAACAGGACGAGCAGGCCGCCGATCGTGGCGAACCAGGCCCAGGCAGGTACTGCCATTGATTTAACCTCCGGTGTACGGGCAAGCGCCGAGCACCGGAGGTCTCTTCCGCCGGACAACTCGTCCGACCGCCGGCGCCGGGTCCCCGAGGGGTCCGTGTTGACGACACCGGCGCGAAGGAATACTCCCCTCCGAGCACATTCTGCTGTCGATTGTTCCTTGTCAGGTGCCAGCACACCAGCCGGGGTCCCTGTTCCGCACGTTGGGATTTGTCACAGCGGCCCTGCTGGGAACGCTCTCAGCAAGTCTCGAATACCTTCGTCAGCGTGCCCCGTTTTCCCCGAATCCGCCCGAGACAGGTGGCCACCGCCCTGCTCGTGGCCGCCGTCGCCGCCGCAGGCATCGTCTGGCTGAACCGGGGTGACGAGCCGCCCCCGGTGCAGACCAGCGAAGCCCTCCTGACCTTGCCCGGCGGGCCTGGCGAGACCGCCCCGGTGTCCCTCGACACCACCCTCTACCTGCCCGAACGCACCCCGGCGCCCGCGGTGCTGGTCGCCCACGGGTTCGGCGGGAGCAAGCTGAGCGTCGACGCCGACGCGCGCGAACTCGCCCAGCGCGGCTTCGTCGCGCTGACGTGGTCGGCCCGCGGCTTCGGCCGCAGCGGCGGCCGGATCGCGCTGAACTCCCCCGACCACGAGGTCGCCGACGCCCGCGGGCTCGTCGACTGGCTGGCGAAGCGGCCCGAGGTCGTCCTCGACGGCGAGAATGACCCGAAAGTAGGAGTCACCGGCGGGTCGTACGGCGGCGCGCTGTCGCTCTTGCTCGCGGGGACCGACAAGCGGGTCGACGCGCTCGCCCCGGTGATCACCTACAACGACCTGAGCCAGGCGCTCGTGCCGAACTCGGCCACCGTCGGCGAGGTCGCCGGGTCGCCGTCGGCCAACGCGTTCGCCGACGACGGGGTGTTCAAGAGGTCGTGGGCGGGCATCTTCTTCGCCTCCGGCATGAGCGCCGCGGGCCTGGCGAACCCCTCGTCGGAGGCCACCGAGGCGGGCGACGAGGAGCCGCGCGACTCGGGCGGGGCCGCGGCGCCGATCGAGACGGGCAGGCCGGAGCGGATGCCCACGCCCGACGACGGCAACCCGTGCGGGCGGTTCGTGGAGTCGGTCTGCCGCGCCTATGCGCAGGTCGCCACCACCGGGCGGGCCGACCAGGCCACGATCGACCTGATGCGGTCGGTGTCGCCCAGCTCGGTCACCAAGAACATCACCCAGCCGACGATGCTGGTGCAGGGCGAGCAGGACACGCTGTTCGGCCTCGACCAGGCCGACGCCACCGCGCGCCAGATCAGCGCGGCGGGCGGCAAGGTCAAGGTCGTCTGGTACACCGGCGGCCACGACGGCGGCAAGCCCGGCCCGGGCCTGCGCGGCGAGATCGCGGACTGGTTCGAATTCCACCTGCGCGGCCTCGGCGACGACCCCGGCACCCCCTTCGAGTACGCGGTCCAGGGCGCGCTGCGGGCCCAGGGCGCGCCGTCGGTGCGCACCGTCACCGCGAGCGGCTACCCCGGTCTGACCGGGGGCGCGGCCACCGAGCGCAGGTCCGTGCGGGTCGACGGGGTGGCGCAGACGATCGTGAACCCGCCGGGCGGCAACCCGGCGTCGATCAGCAGCATGCCCGGGCTCGGCTCGGTCATCAGCGGCTCGGCCCGGCTCGCCGGCCGGGTGGCGATCGACCTGCCCGGCCAGTCCGCGCGGTTCGCCAGCCCACCACTCGACCAGCAGCTGCTGATCGCCGGCGCTTCGACGGTGAAGCTGCGGGTCTCGACGGTGCCGAACCTGCCCGCGCCGGATGGGGCGGTGCTGTTCGCCAAGCTCTACGACGTCGGCCCGGACGGCGTGCGGACGCTGCCCGGCTCGGCCGTGTCCGCGTTCCGGGTGCCCGGGCTGCCCGCGGACGGCACGCCGGTCGAGGTGACGGTGGCGCTGCCGGGGATCGTGCGGCCGATCGAGACCGACCACCGGGTCGAGCTCGTCGTGACCACCACCGACCAGGCGTACGCGACGCCCTCGCAGCCCGCCGCCTACAAGGTCGAACTCGCGTCGGACACCTCGCTGCAGGTGCCCGTCGTCGCGGGCGCTCGGTCGAGTTCGGCTCCCCCGGCCGGTCCGCTGATCGGCATCGGGGTGGTGCTCGGCCTCGGGCTGATCGCCGCCATCGTCGGAGTGATCCGCAGGCGCCGCGAGGACGATGTCGACCCGGAGCTGACCGATGTGCCGCTGGTGATCGAGAACCTGTCGAAGTCGTACCCGGGCGGTCTGCGCGCGGTCGACTCACTGTCGTTCCGGGTCGAACGGGGGCAGGTCCTCGGCCTGCTGGGACCCAACGGCGCGGGCAAGACGACCACGCTGCGGATGCTCATGGGCCTGATCTCGCCCAGCGACGGGCAGATCCGGGTGTTCGGCCACAAGATCCACTCCGGTGCGCCGGTGCTGTCGCGGATCGGGTCGTTCGTCGAGGGGGCGGGATTCCTGCCGCACCTGTCGGGCCGGGCGAACCTGGAGCTGTACTGGGCGGCGACCGGGCGACCGGTCGAGCGGGCGCACTTCGCCGAGGCGCTGGAGATCGCCGGGCTGGGCAGCGCGGTCGAGCGCAAGGTCCGCACATACAGCCAGGGCATGCGGCAGCGGCTGGCGATCGCCCAGGCGATGCTCGGGTTCCCGGACCTGATGGTGTTGGACGAGCCGACCAACGGGCTCGACCCACCGCAGATCCACCAGATGCGCGACGTGCTGCGGCGCTACGCGGCGACCGGCCGCACGGTGCTGGTGTCGAGCCACCTGCTCGCCGAGGTGGAGCAGACCTGCGACCACGTCGTGGTGATGCACCGCGGCAAGCTCGTCGCGGCGGGCTCGGTCGACGAGATCGTGGCGGGCGGCGGCGAGGCGACGTTCCGGGTCGACGACCCGGAGTCGGCGGCCGAGGCGCTGCGCGGGGTCACCGGGATCAACGCGGTGACGGTCGAGGGGTCCCTGGTGCACGCGGACCTCGACGGCCTGCCGCGCTCGAAGGCGCTCAGTGTGCTGGTCAAGGCGGGGGTGGCGGTCGAGCAGGCGGGGCCGCGCAGGCGCCTTGAGGACGTCTTCCTCGAGCTGGTCGGAGAGGGATCATGAACGAAAACGGCCACAAGGACGTTCCCGTGGTGGTTCACACGAACGTGTCAACCGTGCACACCGACCCGGCGGCGATCGCCGAGATGGAGCTGGCGGCGGGCAAGGAGTCCACCGGATTCAGCCCGGATGGGTCCGTCGAGGGGTTCCGGCAGGGTCGGACACTGCCGCTGCGGGTGGAGCTGGTCCGCCAGCTGCGGCGGCGGCGCACCCAGTTCCTGCTGTCGTTCCTGGTGCTGCTGCCGTTCCTGCTGTGGGCGGCGTTCGAGTTCGGCTCGTCGGACAACGCCCGGCGCTCCGGCGGGTTCGTCGACCTGGCCACGGCCAGTGCGCCGAACTTCGTGGTGTTCATCCTGTTCGCCACGGGGAGCTTCCTGCTGCCGATGATCGTGGCCCTGTTCTTCGGCGACACCATCGCGTCGGAGGCTTCGTGGTCGAGTCTGAAGTACCTGCTGTCGATGCCGGTCCCCCGGCAGCGGCTGCTGCGGCAGAAGGCGATCTCGTCGGGTCTGCTGTCGCTGCTGTGCCTCGTCCTGCTGCCCGCGGTGGCGCTGGCGGTGGGGATCGTCTTCTACGGCACCGGTGAGGCGGTCAGCCCGACCGGCGACGCGGTGTCGTTCGAGGACTCGATGCTGGCGCTGGTGTTCTCGATCGCGTACATCTCGGTCAACCTGCTGTGGGTGGCGGCGCTGGCCCTGTTCCTGTCGGTCAGCACGGACGCGCCTCTGGGCGCGGTCGGCGGCACGGTGCTGGTGTCGATCCTGTCGCAGATCCTCGACCAGATCACCGCGCTCGGGGACCTGCGGGACTACCTGCCGACCCACTGGTCCTTCGCCTGGTCCGACCTGATCGCCACCGACATCGACTGGTCGAACATGACGAAGGGCGCGTTCTCCGCGATCACGTACGCGGCGGTGTTCTTCTTCCTGGCGTCGCGCCGATTCCGCACGAAGGACATCACCAGCTGAGCCGTGGGTCGCCCCCTCCGGTGG
>NZ_JBOHGC010000655.1:0-4546 GCF_050699995.1 Actinokineospora sp. | reverse complement strand
CGCGGTGCCTACACCCCGTCAGCTATCGCGCACCAGGTCGTTAACCCACCACAATCACTTAAGGCAGTGGCATTGGGTCGCCCCGCGCCCGAAAGAGCTGCTGGACCAGTGACGGCGGGCGGGTGGGGGTGGCTTGCCGACGAACACCCGCACGCGCTGCGCGGGCTGGTCTCCGAGAGGCGCGCGGGCATCATCCGGGCCTTGGCCGCCCGGGAGTTCCACGGTTCGTGATCACGGCAGCGACCACCTGTCCAAGGCACCCTGCCCCGGACAGGTGGTCGCTTCGTTGTGCCGGCCTGGGCGATCGGGCGTGTCACCAGAGCAGTGGCGACACCCGGCCTCGACCGGGCTTACTTGCCCAGTCGGGCGGTGAGCAGCGCCTTGCCCTGCTCGGCGCCCTTGCGGCTCTCGCCCTGCGCGCGGCGGAAGAAGTCCGCCAGTTCCGAGTCGCCCGCTTCCTCGGCGTCGCGGATGTAGGTCTCCATGCGCAGCGCGTTGCTCAGGCAGGACTCGACGAACCAGATGATGTTGTAGTCCTTGTCCTTCGTTCCCGTGACGTGGCCTGCCTCGCTGATCGACACAGCTCCTCCTCGGTTGTTCGGATCGCGGTTTCGGTTACCCGTCGAGCCGAGGGGGAAACACGGGTCAACGCGGCGGGGTCTCGTCGTTGTAGACGCGGGTGACGACGGAGCCGTCGCGGGTGATGTAGCCGTTGATGATCCCCAGCGTGCTGTGCGGTGTCGCCAGCCGCCCGCGCGGGTCGAGGGCGATGGCCCCGCCGGTCGCGCCGAGCGCGGTGATCTTCTCGGTGACGACCTTCGCGGCGGCGTCCTGCACGGCGGCCCCGGTGTACTCCATCAGCGCCGAGATGTCGTAGGCCGCGACGCCGCGGATGAACACCTCGCCGGTTCCGGTGCACGACACCGCGACCGTGCGGCTGTTGGCGTAGGTCCCCGCGCCGATGACCGGGGAGTCGCCGACGCGCCCGACCAGCTTGTTGGTCAGGCCACCGGTCGACGTGGCCGCGGCGACGTCCCGGTTCTGGTCGACGGCGACCGCGCCGACCGTCTGCCCCTCGGTGACGCTCGGCGGCACGGGTGGCGGGTTCTTCGCGTTGAGCAGGGCGTCCCACCGCCGCTGGGTGAAGAAGTAGTCCTGAGTCGTGTACGCGAGACCGTTCTGCAGGGCGAAGATGTCGGCGCCCTTGCCCGCCATGAGCACGTGCCGGGAGCGCTCCATCACCATGCGCGCCAGCGAGATCGGGTTGCGTGTGTTGTGCACGCCCGCGACCGCACCCGAGCGCAGGTCCTTGCCGTTCATGATCGAGGCGTCGAGTTCGTGTTCGGCGTCGGTGTTGAACACCGCGCCCTTGCCCGCGTTGAAGTTCGGGTCGTCTTCGAGCACCCGGACGGCCGCCTCCACGGCGTCGAGCGCCGGGGCACCGCCCGCGAGCAGCCCCGCCCCGGCCCGCAGCGCCTTCTCCAGGGCGTCGCGGTAGGCCTTCTCCTGGACCGGGGTGATGCTGCCCCTGGGCAGCGAGCCCGCCCCGCCGTGCACGGCCAGCACGACGTCTCGGATCACCGAACCCCCGCCGGCGGCCTGCGCGGCGGCGGGCACGCCGACCGCGAGGGCGGGGCTCAGCGCGGCAGCGGTGATCACTGTGCGGCGGGGCAGTTGAGTCGACATGTAGACCTCCTCGTCGGACCGGAAAGTTCTTCCCACCCTGGCGATAACCGGGAGATCGGCGCAAGATCCGTTCGGGGGCGGGCACCTGTTCGGCGCCCCCTGTTGTGGCTACATTGGACGAACGCTCAGCCCACCGAGGTCAGGGAAGGCAGATGACCGCCAACGACCGTGTGATCGCCGTGACGGGAGCGACCGGCCGCCAGGGCGGCGCGGTCGCGCGGCATCTGCTGTCCGACGGCTGGCGGGTTCGCGCGCTCACCCACGACCCGGACAGCGCCAAGGCCCGCGCGCTCGCCACGGCGGGCGCCGAGGTGGTCAAAGCCGACATGGACGACCGCGACACCCTCTCTCTCCCGCCTTCGAGGGCGCCTACGGGGTGTACAGCGTCCAGATTTTCATGATCAGCGGCTTCGAAGGCGAAGTGCGGCAGGGGAAGAACGTCGCCGACGCGGCCAAGGCGGCGGGCATCGCGCACCTGGTGCACGGGTCGGCCGGAACCGGGTACGAGACCGGTGTCGGCTCGTGGGACTCGAAGCTCGCCGTGCGGGAGCACATGCGCGACCTCGGTCTTCCCGTCACGGAGTTGCGGCCGATGGCTTTCATGGAGCTGATGACCGACAGGGGCTACTTCCCACCGGTGTCGGCGTGGCACCTGATGCCGAAGCTGATGGGCGCCGACCGGCCGGTGGTGTGGATCAGTGTCGACGACCTCGGCGCCATAGCCGCCAGGGTGTTCGCCGACCCGGAGCGGTTCCTCGGCGCCGACATCCCGCTGGCCGCCGACGTCCGGTCGATGGCGGAGTGCCGCGAACTCTGGCGCGAGGTCATGGGAAAGCCGCCGCGCCGGTTCCCGATGCCCGTCTGGCTCTTCGAACGCTTCGTCGACCCGGACCTGACCCACATGTGGCGCTGGTTGCGCACCGAGGACATCCCGCTCGAGACGGCGCCGACGCTGGAGATCCTGCCCTCGGCTGCGACCGTGCGGGAATGGCTCATCCGGCAGCGGCACTAGCCTGAGTTTCCCCGCTAGTTCGATCTTGGGTGGTGTTTGTCCTGGTCGGGCTGGGTTGCGGGGTGAGGTGGGTGTATTACCTAGCTTGCCTGCTGGTCGGTCTGGTCAGCGGGTCGGGGCGTAGCGGTGGATGTCGAACAGTTGCGCAAGGCGTTGCTGGGTGGGATTCATGTCGGTGAGAATGCGTTGGGCGCGAGGGCGACCTTTGCCACCGTCATGGTGCAGCAGCACGGTTTCTTCGATGCCCGCCAACTCGGCCAGGAGCTCACGCACGGACAGATGCAGGCCGGCTCGGTTGGCTTCACGGCGCATCAGGTGCGCGATGGTCAGTGCCAGCACGCAGTAGAAGACGTGGACACGGATCTTGGAGTCGGTCCAGTGGTGCATCGGGGAGAACGACACCACGTGGGGGTCTTTCATCTGGTGGAATCCGGCTTCAACCTCGGATTGGGAACGGTAGGCGGCCACGACCTGGGCGGTGGTCCAGTTCTCGCGGTTGGTGAACAGGATCCGCTTGCCGAACAGGCGGTTCTCCAGGCGCCTGCGCGCGGCCTGGTTCGTGGTGAACGACAGCCGGAACTGGGCGGGTCGCTCGCCGGTCAGGGTGGCGGTGAGGACCTCACCGACCCAGCGTGGCCGGCAGATCGCGGCGATCTCGGTCTCGACCGCGGCGCGGTCACGTCGGGTCTTCCCGCGTGCCAGCCTGGTTCGCAGCTCGCTGAGGCGGGCACGGGCCTTGGCCGGTGTCTGGTCGAACCCACGGGACTGGGCCGCGTGCAGGGTGGGTGAATAGGTCAGCACCCCCCGCCGGGTCACCCCCAGTGCGGTGACCTCGGTGTCCACGCAGCGCAGGCCGGGGTAGCGGTCGGCGTCGACTGGGGTGTAGCGGGCTTTGCCGATCGCCAGCAGTCCCGGATGGTCACTGGGTGGCAGCGACCCGACGAACCCGATCCCGGTGTCCTCGACGAGGGCATGGTTGGCGGTGGAGTTCTGCCCGGCGTCATAGACCACCGTCAACGACTCGACCTGGGCGCTGAGGCCCCGATAGCGGGAGACGAGTTCGTCGATGACGGTGCTGAACTGGGTGACATCGGGGCGGTCGCCTGGATAGGTGTGCGACAGGATCGGAATACCGCCGTCGCTGGTGACGACCAGACCCAGCCCGACCAGGCGCAGGTCCACCCGTTTCTGCTTGGCTTTGCCGCGCTGGGCCAGCGGCGCCGCCTCGTTGGCGGAGTCGATGAATGTGGCGAAGTTGGTCATGTCCAGCACCAGCCCGGACAGGTCCAGGCCGAACTCGGCCACCATGCGCCGGCTCAGTTCGGTCTCGATGGTGCGCAGCGCGGTGTCGTCGAGGCGGTCCATGGCTTTCCAGAACCGGCGGTGGTCCAGTGCCGTGCTGGGTAGTTTGACCCATCGTGGCCCGGCGGTGGTGGCCCACCAGTCGGCAAACGCCGCTTTCGAGCAGGGTGCCACGACCCGGTTGGCCGTCGCCAACGTCAGGTAGGTGCCCACCGAGGCGGCGGCATCCGAGCGGCGGGTGACGACCTTGTCGACCACTCCGGCCAGGTCCAGCCGGTGCAGTATCGACCACGCAGCGGCCAGGTCACCGAACTGTTTGTGCTGGCTGCGCACCGGATTGTCCGCCGTGGTGCCGGCCAGTTTGGCCACCACCTCCGCGGCGCTGCCCAGGTACTGCTGAGACACGATGCGTGGCTTGCCCTCGACTCTGGCCGACTCCACCAAGTAGTAGTAGGTCTGCCCACCTTGACGCTTACCCACGATCGACGGCATATCTAGGTAATACACCATGCGGGAACCAAACCCAAGCACCGCAACGGAAGACAC
>NZ_JBOHGC010000654.1:0-7740 GCF_050699995.1 Actinokineospora sp. | reverse complement strand
AGTCGAGCGGGCCGCGACCTGGGCTTACGGCAGCGGCGGCAGTTCGTGCTCGTCGTCCTCCGCCGAGCGGTCGAAGTCGACCGACGCGTACTCGCGCAGCTTGGTCAGCCGGTGGAAGCCGTCGATCATCCGGACCGTGCCGGACTTCGAGCGCATCACGATGGACTGCGTGGTGCAGCCGCCCGCCCGGTAGTGCACGCCGCGCAGCAGGTCGCCGTCGGTGACGCCGGTGGCGCAGAAGAACACGTTGTCGCCGCCGACCAGGTCGTCGGTGAACAGCACGCGGTCGAGGTCGTGGCCCGCGGCGATCGCCTTCTCCCGCTCGGCGTCGTCCTTCGGCCACAGCTTGCCCTGGATCGCGCCGCCCATGCACTTGAGCGCGGCCGCGGCGATGATGCCCTCGGGGGTGCCGCCGATGCCGAGCAGCAGGTCGACGCCGGTGTTCGGGCGGGCCGCGGAGATGGCGCCCGCGACGTCGCCGTCGGAGATGAAGTGGATGCGCGCGCCCGCCTCGCGGACCTCGTGCACCAGGGAGTCGTGGCGCGGGCGGTCGAGGATGCACACCGTCACGTCGGACACGTCGCTGTGCTTGGCCTTCGCGACCCGGCGGATGTTCTCCGCGACCGGCGCGGTGATGTCGACGACGTCGGCCGCCTCGGGCCCGACCGCCAGCTTCTCCATGTAGAAGACCGCCGACGGGTCGAACATGGCGCCGCGCTCGGCGACCGCGAGGACCGCGAGGGCGTTCGGCATGCCCTTGGCCATCAGGGTGGTGCCGTCGATCGGGTCGACCGCGACGTCGCAGTCGGGGCCGTCGCCGTTGCCGACCAGCTCACCGTTGTAGAGCATGGGCGCTTCGTCCTTCTCGCCCTCGCCGATGACCACGATGCCGCGCATGGACACGGTGTGCACGAGCTTGCGCATGGCGTCGACCGCGGCCTGGTCGCCGCCGATCTTGTCGCCCCGGCCGACCCAGCGGCCCGCCGCCATCGCGGCGGCCTCGGTGACCCGGACCAGTTCCATCGCCAGGTTCCGGTCGGGTGCTTCCCGCCGACGCGAGGGGGTAGCGCTGGTGGTCGAGGTGGTCATTCTGCCTCCCGGATCGGCGCGGCCTGCGGTGTGAGACCACCTCGCATCCTCCCAGATCGGAGGGGCTGAGGAGGAATCGCCGGGGGCGTGCCCCTCGTCACGAAGCGCCGCCTGCGACGATGGGACGGTGGCCCCTCCCCAGCGCCCCGACCGGGCATCGCACACCGCTCGCGACATGCTGTTGTCGCTGCTGGCCCTGTTGCTGATCATCGGGTCGCTGCTCGTGTTCAACCGCGGGTGCTCGTTCAGCCCCGGCCCGCCCGAGGCCGACCCGGCCACCGCGCCCACCGTCGACGCCGCCGTCGACCTCGCCCGCTACGCCCGCACGGCCGACTTCGCCATCCGGTTCCCGGCCGTCCCGGGTCAGTGGCGGGCGAACTCGACCAGTTCGGGGCCGGTCGACCCGGTCTCGGTGGTCGTGCGGGTGGGGTGGATCACCCCGGGGCACTTCGTCCAGCTCAGCCAGTCCAGCGCCGCGCCCACGGAGGTCGTGAAGGTCGAAACGGACCGGGAGTCAGCGCCGACGGGCGAGGTCGAGGCGGGCGGCCGGTCGTGGCAGGTCTACCCAGGCCGCCGCGACGAGCGCGCGTGGGCCATGGAGCTGGACGGCGTGACGCTGGTGATCACCGGCAGCGGAACCGAGGATGAGTTCCGGACCCTGGCCGCCGCCGCTCTCGCGGCCACCCCGCTGCCTCGCGACTAGTTTCTGTCGTGAGGTGCGTTGCTCGGTGCTGGGTGGGCGCGGGTCAACGCGAGCTGAGCGAAGCGAAGGAGAAACCTGTCCCCCGGGCGACGCGGCACTCCGGCCAGCCTCAACCGACTGCCCTTCCAACCGGTGTCAGCGAGTGACTCGGCCGAACTTCGCGGCGGCGACCAGGGCGGCCAAGTCGACAGACAAAGCCCCACCAGAGGGATTCTTTGAGTCTCTGACCTGGCCCGTGTTGCTCACCTGGATACAGTTGCTTGTAGAGCCTGATCGGCTCGCCTTACGCCACACCACCATCTGCACGCATCTCCTCAGCCACGGTCGCGATGAGCTGAGTTGATTCTGTCGCGCCCATCGAAACGGCGCGAAGCCGGGCGACGGCATCCCCGTAGGGCGTGGCCTCGTCTCGATCAAGGAACATGGCTGTGCGCAGCAGCTCGACGTGTGCAACCGGGCGCGCGACAGGGAACCTGATGACCATGAACGCGCCGATGAGTCCTGCGTGCGGAATACATTCTGGGACCACATGGATCGTGACATTCTGCGCGTCGGCGATCCGCACCACGGACCGCAGTTGGTCGGCCATCACGGCCCTGCCACCGAATGGCGTCCGTAGGGCCGCCTCGCCGATGATCGCCGTGTATTGAACAGGCCCACTGAGAACCTGCTGCCTGCGGAGGCGCGCCATGAGCCGAACTTCGACGTCGCTCGGGTCGATACCGTCGGACAGCATGTACGCACGGCTGTAGTCCATCGTCTGAAGAAGCCCTGGAATCAAGGCAGGCGTCCAGTCCAGGAGCGCTGATGCTTCGGCCTCGTAGCTGGCGAGTGTGCCGGACTCGGTCGGCACCCCCGGGAGAGTGCGCTCCCACCACCCAGGCTCATCGGCCGCACGGGCGCGGCCGATCAGATCGTCGCGCCGAGAGTCGGTGATCCCGTATACCGCGAGAAGCGACGCTACTTCCTCGGGCTCGATGTTGCGTTTGCCGTTCTCCAGGTTCGACAGCAACGACTTGGACCAGCCAAGACTGGCGGCGACCGCCGTGACCGACTGACCAGTCGCCTCCCGAATCTTGCGGAGTTCAGCACCGATGCCTCGCTCACGGGCGCCAGGAGCCTTGCGTGGCATGTGGATGTCCCTTCACCTGTTCGCCGACTTGCACACGTTTCGGAAACGCGCGATCGTTGCCGCAACGCGACAGACTGACTGAAACAAGAGCATTCCACAGGCGGTCAGGTGTCGCGCCTTGGAGGTGATCACGTGCGTAGGTCGGAGTGGGAGTGGCAGCAATCGGAGGGCACGCTGCACGCCGCGCTGGTCGGGGGTGCCCGGTATCGGTTCTGCCCCGGCGACGAAGTCCGTTGCGTGTGCGGAGTCGACCTGGTGCTGACCGTCGAGGACTTTCCGCGCCGGCCGCAAGGGACCCGCACGTGCACCGAATGCACCCGCCTGCTGGTGGCAGCCAGGTGACCGCCCATCGTGCCGAGTGCGCCGCGCGAGAACGCTCCGATCCCACCTACTTGACTCCGTCACCCGAAGGACTGGAAATGCGCCACAACGTCGACAGAGTCGGAACGACCACCCCGCTGATCAATCTCGACCCCGACGACAGCCCCGAAGACGCGGCGAGCGTGATCGCGTTGCTCGGCAGGCATCGCACCGAACTCACCGTCGTCCAAACCGCTGTCGCGGCCGGGACACTCACCGCGCGGATCGTCGCCGACTACCTCACCGCCACCGAACGCGCCGCCGCCGCTGTCCAACGGCATGTGGTCGCACCGCCGCCCGTGATCGACATCGGCCTCAAAATGGCCGCGCGGCAGGCATGGACCGCAGCGGTTCCGCCGACCTGAGCGGTACGGGACGAGCGCGAGCCCACCCGATGTCCGAGGTGCCCACCCGGTTCGCGGTCAGTCGGTTTCGGCCTCGACGGCGGCCAGGGCGGTCTCGACCCGTTCGCGGGCTCCCGCGAGGTGTCGGTCGCAGATCTTGGCCAAGGCCTCACCGCGTTCCCACAGGGTCAGTGAGTCCTCAAGGGACAGTCCGCCCGCTTCCAGCTTCGCCACGACGGACGCCAGTTCGTCGCGGGCCTGTTCGTATCCGGGCTCGGTCACCTTGCAGGACTCCTCGTTCGGTTGTGCGCGCGCACCAGGGCGGTGGCGACCGCCTGGTCGAAGCCGACGAAGGCCTCGGCGAAGTCTGCACCATCGCGGTCGGCCACCGCCTCCTCGATGCGGGTGCGGGCCCGGTCGATGCGCCCCCGGTGGTACGCGCCGTCGCCGTTCCACCAGGCAGTGCCCGCGTAGGTCGACGTCGCGTCGACGAGTTCGCGGAGCCTGCCGGGCAGCGACCGGCCCGCCGTGTCGCAGCCCGCGAGCAGCGCGGTCCAGCATTCGGCGGCCGCGGCGTCGGCGCGGGTGGCCGACGGGTGGAGCGCCGGGTGGCCCGAAGTGGTGGCGACGGTGAGCGGCAGGAACGACGGTTCCCGGTATGACACAGGGAGAACCGGCATCGGCCGGTCGGTCTCGCTCACGGCTACCTCCCTTCGGCGGGCGCGTCCCGATCGTCGGTGACGACCGCGTGCAGTGCGCCGTCCGCGACCCGGATCCGCAGACGGGTGCCCTCCGGAGCGTCCTCGATGGAGCGGAGAACCCGGGGAGTCCCGTCGGTATCGGTGAGCTGGACGACCGCATACCCGCGAGCAAGCGTGGCGGCTGGCCCCAGGGTCGTCAAGCGGGCCCGCGTCGCGGCGAGCGCCGACTGTTCCGCGGCGAGCCTGCCCAGCAGCGCGCGCCTGCCGCGTTCGGCGAGCGCGTCGACCTGCTCCGCGCGCCTGGCCAGCGGAGTCAGTGGGTCGGCGAGCACCGGCCTGCTGCGCAGCGAGTCGAGCAGGCGGCGTTCGCGGTCCACCCACCCGTGCAGGGCGCGGCGGGCACGATCACGCAGATGGCGTATCCGCGTGGACTCCTCCGCGACATCGGGAACCACCCGCTTGCCCGCGTCGGTCGGTGTCGAGCAGCGCAGGTCGGCGACGTGGTCGAGCAGCGGGGTGTCCGGCTCGTGGCCGATCGCGCTGATCACCGGTGTGCGGCAAGCGGACACCGCGCGGCACAGCGTCTCATCGGAGAACGGCAGCAGATCCTCCACCGAGCCGCCGCCGCGGGCGATCACGATGACCTCGACCTCCGGGTCTTTGTCCAAAACGGACAATGCGTCGAGCATCTGCGGCACCGACAAGGCCCCTTGCACCGCGACGTTCTCCACTCGGAAGTCGACGGCGGGCCAGCGGGCCTTCGCGTTCACCAGCACGTCGCGCTCGGCGGCGGACGCGCGACCGGTGATCAGACCGATCTTGCGAGGAAGGAACGGCGGGCGCTTCTTGCGCTTCGGGTCGAAGAGCCCCTCGGCGGCCAACAGCTTGCGCAACCGCTCGATGCGCGCGAGCAACTCGCCGATACCGACCGCGCGGATCTCGTCCGCGCGCAGGCTGATGGTGCCGCGGTTCATGAAGAACGTCGGCTTCGCGTGCACGACAACACGCGTGCCGTCGCTCAGCGGCGGCTCATGCAGGCGCAGCATCCCGGTCGGGCAGGTCACGGTCATGGACACGTCGGCGGCCGGGTCGCGCAGCGTCAGGAACGCCGTGCCGGTGCCCGGGCGGGCCGAGATCTGGGTGAGCTGGCCCTCGACCCACACGGTGCCCAACCGGTTGATCCACTCGGAGATCTTGCGGGCGACCGTGCGGACCGGCCACGGCTCTTCGGCTGTCGACCCCGTCACGTCTGGTCGCGCACCGTCGCGATGCGGCGGGTGAGCATGCCGACGAACGACGCCCGGTTCTCACTCGCCCGCTCGTAGGCCAGCGCCTCTTCCAGGTCGGCCACCGAGAACGCGCGCAGCCGGGCACGCAGCTGCGGCAGCGACAGCTCGTCGTAGTTCGGGATGGACGCCGGGGGAGTCACGGCCGCGGTGATCGCCTGCTCCTCCTGCTCCCACGGGTCCGCCGCCGCGGGGTCGTCCGGCACCTCGACCTCGGCCTGCTCGGCGACAGGCTCGTCGTCGATGTCATCGAGGTCATCGATGTCGTCGTCGGTGACGCGGTCGAACGCGGGCCGGCTCAGGTCGTAGCTGTCGACGTCCTCGTCGAAGGTCGCCCACTCCGGCGCCTCCTCGACCGGGCGCAGCGCGGCCAAGGCCTCATCGCCCTTGATGGCCAACTCGGTGACGTGCTGCTGGACGCGCATCGTCGCCTGCAGGGCCTGGCTGACCACGGTCACCGGAAGGCCCGCGATCTGGGTGGGCAGCTCGCGGGCACGCTCGACCGCGGTGGCCGCGAGCCCGGCCGCGAGGCGCAACGGCAGGGGGAGAGACTTCATGGTCCTAGCCTGCCCGAATCCGCCGGATCTGCACAGCGACGAGCCGTCGAGACACGGGCCACATCCGGCCTCGGCGGCACGCCCGTACCCTTGGAGTCATGAGTGCTCCGACCAAACGTGTCCTGCTTGCCAAGCCGCGCGGCTACTGCGCCGGGGTGGACCGTGCGGTCATCACCGTCGAGAAGGCGCTGGAGACCTACGGGCCGCCCGTGTACGTCCGCAAGGAGATCGTGCACAACCGCCACGTCGTGGAGACACTGCGCGAACGCGGCGCGATCTTCGTCGACGAGGCCGACGAGGTGCCCGAGGGCGCGCTCGTCGTGTTCTCCGCCCACGGCGTGTCCCCCGCGGTCCACGAGCAGTCGGCGGCGCGAAACCTGCGCACGATCGACGCGACCTGCCCCCTGGTGACCAAGGTCCACTTCGAAGCCAAGCGCTTCGCGAAGGAGGACTACGACATCCTCCTGATCGGCCACGAGGGCCACGAGGAAGTCGAGGGCACCGCCGGCGAGGCCCCGGACCACGTGCAGCTCGTCGACGGCCCGGAAGACGTGGACAAGGTCGTCGTGCGCGACCCGTCGAAGGTCATCTGGCTGTCGCAGACCACGCTGTCGGTCGACGAGACAATGGAACGCGTCGACCAGCTGCGCGAACGGTTCCCGGATCTGCAGAACCCGCCGAGCGACGACATCTGCTACGCCACCCAGAACCGCCAGGTCGCGGTCAAGGCGATGGCGCCGGAGTGCGACCTGGTACTGGTCGTGGGCTCGACGAACTCGTCGAACTCGAAGCGGCTCGTCGAGGTGGCGCTGCTGGCCGGGGCGCGGGCGTCATACCTGGTCGACTACGCGCATGAGGTCGATGAGGCCTGGCTGGAGGGTGTCACCACGGTCGGTGTGACCAGTGGGGCGTCGGTGCCGGACAACCTGGTCATGGACCTGCTGGCGTGGCTGGCGGAGCGCGGGTATGGCGAGGTCGAAGAGGTGACGACGGCGAACGAGAAGATCGCGTTCGCGTTGCCGCCCGAGCTGCGCAAGGACCTCAAGCCCGCGAAGTGACCTCTGGTCAAGAGAGCAGCGGGAAGTGCAGGGATTAGGTGCTCGATCCCTGTGCCGGCTTCAGCGTCGGCCTTGAATCGGGCATTGTTGATCTAGGAGTCGGCCTCGGCTGCGGTTCTTCGTTTCCTTTGGCCTTCAGTTGTTCTGAGTGCCCGATGAGGGCACTCGTCCAACCTGCCCTTCGGTGCGCTGGGGAAGGCGCTCAGCGCTCGGTGGGGCGGGGGCGGCGCGGGGGCTGGCGGTTGGGGTCGGGGCGTGGGGGTTTGCGGTCGGGCTGGCCTTCCCGGGGTTTGCCGGTGTCGCGGGCGCGGTTGGGGTCGCGGGTGCCTCGGGCGCGCGGGTCTTCGCGTGGGGGACGGGGGCGGCCCGCGGCTTCGTCCCTGGCGGGGCGGCGGGGGCGGTCTTCGCGGGCGGCTCGGTCTTCGCGGGCGGGCTTGTCGGCCGTGGGGCGGGCAGGCTTGCGTTCGTCGCGGGTCGGGCGGGCGCCTCGGGGTGGGTCTTCGCGGGGGG
>NZ_JBOHGC010000653.1:0-4657 GCF_050699995.1 Actinokineospora sp. | reverse complement strand
GTCGACGTCGACGTCGAACTCCTCGCCCGAAGCCTGGTCCGGGTCGCGGAGGAAATGGGCAGGCTGCTCCTGGAAGCCCCCGACGAGTACCCGCCGGAGCGCGTGCTCAGGTTCGCCTCGATGGCCGCGGACGCCTTCCTGGCCCGCTACCCGGCGCGCGACCCCTCCGGCGAGGCGTAGTTTCCGCCGGTCGTGGGTAGTCCGACCGCATGAACGAGCCCAATCGCAGTGTCGCTGAACTGTCCACCGGAGAGTTGGTGGGGCGACTGGGCGAGCAGGTCTCGCGACTCGTGCGCGACGAGCTCGCCCTCGCCACCGACGAACTGAAAGAGAAAGGCAAACAAGCGGGCGGTGGCGCCGCGCTGGGCGGGGCCGCGGGTGTCACCGCGTGGTTCGGCGTCGCGGCGCTGGTCATCGCCGCCATCGCCGCCCTCGCACTGGTGCTGCCGGTGTGGGCCGCCGCGCTCATCGTCGGCGGCGCGCTGCTGCTGATCGCGGGCGCGCTGGGGCTGATCGGGATGCGCAAGCTCAAGCACGCCACCCCGTCGGTCCCCGAGCAGGCGATCCGCAGCACGCGGCGCGACATCGAGGCGATCAAGGAGGGTGCACACCGATGAGCCGACCGGACGACTTGCGCGAGGACATCCAGCGGGTGCGCGGCGATCTCGCCGAGACCGTGGACGCGCTCGTGGCCAAGACCGAGGTGAAGCGGCGGGTCGAGGAGAAGGCCCACGACGTCAAGGACCGGGCCGTGCACAAGGCCCACGAGATCAAGGACCGAGCCGCAGAGAAAGCCCATGAGGTCAAGGAAAAGGCGCAGGAGGTCAAGCAGCGCGCCGACGCCAAGGCGCATGAGGTGAAGGACCGCGTCGAGACCAAGGCGCACGAGGTCAAGAACCGCGGCACCCACGCCACCGAACACAAGATCGATTCCTGGGGTGGCAAGGCCGACGGCCGGGTGGAGGCGGTGCGACACCGCGCCGACCGCCCGTCCGGCAGCCACCCGCTGGGCCAGGTGACCGAGTTGGTCCGCCGCACGCCGGTCCAGGCGGGCGCGCTGGGACTGCTGATCGGCGCGCTGATCGCCCTGATCACCCGCCGCCGGGCGAGGTGAGCGACGTGAAGCTGCTCTACCGACCGCTCAGCATGCTGATCATGCACTCGGCGGGCTGGTGTCCGCCGCGCTGTTCAAGCGGATCTGGCGCGGTGTCTCCGGCGAGGACGAAGCCCTCGATGCGACGTCGCCGGACCACCGCACCCGTGAAGTCCTCCTCGCCGCGCTGCCGCAAGGCGCGACCTTCGGTGTGGTCAAGGCGAGCATCGATCGCGCGGGCGCCAAGGGGTACCGGAAGCTGACCGGCGAGCACCTCGACGACTGACCAGCACAGCGAAGGGGCCTTGGAGAACTCGTCCAAGGCCCCTTCGCCGTGCGGGTTCAGATCTTGGCGTCGGAGATCGACGCGCGGCGCCTGCCGAGCGCGAGGCCGAGGCCGACCATGCCCACGCCCAGTGCCAAGTGCAGCCAGTTGTCCGCGGTGTTCACCGGGACGAAGTTGGCGGCACTGTCGTGGTCGATGACCAAACCGTAGATCCACAGCACCAGGTAGATCACACCGCCACCGACCAGGAAGGCCGCGGCTCCCGCCGCCGTCCGGGCCATCGCCAGACCGGCGACGCCGAAGAGCAGGTGGACGATGTTGTGCAGGATCGACACGTGGAACACGCCCAGCAGCATCGCTGTGGACTCGTGTCCGGCGAAGGTCATCCCGTCGTATTCGGTGGTCAGACCGGGGATGAACCCGGCGATACCGACGACGAGGAAGACCGCGGCGACCACCATGGCGGCCAACTGCACCGGCGGGCGGTCTTGCGGTCGAACATTCTGCGGAGGTAGTGGCTGTGCCATGACTTACCCCTTCATGTGCTGGATCGTGCACATGGAGTACCCAAAGTGGACCGACAAACACCTCTCCACGGTCAACTTCTGCCCCAACGGGCAGTGACCGCGCGTCGACCCCTCGTTGTCGGCGATCTTTCCCGCCATCATGGGTGGATGGACGTGAACGAGGTTCTCCTGCCCGGGGTCGGCCTGCGCTACGAGTTCACCAACGCCGACGGCCGGCGGATCGGGGTCATCGCCCGCCGCACCGGCGACTTCGAGCTGGTCGACTACCCCAAAAGCGACCCGGACGAGGGCAGGCCGCTGTTCCGGCTGACCGCGCAGGAGGCCGACACCGTAGCCGAGATCCTTGGGGCGCCGCGCATCGCCGAGCGCTTCGCCGACCTCACCCGTGAGGTGCCGGGGCTGAGCGCGGGCCAGATCACAGTGCCCGGGGAGTCGCCCTTCGCGGGTGGGTCTTTGGGGCAGAGCCGGGCGCGCACCCGGACGGGCGCGTCGATCGTGGCCGTGGTGCGCGGCGAGACCGTCATCGCGTCCCCCGCGCCGTCGGAGGTCATCGAGGCGGGCGACGTGCTCGTCGTGATCGGGACACACGAGGGCATCGCCGCCGTCCGTGAGATCTTCCGGGGCTGATCGGGGCGCACACCTCGCCGGCCCTGCTCCTGGAGCTGGGCGTCATCCTCTTGGTCCTGAGTGGACTGGGAGCGGTCGCCCGGCGCTTCGGCGTGCCGCCGATCCCGCTGTACCTGCCGGCCGGGCTCGCGTTGGGCGAGGGCGGGTTGGCGCCGGTGCCCGCGGCCGGGCAGTTCGTCCAGGCGGGTGCGTCCATCGGGGTGGTCCTGCTGCTGCTGACCCTGGGGCTGGAGTTCTCCACCGCGGAGTTCGCCCACAGTGTGCGCAGGCACGTGCCGTCGGCGCTGGTGGACCTCGTGGTGAACGCGGCGCCGGGCGCGGTCGCCGGGTGGCTGCTCGGGCTCGACGGGATCGGGATCCTCGCCCTCGCGGGCGCCACCTGGATCTCGTCGTCGGGCATCGTCGCGCCGCTGCTGAGCGACTTGCGCAGGCTGGGCAACCGGGAGACCCCGGCGGTGCTGTCGGTTCTCGTCATGGAGGACTTCGCGATGGCCGCCTACCTGCCGGTGCTCGCCGTGCTGGCGTCCGGCGGCCAGTGGTGGCAGGCGGTCATCGGCGTGATCGTCGCGCTTACCGCCGTGGCGACCGCTTTCCTGGCGTCGCACCGCTGGAGCCACCACATCAACCGGTTCCTCGCCCACCCCGACGACGAGCAGCTGATGCTGCGGATCCTCGGGACCACCCTGGTCGTGGCCGCGCTGGCGGAGTTGGTCGACGCCTCGGCCGCGGTCGGTGCGTTCCTGGTCGGCCTGACGCTGACCGGCGCGGCGGCCGAGCGCGCCCGCGCCGTTTTGGCTCCGCTGCGCGACTTGTTCGCCGCAGCCTTCTTCCTGGCGATCGGTTTCGCGGTCAGCCCGGCCGACCTGCTTCCGGTGCTGCCCGCCGCTTTCGCGCTCGCCGCGGTGGGGGTGGTCACGAAGATCGCCACCGGCTGGCTTGCCCGCGAGCCGCGACGGCGCGGGCAGGCACGGAAAGCTGCGGCCGGGGACGGCCCTCATCGCGCGCGGGGAGTTCTCGATCGTGATCATCGGGTTGGTCGGCGCCGGGCACGCGGTGCTCGGCCCCCTGGTGACCGCGTATGTGTTGATACTGGCCACAACTGGGCCGCTGATCGCCCGGTGGGCGGGGACAAGCCCGGCGGTTGTCGCGCGGTGACAACGAAAACGCGACCGGATGGTGTGCCCATCCGGTCGCGCGTCTATCGGTGGTGAGGTTTCAGTTGCCGGTCATCCTGCGCCTGTTCAGGACGATCAGGCCGGTGCCCGCGCCCAGCAGGAGCAGGCCCGCTCCGATGGGAACGCCGATGTCCACACCGGTGTCCGCCAGACCCGCGGCCTGCGTGGCCGGGGTGATGCCTGGCTGCGCGGCGGGTGTGGTCGACGGGCCGCCAGGGGTCGTCCCCGTGGCCGTGGTCGTCGACGTCGTGGTGGTCGTGGTCGTGGTCGTTGTCGTCTGCGGAGTCGTGGGGATGGTCGGGGTTGTCGTGGTCGACTTGCAGCCGGTGTGAGCCGGGTTGCTCCGGCCGATGCCGTGGTTGCTGTCGCACTCGTAACCCTTGTTGCCGTCCTGCGGGCCGGGGAGCTGACCCTTCGGGTTCTTGTTGTCGGCCTTGCCGACACAGCCCGCGCACGGCTTGCCGACGGCTTCGCCGCCACCGTTGCCGTTGCCCGACGCCGAACCGTCCCGAGTGGAGTCATACGGGCCGTGGGTGTTGGCGCCGTGGCCGGTGAAGTCCGCGTTGGACGCGGGCTGCGGCACCGTGCTGGGCGCAGGCGTGGGCTTGCCGTGCGCCTGCTCGGACCGCCCCTGACCCACGTTTCCGGGTCTTTCCGCGGGCTGCTCGGCCCACGCCATCGCCAATCCCGGCCCGCCGACCAGCGCGCCGCTCAGAACGACCGTTGTGAGGATGTTTCGCACGCGCATGATGACCCTCCAGCTGTAACAGCCTCCGTGAACTAATCGCCCATTCGGACTACCCCGTTACGGGCAGTTCACTCCTAGCCCGAGTTTCCTGGCTTTCTTGATCGACATCTGTGTTTCCCCTGGCAGTACACGGTTTCCGTAGGATGCGGGTGTATTACCTAACCCGGCTTGGATGGTGCGGGTGCTCAGTGGGTCGGTGCG
>NZ_JBOHGC010000652.1:0-11053 GCF_050699995.1 Actinokineospora sp. | reverse complement strand
TTCGCGACCCGCTTCGGAGACCGACTGTCTCTCTAGCCGACGAGCACGGAACGTAGCCAAGACGCAAGATCACAACAAGGAAACGAAGTCGCCCTGCTTACACAGAAAATTTGACAACCTCGCGCCGGTCGCTTTCGCGCGCCTTGAGCCTCGCGATCGCCGCCTTGACCTTGCCGCGCCGATTGGAGCCGCGCTGCGCCCGGGCGAGCTTGCGTTGCAGCCGCAGCAGGCGCGCTCTCTCTGTTCCCCGCAACGTGGGCACGGACAGCAGTTCCCCGGTGGACAACGCCACCGACACCACGACACCTCGGTCGACGCCCACCGCCGCACCTGTGCCCGGTCCACTGATGGGCTCGGGCACGACGGGGAACGCCACATGCCAGCGGCCCGCCCGATCTCGGGTGATCCGGTAGGACTTCACACCGTCAGCCACCGCCCGCGACCACCGGAACCGCACCCACCCGATCTTGGGCACCTTCACCTCGCCGACCTTGCGGGACACCCGGCGCACATCGTCCGGATTGACAGCCACGACCCGGAAGCCCTCGCCCCGCCCGCGCCTGCGCCAGGTCGGTCGCCGGTGCGTTCTGTCGAAGAAGTTTGCCTTCGCCTGGGCGAAATCCCGCAACGCCTGCTGCTGCACAACCACCGAACCGGCAGCCAACCACGGGTACGCCGCCCGCGCCAGCGTCAACTGACGGCACTGCTCGGTGTATCCCGGCGCCGCCTTGCGACCCGACCGCCAGTGCGCGTGCTGCTCCACCGCAAGATTCCACACAAACCGGGCATGCCCACAGTGGTCCCGCAAGGCGCGCTCCTGAGCGGGGGTCGGCTGAAGTCGGAACCGGGACATGCCGATCAACTTAACGAGCACCACCGACAAATCGGCGAGACACCGGTGAGATCCGGCAGGCCACGGCACGCTCCGGCCTTGGCGGGCTCCTGCGCCCGATTCCTCCCCGGCGTATACGCCGGAGCATCCTCGGGAGATCATGTGACCGATGAACGACCTGACCGAGCGATTCGAGCAAGACCGGCCTCACCTGCGGGCGGTGGCCTACCGGATGCTCGGTTCGCTCAGCGAGGCCGAGGACGCCGTCCAGGAGACCTGGCTGCGCGCCGACCGCGCCGACACCGGCGACGTGGAGAACCTGACCGGCTGGCTGACCACGGTGGTGGCCCGAGTGTGCCTCAATCTGCTGCGCTCACGCGAAACGCGGCGCGAGGACCCGTTCGAGACGCTGCTCTCCGACCCGGTCGCCAGTGCGGACGCCGGGGGTGAACCCGAGCGGGAGTCGGAGCTGGCCGACTCGGTCGGGCTGGCGCTGCTCGTCGTGCTCGACACGCTGGCGCCCGCCGAGCGGCTCGCGTTCGTCCTGCACGATCTGTTCGCCGTGCCGTTCGACGACATCGCCCCGATGATCGAGCGGTCTCCCGCCGCGGTGCGGCAACTCGCCAGCCGCGCCCGCCGCCGGGTCAAGGGCACCACCCCCGCCCCCGCCGCCGACTTGGCGTTGCGGCGGCGGGTCGTCGACGCGTTCCTGGCCGCCACCCGCGGCGGGGACTTCGACGCGCTGGTCACGCTGCTGCACCCGGACGTGGTGCTGCGGGCCGACCGCGCGGTCGTGCCCTCCGCCGAACCGATCGTGATTCGCGGCGCGGACACCGTGGCGAAGGGCGCGATGGCCGCGACCGGTCGCGCCCAGTTCACCGGGACGGCCCTGATCGACGGCTGCGTCGGACTCGCGATGGCGCCTCGCGGCAGGCTGCGCCTGGTGCTCACGTTCACGATCACCGACGGCAAGATCACCGAGATCGACGTGATCGCCGAACGGGACCGGCTTGGCGAGCTCGAACTCGCGGTCCCCGAGGACTGAAACGGCGGATGCCCGCCACCGCGGTCGCGGTGACGGGCATCCGTTCGGTTAGGGCCTAGAGCGAGGAAGTGACTCGGTGGGCGCGGTCGGCCGCCCACTTCGAGACTCGTTCCCAGCGCTTGGCGGTGTGCATACGGCGGGCCAGGCGATGGGTGTACGCGACCTGTTCCGCCTCTCGCGTTCGAGAACGAGCGAGATTTTCATAGATCAACATTTGCGTGGGTCCTTCAGGCTTGAACGTGTACATGGGGTCTTTGAGCTGGGCGTTCATGCGGCAACCTCATCCTGGGTGTGGGCCGCGCGCTCGGCGGCCTCTCGTGCGACGTCTTCCTTGCGCGGGCGGCCACGGGGCCGCTTGCGCGCGATCACAGCGCCGCGCTCGAAGATCTCCCCACCCCAGACGCCCCACGGCTCGTGCCGGGCGAGCGCCGAGGCCAGGCAGGCCGCGCGCACCGGGCAGTCGCCGCAGAGCAGCTTGGCGCGCTCGAGCTCGTTGGGGGTGTCGCCGAACCACAGGTCGGGGTTGTCGGCGGACCGGCAAGGAAGGTCCAGTCCGGCCGACGGAGCCGCGTCCAGCAGCTCGCTGACGCCGGAACCGGGAGGTCCGAGAAGGTCGGTGAATGCTCCGCCGGTGAGCGGAACAGTGGCGGTACTCATGGCTTGAAATCTCCTGATTTCAGTCTGGTGGCTTGGTGAAGCCGGTGTAGGGCAAAGAAAAAGGCCGCGGATTCCGGTATCGGAGTCCGCGGCCTCGGGAGCCTGGGGTTACTTGACGTTGGGTCAAGTCACCCCACCCGAGGTGGCGGACGGATTGGTCGGAACGTCGACATCGAGAGTGCGGGCGTGCTTGCTGCCGGCGGTGGCAGCGGTGCACACGGCGAGGCGCTCACGCTGGGCGTGAATCGCTTCGCGCGCCGGCCCCCAGGACGGCGACACAGAACTACCCAGGGACAGGAAGTAGCCTGGGTTCGCGTTCGTCATGAAGATCCTCACGATGGCCACCTCCTCCGTCTGTCCTAGGTCCGAATCTTCGGGCCACTTCGTGGCCCGCAATTGCAGGTTATTCAGGTTGCGGGAGGCCCCGCAACCGATTTTCCAGAACTTCGTGTGACCCCGGTCACGTACCGCTCGATCGAGTGGCGTCAGCGACCACTGAGAGCACCTCTTGCCCGAATTTGTCCAGCTTGACCGCCCCCACGCCGGAAATCGACACGAGCGCGGCACGATCCGCCGGACGCTGTTCGGCGATCGCCAGAAGTGTGGCATCGGTGAAAATGACGTAGACGGGCACGCGGAGCGCCTTGGAGCGCTCCAGCCGCCACTGCCGCAGCCGTTCTAGCAGCCCGTGGTCGAGATCGACCGGACACGTCTCGCACCGGCCGAGCTTGAACGCCATCGTGCCCGCGAGCTCGTCGCCGCAGACCCGGCAGTGCCTGATCATCGGCATCCCGCGATCGCGCTTGCGGGTCGCGGAGGCGGCGACGCGGGCGGTCGGGTGGTTCTCCGGGATCAGGCCATAGAGGAAGCGGCTGCGCCTGCGGTAGCGCTTGCCCCCCTCGGCGCGCGCGAGCGCCCACGTCAGCGACAGGTGCTCACGGGCCCGGGTGACCCCCACATAGAGAAGCCTGCGCTCCTCCTCGATCTGCGCCTCGTTGCCGTCGGCGTGCTGGATCGGCAGCGTGCCGTCGACCAGGCCGACCAGGAACACCGCGTCCCATTCCAGTCCCTTGGCCGAGTGCAGCGACGCCAGCGTCACGCCCTCCACGGTCGGCGGGTGCTGAGCCTGCGCGCGAAGATCGAGTTCGTGGACGTAGCGCGCGAGGTCGGCGTCGGCGACCGTCGCGGCGAGTTCCTCGGCGAGTTCGACCAACGCCAGCAGCGACTCCCACCGCTCGCGCGCCGCGCCGCCGCCGGGCGGGTCGGCGGTGAGGCCGAGCGGTTCGAGCAGGGCCCGCACGAGTTTCGGCAGCTCACCGGTCGGCGCCTGCACCGCCACCGTGCGCAGCGCGGCCGTCGCCTGCCGGATCTCCTGACGGTTGAAGAACCGCTCACCGCCGCGCACCAGGTACGGGATGCCCAGTTCGGTCAGCGCCTGCTCGTAGACCTCCGACTGCGCGTTGACCCGGAAGAGCACCGCGATCTCGCTGAGCGCGACCCCCTGCTCGATGAGGTCCTTGATCCGCCCCGCGACGGCGGTCGCCTCGGCGGGCTCGTCGTCGTACTCGACGAACACCGGGTCGGGCCCGGGTTTGCGCTGGCCGATCAGCCGCAGCCGCGACCCGGCGGGCCGGTCGCGCGCGGCGGAGATGACACGGTTCGCCAGAGACACCACTTCCGGTGTTGAGCGATAGTCGCGCTCTAGGCGCACGACTGTCGCCTCAGGGAAGCGGCGGGTGAAGTCGAGCAGCGGCCGGGCCGAGGCGCCGGCGAAGGAGTAGATCGTCTGGTTCGCGTCGCCGACGACGGTGAGGTCGTCGCGGCGGCCCAGCCACGCGTCGAGAACGCGCTGCTGGAGCGGGGTGACGTCCTGATATTCGTCGACCACGAAACAGCGGTAGCGGTCGCGGAACTCCTCGGCCACCGCCGAGTGCTCCTCCAGGGCGGCGGCGGTGTGCAGCAACAGGTCGTCGAAGTCGAGTTGGTGGGCGCGGTTCTTCAGCGCCTCATAACCGGTGTAGACCTCGGCGACCTTCTCCGCGGGCGCCGGTGTCTCGCGGTGGAAGCGCGCCACGGCCGCCGGGTAGTCCGCGGGCGCGATCAGCGACGCCTTGGCCCACTCGATCTCGCTCGCCAGGTCGCGCAGGGTTTCCCGCTCCGAGCCCAGGCCGAGCTTGTTCGCGACCTGCCCGACCAGCCGCAGCTTGCCGTCGATCAGCTCCCACTGCTCGCCGCCGACGACGCGGGGCCAGAAGTAGCGCAGCTGACGCAGGGCGGCGGCGTGGAACGTCCGGGCCTGCGCGGCGTGGATGTCGAGTGCGCGCAGCCGGGTGCGCATCTCCCCCGCCGCCCGGGCGGTGAACGTGACCGCGAGGACCTGCCCGGCGCTGACGTGCCCGGCGTGGATGAGGTGGGCGATGCGGCTGACGATGGTGCGGGTCTTGCCGGTCCCGGCGCCCGCGAGGACGCACACGGGCCCGCGCGGGGCGGTCACCGCGGCGAGCTGGTCCGGGTCGAGCCCGGCGAGCGGATCAGGGGCGCCGGCCATGTCGACCATCCTGACAGAGAGCGCACCCGACGGACGCGGGACCACGCACCGTATCCTGTGGTTATGGCTGACAAGCAGGACAAGGCGGCCGCCAAGGAAGCCAAGAAGGCGCGCAAGGCAGCGTCCAAGGCGAAGCGCGGACAGCTCTTCCAGGCGTTCAACATGCAGCGCAAGGAGGACAAGGCCCTCATCCCCTGGATGCTGGGCGCCCTCCTGGTGGTGACCGGCGTCGTTTTCGGCATCGGGCTGCTGCTCGGGATCGAGTGGTTCCTGCTGCCGGTGGGCATCGCCCTCGGCGCGCTGGCCGCCGTGATCATCTTCGGTCGGCGGGTCCAGAAGAACGTCTACTCGAAGGCGGACGGCCAGCCCGGCGCCGCGGCGTGGGCGCTGGAGAACCTGCGCGGCCGCTGGCGGGTCACCCCGACCGTCGCGGGCACCACGCAGCTCGACGCGGTCCACCGGGTGATCGGCAGGCCCGGCGTCATCCTCGTCGCCGAGGGCGCGCCGCACCGGGTGAAGAACCTGCTCGCCCAGGAGAAGAAGCGCATCGCCCGCATCGTCGGCGACACGCCGATCTACGACGTGATCGTCGGCAACGAAGAGGGCCAGGTGCAGCTGCGCAACCTGCAGCGACACCTGATGAAGCTGCCCAACAACCTGCGCCCCGCGGAGATGGACGGCGTCGAGAAGCGCCTCGCCGCCATCGCCGGCCGCGGCGCGGCCATGCCGAAGGGCCCCATGCCCCCCGGCGCCAAGATGCGCAGCGTGCAGCGAACCCTCCGCCGCCGCTGAAGCTTTGACGCCGCCCCCGATCACATAAATCGGGGGCGGCGTTGTCAGCTGCGGACTACCGTCCGTGCGTGCTTGAACCTGACCTCCTGGCCGTCCGAATCGCCACCGCCCAACGCAACGGGCTTGCGCGTTCGAAGACCGTGATCCCGGCAGGCCCGTTCACCGGAATGCTCACCGAGGGCGGCCACCCGATGGCGTCCTACGCCGTGGCGACTGAGCCCGGCAAGCGGGTGACCGACCTCGCCGGGAGTGTGGAGGTCCTCCGGGCCGCCTTCCCGCCCGGCCTGCTCCGGTTCGAACTCATCGAACAGGCCTGCCCCGGCGCGTCCGACCTCCTGATCGCCGCGGGCCTGATGGTGACCGCCCGGATACCGCTCATGACCGTCGACCCGGCCGACGTGACCGTTCCCGAGATCCCCCACGGGGTGACCATCCAACGCGTCACCACCGCGGGCGACGCGACCGCCGCCAACGCCGTCGCCCATGTCGCGTTCGGCGCACCAGGTGAGCCGGGTGTCAGTGGTGAGCCCGGCCCGGTGGAAGACGGCGGGTCAGTTCTCGCCCGCTTGGACGGCAAGCCCGTCGCGGTGGCATCGTGGACCGGGGTCGCCGACGGGGTGACCGAGATCGCCGGCATCGCCACCGCGGAAGAACACCGCCGCAAGGGCCTGGCCACCCTGGTCACCGCATACGCCGTGCGCACAGCCGCCGAACGCGCGGGAGTCACCCTGGCCTGGCTCACCCCAGGCGACGACGGCGCCGAAAAGGTCTACCGACAGGTCGGCTTCTCCCACGTGGCCGATGCCGTTCACCTGGGCGAACACCCCTGACAGGTCGCACCACCCGAACAGGCGCCGCCACGGCGAGTCACCGGGTACGGAGAACCAGCGTCCCGAGAAGCCGGTCGTGCAACCCTCGACCGTCCTTGTCGTTGATGGCTGCGGGCAGGATCACACCCACCAATGCCGTCCGAGCGATCCCCCGCGACGGCCCCACGAGCGCCGTCCCATCCATCCGCACCACCCGCATCCCCAGGATGGCCTTGCCCGGGGTGAACCCGGCCAGCGACACCCCGACGGCGGAGATCACGAACCACACCCCCATGGCCCACAGGTTGAAGGTCCACATCGTCGCCGGGTCGTCGAAGTCCCTGCGTACGAACAGCGACGTGACCAGCGAGGCCAAGACCAGATCGATCATCAGCGCGCCCAGCCGGATCGCGGGCGAGGCGACCGAGCCCGAGCCCTTCTCGGGCAGGCCGAGCCGATCGCCTCGCCACCGGATCTCACCGTCGGTGGGCGCGATGGCCGCGCTTGGGCCGGACAACCACGAACCAGTCCATCTGCTCACCCCACCAGCGTAGGACGAAGTGCCATCCGTGCCCGCTCCTGGCATCCTCTTAAGCAAAACCGGCCGTCGTTAACATCGGCGAAACATCTCGGTGATGGTCGGGCAACACCACCCTCTTAGCGTCATCACGCAGAGCGGGCACGGCACTGCGGCCGTGATCGCAGGCAGGGACGGTTGCCCGCTCGCGCGATGTGCCGGGATTGGACCGGCGGAGAATACGAAGGAGTCAACGAGCGTGTTCAACTCTCCCGACGAGGTCCTGCGCTTCATCGCAGAAGAAGAAGTGAAGTTCGTCGATGTGCGGTTCTGCGACCTGCCCGGCGTGATGCAGCACTTCACCGTCCCCGCGTCCTCGTTCGACGAGGACGCCTTCACCGAGGGCCTCGCGTTCGACGGTTCGTCGGTGCGCGGTTTCCAGTCGATCCACGAGTCGGACATGCTGCTGCTGCCCGACCCGTACACGGCGCGCCTGGACCCGTTCCGCGCGGAGAAGACGCTGATCCTCAACTTCTTCGTGCACGACCCGTTCACCAAGGAGGCGTACTCCCGCGACCCGCGCAACATCGCGCGCAAGGCGGAGCAGTACATCACCGAGTCCGGCATCGCCGACACCGCGTTCTTCGGCGCCGAGGCGGAGTTCTACATCTTCGACTCGATCCGCTTCGACTACACGGAGAACGGCTCGTTCCACGAGATCGACTCGGTCGAGGGCTGGTGGAACAGCGGCGCCGAAGAGGGCGGCAACAACAAGGGCTACAAGACCCGCTTCAAGGGCGGCTACTTCCCCGTGCCGCCGGTCGACCACTTCGCCGACCTGCGCGACAAGATGGTGCTGAACATGCAGGACGGTGGCTTCACCGTCGAGCGCGCGCACCACGAGGTCGGCACCGCGGGCCAGTCTGAGATCAACTACCGGTTCAACACGCTGCTGCACGCCGCGGACGACCTGCAGTTGTTCAAGTACCTGATCAAGAACACGGCGTGGGAGGCCAACAAGTCGGCCACCTTCATGCCGAAGCCCCTCTTCGGCGACAACGGCTCGGGTATGCACACCCACCAGTCGCTGTGGAAGGACGGCGAGCCGCTGTTCTACGACGAGTCCGGCTACGCGGGCCTGTCCGACACCGCCCGCCACTACATCGGCGGCATCCTGGCCCACGCCCCGTCGCTGCTGGCGTTCACCAACCCCACGGTGAACTCCTACCACCGCCTGGTGCCCGGCTACGAGGCCCCGGTCAGTCTTGTCTACTCCCAGCGCAACCGCTCGGCCTGCGTGCGTATCCCGATCACGGGCAACAACGCCAAGGCCAAGCGCGTCGAGTTCCGCTGCCCGGACTCGTCCGGCAACCCGTACCTGGCCTTCGCGGCCATGGTCATGGCCGGTCTCGACGGCGTGAAGAACAAGATCGAGCCCCCGGCCCCGATCGACAAGGACCTCTACGAGCTTCCCCCGGAGGAGGCCAAGGAGGTCCAGCAGGTCCCCGCGTCGCTGGGCGAGGTGCTCGACGCGCTCGAGGCCGACCACGACTACCTGCTCGAAGGTGGCGTGTTCACCCCGGACGTGATCGAGACCTGGATCGCCTTCAAGCGCGAGCACGAGATCGACCCGCTGCGCCTGCGCCCGCACCCGTACGAGTTCGGCATGTACTACGACGTGTGATCGGCTGATTCCGTCCTGACGCGGGGCGGCGGTCGTGGGGAAACCCCGGCCGCCGCCCCGTTTCGCGTCTTGTGGGCACCACCCGAAAGGGTGGAAGATTGATGGCGACCTGGGATGTAGTCCCGGTGACAAGAGTGTTTCCCGAATCGAGATCTCGTGTGGGATTCCCTTGCGCGGTAAGCAGGCCTTACGCTGCCGCGCAATAACGTCCGATCGGCTCTCGATCGGGCGCCTCCACGCTATCGACGAGGAACCGCCATGTTCGCATCCCTTGATCCCGCACGCGTCGATCGCCTCAAGGCGGCCTACTCGGTGCGAAATCTCGATCGCGACGCGCCGCTGACCCTCGTCCATCAAGGCGATGATCAGCCAAAACACGGTGATCTCGTGCTTGCCGAGGTCACCAAGCTCGGCTACCACACGCTGCTGGAGCTGACCGACGGCCGCAAGGCCAAGCTCTACGTTGGCGACGAAATCCTCGTCGCCTACGGCGCGCGGTACGCCCCCGATCACTTCGAAGCCGAGCTGCCCGACGACCTGGGCGCCTGCGACCTGGTCGCGGCGGGCGGTGTGCTGGGCAAGGTCCGCAGCCGCAACGCCGCGGTCAGCGCGCCGACGACCGTGCGCCCGCTCGGCCTCGTCGGCGACCACTCGGGCCGGGTGCTCAACGTGTCCGACCTGAGCCTGGGCGCGCCGCCGCTGCTCGCGCTGCGCAAGCCGCCGACGTTCATCGTCGTCGGCACCTCGATGAACTCGGGCAAGACGACGACCGTCGCGTCCCTGGTCCACGGCCTGTCCCGCTCGGGTCTGCGGGTCGGCGCGGCCAAGGTCACCGGCACCGCGGCGGGCGGCGACCCGTGGCTGTTCCGGGACTCGGGTGCCGTAGCCGCCCTCGACTTCACCGACGCGGGGATGTCCACCACGTTCCGCATCCCGCTGGACCGGCTGGTGGCGAGTTCGCTGCTGCTCCACGGCCACCTCATGGCCCGCGGCGTCGACGCGATCGTCCTGGAGATCGCCGACGGTCTGCTGCAGCCGGAGACCGCGCAGCTCCTCGAACGCCCGGAGATCCGCCGCATCACCGACGGCGTGCTGTTCGCCGCGGCCGACTCCTCCGGCGCCCTCTACGGCGTGCAGCGCCTGCGGGCGGCGAACCACCCGGTCCTGGCGGTGAGCGGCCTGCTGACCGCGTCGCCCCTCGCGGTCCGCGAAGCGCAGGCGGGCCTCGACGTCCCGGTGTACGGCCCCGACGACCTGCAGTCCCCCGCCCTGGCGGGCGAGCTGCTGCGCCGCGCGGCCGCGGAGGCTGTCGTCGAAGTCGAGGTCGACGAAGTCATGGCTTGACGGACGTGCGGCGCCCCCGGGCGCCGCACTCCTAGTCGGACAGCTTGGCCGGGTCGAACCCGAATTCCTCGAGGACAGCAGCACCGGCGGATGCGGATCTTCCAGGTCATGCCTCGACTCCACGGTCCACCCCCGACAGTCGGACCGTGGTCGTGACGGGCGCCTCAGTCGTCGTAGAAAACGTGCTCGATCACCGCGCGGGCACGTCGGGTGGTGCGTCGGTAGGAGTCGAGGAAGGCGCCCGCGTCGGTGTCCGGGGGATGGCCGAGGGCTGCGGCGACGGCGGCCAGTTCACGGCCCATGGTGGGGACCTGGTCGGTCTGTTTGCCGCGAACCAGGGTGGCCGCGTTGCGGACCTGGGTCGCCAGCAGCCAGGCCTCACGGAGGGCGGCGGTGTCCGCCGGGGTGATCAGGCCCGCCGCCTCGGCGGCGGTCAGTCCTTCCATTGTGGACGGCGTGCGCAGCGCCGGGTGGGCGTGCGCGTGCCGCAACTGGATCAGCTGCAGGGTCCACTCGACGTCGGCAAGGCCGCCGCGGCCCAGCTTCGTGTGGGTCGTCGGGTCGGCGCCGCGCGGGAGGCGTTCGGTGTCCACTCTGGCCTTGATGCGCCGGATTTCCCTTACCTGGGCGGCATCCAGGCCCCCCTCCGGGTAACGCACCGGGTCGATCATCTCGATGAACCGCGCCCCGAGATCCGCGTCGCCCGCGACCGGGCGGGCACGAAGCAGGGCTTGGGCCTCCCAGACCTCGCTCCACTGCTTGTAGTACGTCCGGTACGACTCCAGCGTCCGCACGATCGGGCCCTGCCTGCCCTCGGGCCGCAGG
>NZ_JBOHGC010000651.1:0-1485 GCF_050699995.1 Actinokineospora sp. | reverse complement strand
CCTCGGGCCAGCGCTCCGGCCAGCAGCACCCAGCCGCCGGCGAGCACCAGCACGAAATCGGGCCGGTCCGGCTCGTGGTCGGCCAGGAACAGGTTCGACAGGACCTTCACCGTCGCGTGCTGGGTCTCCGCGCCACACACCAACGGCGACAACAGCACCCCGGTGCCGTCCTCGTGGTCGAACAGCTCCTCCACCGCGCGCGCGTCCCGCGCTTCGAGCACCAGCAGGGGCACCCGGCCGGAGTCGCGGAACACGCGGGCCGGCACGGTCTGCTCGACGCCCGCGCGGAACGAGACGAACTCCTCCGGCTCGCGGTCCAGCAACAACGCCTCGGCCACGCCGTCATGCAGCGCGGGCAGGTAGTCATCGGTGTCGCGCTCCCGGCCCTTGGTCAACTCGACCACCAGCCGGGCCGCTAGCCTGGTCAGGCCCTGGCGGGCAGTGACGGTGAGGTCGGGGTGGGCTTGTTCGCGCTCGGACCACTCGCGGCGCAGGGACCGCACGCGCGCGGCGAACTCCTCGGCCAGGAAGTGCTCGGAGACGAACTCGCCCTCGACGACGATCGAGTCGTAGGCGGTCATCGGGCGCTCTCCTCGGGGACGATCACGGCCAGCACCCGCAGCATCGGCTCATCGCGGGCCGACAGCTCCGCGCACAGGTCCAACGCCTGGCTGCCGTGCAGGTCCACCTCCTGCTCGACCCGGGACCGGCGGTTGGGCGGCAGGTCGAGCGCCAACTGCTTCGCGCTCTTGCGCCACTGCCGAATCCGCATGGCCGCGTCGACCAGCGGCTCCTGCACCAAGGCCGTGCGTTCGTTGAGCAGGCCCGCCATGTATCCCCGCAACTCCGCGACGGCCAGCGGCACCAACGGCTGCCACCGGGCGACGTCGATCTCGCGGCCGGTGTTGATCCCGCCGTCGCGCACACCCGACTTGACCAGGATGTCCATCACGACGTCTTCCTGCAGCTCGTAGGGCGTTGTCGGTTCCAGGAAACCGACGCCCGCGACGCTGCGCAGAACGACCTGGCCGCGCCGGTTCGAGTACGTGCCCATGCCGATCACCAACGGATGATCCACCGCGCCGGTGACCACCGGCACCTGGCCCCGGCCGAAGCGGGCCAGCGCCTTGTCCGCCGCCCAGTCCAACACCGGATGCAGCGGGCCGAGATAGTGCGCCTGCGGCCACGACAGCTTCGAGCCGACGTTGTCCCTGGCCCGTTGCAGCTCGGCCTTGCCGGTGGCCTTGTCGGTCGCGAGCACCAACCGCTGCTTGACCTGGCGCTCGGCCAGATAGTTCTGCGGCAGCGCGTCGAAGCGGGACTTGAGGTCGTCGGGCGGGACGAACTCGACGGTGCCCTCATCGGGGTGCTCGGCCCACCCGATGCGGCGGGCCGGGTTGTCGTAGGACTCCTCGATGGCTGTGCGCAGGAAGTCCAGCTCGGTGCGGAACAGGTCGTAGCCGTCGATCACCTCGGGCGACTCCG
>NZ_JBOHGC010000650.1:0-8353 GCF_050699995.1 Actinokineospora sp. | reverse complement strand
GCTAGCTTGCGCAGCGCGGCCGCGGCGTCCGGATATGAGGCCTGATAGGCGTTGAGGATGCCGCTGACCAGTAGCCGCTCGGCGTACCGGGTTCCCGCCATGACAGCCTGCGGAGTTACCGCCCACGGCACGGATCCGCTGTCGTGTCTGCTGAAGACGCTGTTGAGGATCTCTATGAGATGCCGGGGCAGCAATTGGGTGTGCCGCAGCATGTAGGCCAAGGGGTCCTCCTCGATGCGCAGCTCACTGTGCATGCGCTCCGGCAGCGCCGCGCGCAGCAACGCGATGTCCGGGTCGGCCTCCTCCCGCCGCGCCGCCGCCGCGCGCAGCGGCTCCAGCCGCTCCGGATGACGTGCCATGAGCAAGAGCCCGAGCCGCGCCCCGGTCAGCCGCAGTAGCTCCGGCGCGGTCCAGTAGATCTTCAGGTATTTGCCCTGCAGATCCTTGTCCGGTGCCGCGGCGATCTCGTGGACCTTGTCGTACAGCTCCGACGGCAGGCAGATCTGCAGCCCGTATGGCCGGTTGTCGGCATTGCGCGCGACCACCCGGCCGGTGCAGCGGAACAGGCCCGTGAGCACCTCGGTCAGCTCGTGCAGCCGCAGGTGCAGGTCCTCCAAGTTGTCCATGACGATGATCACCGGACGGTCTCGGTGTTGGAGGACGTCGAGCATGGCCTGGCGTGCGCGTTCGAAGGTGACGCCGTTGCAGCTGATGCCGGTGATCAGGTCACGCAGTCCGTCCACGGAACTCGCGGTGACGCGCCGGTGCAGCTCGCGCAGCAACTGCTCGGCCGCGTGCGTGGAGTCGGCTGGGGTGGCGTCGTCGCGGTGCACGTAGTCGGTCAGGATCTGCATGTCCCGCCGCTCATCCGACGGTTCGGCGGTGTGCCAGGCGTGGAAGATGGCGACCTGGTCGAGCACGGCGGTCCAGATGTCGGCACTCTGGTCGACGAACAACCTGCCGTGTGTGCGGGTGTAGTTGTGCAGGACCTTGAGCATCTCGTGGTAGACGTTCTCCGTCCGCAGGATCTCGTGCCCCGGAGAACGCCCCTTCAGTGAGCCGCCCAGGAACGCCGTCTTGCCGGATCCCTTGCGGCCGATGATGTAGGTCGGGTGCTCGTTGGCCACGGCCTGCGTGTAGATGACGTTGGTCCGGTCGAAGAGACGGTCCGTCAGCTCCGGGCCGAAATGCGCCATCGCCTCGGTGTTGCTAGGGCCGAACGGCTGCCGCGGTGTGAGGATCCTGCTCAGTCCGTCGACCAGGTCGGTTTGTTGATCCACTTCGCACTCCAGGTGGACGAGATACCTGGAGTCTCGGTGCCCCCGCGCTGTCCGTTACGCCTCAAGTCCCGACTGGCGGAATGTCACTCGAACGAGTGGATGGTGGTCAGGCGCTGCGGAGCTGCGCGACGCGCGTCTCGTCGTACCGGTCAAGCACCACCGTCGCCACCTCGGCTGCGGCCCCCAGAGGCGCTGCGACCACGGCGTCCGGGTCGGCTGCCCCCGCCTCTACGGCCACCCGGTCCGGCAGCAGGCCTGGAGCCAGGAACCACGACGCCACCGCGATCCGCTCGGCCCCACGGGCGCGCAGGGCGGACATGGCGGCGGGCACGCCGGGTTCGGCCGCGGAAGCGAAGGCAGCGCGCACCCCGGACCACCCCATGACCCGGGCCCACCGGTCGGCCACCTCGTGCACCCGCGCGTTGGCGGGCGCGTGCGAGGAACCGGTGGCCGCGAGCACCACGCCCACGGTCGGATCATCAGGCGCCACACCGGTTTCCGCGAGCCTGCGCAGTGCCGCGGCCTCCAGCCGGGCATCCGGCCCCAGCACGTCCGTCACGGTCACCGACAGCCTGGGCAGCCGCGCGCACGCCGCGTCGATCAGCGCGGGCAGGTCCACCCGCGCGTGGAAAGCCCGCCCCAGCAACAGCGGCGACACCACGACCTCGCGGTGTCCCTCGCCGTGCAGCCGGGCCAGGACATCGGTCAGCAGCGGCCGCGACAGGTCGAGGAACGCCCCGTGGACGTCCAGTTCCGGCCGTCGGGCGCGCACGACGTCGAGCAGCTCGGCGACCGTGGCGGCCGAGCGCGGATCGCGACTGCCGTGCGCGACGGCGATCAGGGGCGTCATCTAGTGGGCGCCCGTCAGCCCGCGCGCCCGTAGCACGGACCGCTCCAGCGGCCGGAACAGCAGCAGTTCGATGCCGACACCGACGAAGAAGATCAGCAGGATGCCCGCCATGACCATGGACATGTCCGACAGCGCCATGCCGTTGTGCAGGTACTGGCCGAGGCCGAAGCCCAGCTGCGGCGAGGTCGCGATCAATTCGGCGGCCATCAGCGAACGCCAGGAGAACGCCCAACCCTGCTTCATTCCCGCGAGATATCCGGGAAGTGCCGCGGGAAGCAGGATGTAGCGGGCGCTGTCGATGCGCCCGGCGCCGAGGACTTTGCCGACGCGCGGCAGGATCGGTGGGATCTGGTCGATCCCGGCGACGAGTCCGTTCGCGATCGACGGCACCGCGCCGAGCAGCACGACGGTGTAGATCGTGGCGTCGGTCAGGCCGAACCACAGCACCGCCGCGGGCACCCACGCGACCGACGGCAAGCTCTGCAGACCTGAGATCAACGGCCCGAAAGCCGCCCGGAAGAGTCGCACCTTGGCCAGCAGCAGCCCCAGCGGGGTCGCCACGGCCAGGGCGATCAGGAACCCGATGACCGCGCGGTGCACGGAAACCCAGAGGAACTCCCACACCTGGCCACTGTCGATCAGCGTCTGGATCTGGTCCCACACGGCGATCGGCGCGGGTAGCTGGAACTCCGGCCAGATCGCCCGGGACCAGAGGAACTGCCACAGCCCGACTATGGCGACGAGCGCCACGAGCGGCGCCAGCACTTGGCGCAGCAGGTTGCGGCGGGCGGCACCGCGTGCGGTGATGGGCGGGGTGTCGAGCGCGTCGAGTCCGGCCTCGACGGCGGCTTCGTCCTCACGCAGTTTCGTCTCATGCTGCGGCATGACTGCTGATCACCTCGCGCAGGCGGGCGTTGATCTCGTCGATGCGGGCGGACTCGGCGGCCTGCGACAGCCCGTCGACGTCCCATTCCTGCACAACGCGACCGGGCTTGGACGACAGCAGCACGACGCGCTGGCCGAGGCGGACGGCCTCGCGTACGTCGTGGGTGACGAACACGACCGCGGTGCCCGTCGCCTTCCACACGCGCAGCAGTTCGCCCTGCAGCACGTCGCGGGTGATCGCGTCGAGCGCGGAGAACGGCTCGTCCATCAGCAGCAGCGAGGAGGCCTCGCCGCCGTTGCCGGAGATCGCCGACGCCAGCGCCCGGGCGAGGGCGACGCGCTGGCGCATGCCGCCGGACAGCTCGTGCGGGCGCTTGTCGCCCACGCCGCCCAGCCGCACCAGTTCCAGCAGCTCCAGCGTCTTGGTCTGCCGTTCCGCGCGCTTCACACCCGCGAGCCGCAGAGGCAGTTCGATGTTGCGCGCGGCCGTCAGCCACGGCATGAGCGCGGCCTCCTGGAACATGACGGCCGGGCGGGTGGTGGTCAGCTCGATCGAGCCCGCGCTCGGCTTGTCCAGCTTCGCGATCAGGTTGAGCACGGTCGTCTTGCCGCAGCCGGACGCACCGAGGAGGCAGACGAATTCACCGGGGGCGACCGTCAGATCGATCCCGTCGAGCGCGGTGACGGCACGGGGGCCGTGACCGAACGACTTGCGGACGCCGGTCAGCCGTACGGCGGCGTCGATAGCGGTGGGCACGGGGGCCTCAAGCGTCGCGGTCATCGTCCTCGCCTGCCTTCCTCGGTTGTCCATCTACTTCTTGTCCAGGCCTGCTGCGTCGGCCGCGGGCTTGCCCGCCGCCTTCAGCACCTCGTTGAGCGCGGTCAGATCGACGAACCCGGTGAGGTCGGTCGCCTTGGCCGCCACCCCCGCGGTGACCGCGTCCTTCGCCAGCTGCGGGAACGTGCCCGCCAGCGGGTCCGGGTCCAGCGCGATCGAAGTGAACGCCCGGTCGATGACCGGTGCGGCCAATCCCTTGCCGGTCAACGCTTCGAGCTGCTTGTTGACCGCGGTCTTCGCGCCGCCCTCATCGGTCTTGGCGAAGTCGTTGGCCGCGAGCAGGCCGCGCAGCAATGCTTGCACGGTCTGCGGGTGGTCCTTGAGGAACTGGGCGCGGACCAAAAGGACAGTGGTCGGGAACTTCCCGTCCTTCCACAGGTCCTTCTCGTCCACCAGGACCCTGGCGCGCGCGTCGAGCACCAGTCGGGAGGCCCAAGGCTCGGGCAGCCAGGCGGCCTGCACCTCGCCCTTCTTGAAGGCGTCGAAGGTCTGCGGGTTCTCCCGGTTGGTCACCTGGACCTTGTCGGTGAGGCCCTTCTCGACCAGCCACTTCTTCAGCGCCACGTCCTGGGTGTTGCCCAGTCCGGGACTGACGACCGTCTTGCCCGCCAGGTCTTCCGGCTTGGTGATGTCGGTCGAGACGACGAGCTGCGCGCCGCCCGAGGTGCCGCCCGCGATCAGCCGGACCGCTTCGCCGTTGGACTTGGCGAAGCCGTTGATGGCCGGGCCGGAGCCGATGAAGCCCGCGTCGAGCGAGCCGCCGAGGAACGCGCTGACCTCGGTCGAACCGTCGTTGAACTTGGTCGGGACGAGCTTGGTGTTGCCCAGTTCCTTGGCGAACAGGCCCTTCTCCAGGCCGATCAGCGCTGAGGCGTGCGTGACGTTCGGGAAGTAGCCCAGCCGCAGCTCGGCCGCCGGGCCCTTGTCGGGTCCCGCGGCGGGCTCCTTGGCTGACTCGACACGCGAGCAGCCGACTGCGAGTAGGGACAGGGCGGCGGTCGCGGCGATCAGTCTGGTCAAGCGGGTCTTCACGGCTGGAGCCCTTTCGGTGGGGGAACCGGGTTTTACGGACCGGGGGAGACGGCGGCATCGCCGTCGGTACAACTCCGGTCCGTCTCCAGCGCGGACAGGCCCGCCCCGACGAGGCCCGCGGCGAGCGTGGACCCGTCGGCCGCGTCGATCACCAGGAAGGCCCCGGTGCGCCGGTTGACGGAGTAGTCGTCGACCGGCAGCGGCTCGGCGGTGCGGAGGGTGACCTGCCCGATCTCGTTGAGCTGCAACGCGTCGGGGGTGGCCACAGTGGACAGCTTCTGCTCGTCGAAGCGGGCGTGCAGGTCGGCGACGATGGCCTGGACCGTGCGGGCGCCGTGCTTGACCAGCACCCGCGCGCCCGGCTTCAACGCCTTCTCCGACAGCCACGCCAGGGTCGCGTCGAACTCGTCGGTGACGGCGGGCGCGTCGACGGCCGCGGCGATGAGGTCGCCCCGGGTGATGTCGATCTCGTCGGCGAGGATCAGCGTGACCGAGCGGCCCGCCTCCGCCTCGTCGAGCTCGCCGTCGTGGGTGTCGATGCGCGCGACAGTCGTGCGCAGACCGGCCGGGAGGACGACGATCTCGTCGCCCTTGGTGACCGTGCCCGCCGCGACCAGACCCGCGTAGCCGCGGTAGTCGGTGTGCTCAGGCGTGTTCGTGCGGATCACGTGCTGCACCGGGAAGCGGAACGGGACGTGGTGCGGGTCCGGCTCGACCGGCACGTTCTCCAGGTGCTCCAACAGGGTCGGGCCGGTGTACCACGGCGTGTGCGCGGACCGGTCCACCACGTTGTCGCCCACCAGCGCCGACACCGGGATCGACAGCACCGAGCCGATCGTGTAGCCCAGGGCCGTGGCGTGGTCGGTGAACTCCTTGGCGATGACCTCGAAGATGCCCTCGTCGTACTCCACCAGGTCGATCTTGTTGACCGCCAGCACCAGCTGCGGCACACCGAGCAGCGCCAACACGGCCGCGTGCCTGCGGGTCTGCTCCAGCACACCCTTGCGCGCGTCGACCAGCAGCACCGCGAGCTGCGCGGTCGACGCGCCGGTCACGGTGTTACGGGTGTACTGCACGTGTCCCGGGGTGTCGGCGAGCACGAAGGACCGCTTGGGCGTGGCGAAGTAGCGGTACGCCACGTCGATCGTGATGCCCTGCTCGCGCTCGCTGCGCAGGCCGTCGACCAGCAGCGACAGGTCCGGGGTGGACAGTCCCTTGTCGACGCTCGCGCGATGCACGGCGTCGAGGGTGTCGGCCAGCACGGACTTGGTGTCATAGAGCAGGCGTCCCACGAGTGTGGACTTGCCGTCGTCCACACTTCCGGCGGTAGCGAGTCGCAGCAAATCAGGAGGGAGATCGCGCAGCGTTGTCATTAGAAGTAGCCTTCCCTCTTGCGGTCTTCCATTGCTGCCTCGGAAAGGCGGTCGTCAGCGCGGGTCGCGCCGCGCTCGGTGAGCCGGGACGCGGACACCTCGGCGATGACCGCCTCGATGTCGGCGGCGTCGGACTGGATCGCGCCGGTGCACGAACCGTCGCCGACGGTCCGGTAGCGGACGGTCAGCTCCCGCACGGTCTCGTCCGCGTTCGGCCCGAACCACGGGCCCGCCGTCAGCCACATGCCGTCGCGCTGGAACACCTCGCGCCGGTGGGCGTAGTAGATCGACGGAAGGTCGATGTTCTCGCGCTGGATGTAGCGCCACACATCGAGTTCGGTCCAGTTCGACAGGGGGAACACCCGGACATGTTCGCCCGCGCGGTGCCTGCCGTTGTACAGGTTCCACAGTTCGGGACGCTGCCTGCGCGGCTCCCACTGGCCGAACGAGTTGCGCAGGCTGAAGATCCGCTCCTTGGCTCGCGCGCGCTCCTCGTCGCGCCTGCCGCCGCCGAACACCGCGTCGAACTTGTTGCTGGTGATGGAATCCAGCAGCGGCACGGTCTGCAGCGGGTTGCGTGTCCCGTCGGGGCGCTCCTGCAGCCGACCGTCGTCGATGAAGTCCTGCACGCTGGCCACGACCAGGCGCAGCCCGTAGCGCTCGACGGTGCGGTCGCGGAACTCGATGACCTCGTCGAGGTTGTGCCCGGTGTCCACATGCAACAACGGGAACGGCACCGGCGCGGGCCAGAACGCCTTGACCGCCAGGTGCAGCAGGACGGTCGAGTCCTTGCCGCCGGAGAACAGGATCACCGGCCGGTCGAACTCGCCCGCGACCTCGCGGAAGATGTGGATGGCCTCGGACTCGAGGCGATCGAGTGCGTCTAGCTTGTTCACGGCCTGTGTTGACTCTGTTGTTTTCATATTCCTTACCCGTGCAATCCGCACTCGGTCTTCGACTGCCCGGCCCAGCGGCCACTGCGCGCGTCCTCGCCCGGCTTGGGCAAGGCGGTGCACGGCGCGCACCCGATCGACAGGTAGCCGATGCTCACCAGTGGGTTCTCCAAGATCCCGTGGTCGGCGATGTAGCCGTTGAACTGCTCGTCCGACCACGCCGCGATCGGGTTGATCTTCACCAGGTTGTTCCGGTCGTCCCACTGCACGATCGGTGTGTTCGCCCGCGTCGGCGCGTCCACCCGGCGCACCCCGGTCACCCAGGCGTCATAGCCCGCAAGGGTTTTCTGCAGTGGCACGACCTTGCGCAGGATGCAGCACTGGGTCGGGTCGGTCTTGTTCAGCAGGCCGAACTCGGCCTCCTGGTCGGCCACCGACTGCTCGGCCTCGGCGTTGACGATCCGCACCTCCGGGTAGACCGCGGCCACCGCGTCGCGGGTGCCGATGGTCTCGGGGAAGTGGTATCCGGTCTCCAGGAAGAGGATGTCGATCTCGCGCTTCGCCTGGTACGCAAGGTCGATCAGCACCGCGTCCTGCATGTTGGACGCGACGATGAACCGGTCGCCGAAGGTGTCGCGGGTCCACGCCAGTGCTTCCACAGCGGAGACGTCGGCCAGCTCCTTCTCCGCCCACTGAGCCAGTTTCTTCAACTCGGTCACTTCACTACCCCCTGCGGCAGGTTCAAACCCACGAACTTGACCGTGAACACGCGCCTGCAGCTCGCGCACAGCCACGCGGACTGCGGCTCCTCCTGCGGGCGCAGGTCCTCGTCGCCGCAGTAAGGACAGTGGAACGGCGTGGCGCGCTCGGTCATCGCAGATCACCCTCGTCGGCCCTGGTGACCCACTGGGCGAAACGCTCGTCCTGCTCGCGCTTGGCGACGAAGTTGCGGACCACGCGCTCGACGTAGTCCGGCAGCTCGACCGCGGTGACCTTGTGGCCGCGCAGCTTGCGGCCGAACCCGGCGTCCAGGCCGAGCCCGCCACCGAGGTGCACCTGGTACCCCGGAACCTGTTCGCCCGAGTCATCCATGATCAGCTGGCCCTTGAGCCCGATGTCCGCGGTCTGGATGCGTGCGCACGAGTTGGGGCAGCCGTTGACGTGCAGCGAGATCGGATGCGGCAGGTCGAACCGATCGAGAC
>NZ_JBOHGC010000649.1:0-9402 GCF_050699995.1 Actinokineospora sp. | reverse complement strand
GGTGGAGATTAACCGAGTTCAGAGCCGGCCGGCGCTGTTCCCGGTGTAGCTGAACGAAGTGACCGTCAGGGAGTAGGTCGCCGAGCCGGTCTTGCCGTCCGCCGACCGCGCCGTGATGGTGATCGGGTGCGTGCCCATCGGGGTCTGGAAGTTCGTGAAGACCCAGATCAGGCTGCGCCCGCCCTGCGCCACGGTGGCCGGGTTGAAGTACACCTGGGCGCCCGCGGGGACACCGGAGGCGGTGAACGTCAGGTTGCCCGTGCCGCCGAGCGCGGAGGCGTAGAACTCGCTGATGCCACCCTGGTACTGCGAACCCGAGGACGGCGACAGGGTCACTGTCACGCCACCCGGGGTCGTGGTGCTCTCGACCTTGAGCGACACCGTGGTCGTCGCGGTCTTGCCCGAGGAGTTGGTGCCGGTGACGGTCACCGTGTAGGTGCCGACCGGCGCGCTGCTCGTGGCTGAGAGGGTCAGCGTCGAGGACGAGCCGGTCTGCACCGAGGACGGCGAGAACGACGCGGTCACACCGCTGGGCTGGCCGGAGGCGGTCAGGTTGATCGTCTCCGCGCCGCCGGAACCGGCGGTCGTGCTGATCGTGCTGGTGGTGTTCGCACCCTGCTTGACGATGACCGAGCTCGGCGAGGCGCCGAGCGAGAAGGGTGTCGTGCTGCCGTTGACGGTCAGCGACAGCGCCGCCGTCGCGGTCTTGCCCGCGGCGTTGGTGGCGGTGACGGTGATCGTGTGCGTGCCCGCCGGGGTCGACGACGCGGTCTGCACGACCACCTTGGAACCTTCGCCCGCCGCGACCTTGGTGGGCTGGAACGTCACGGTCGTGCCCGAGGGCTGGCCGGACGCCGACAAGGTGAGTTCCTCGGCGCCGCCGCTGCCCGCGGTGGTGGTCAGGCCGGTCGAAGCGCCGCCACCGGGGTTGACGCTGACGCTCGACGGGTTGAGCGCCACAGCGTGGTCACCGGGGGTGCCGCCCTTGATGGTCACCGAGAGGGTGGCCGTCGCGGTCTTGCCGCCGGCGTTGGTGGCGTTCAGGTCGACCGGGTAGGTGCCCGGAGCGGCCGACGAGGTGGTCTCGATGATGACCTTGGCGCCTTCGCCGGTCTGCACGGTCGACGGGGAGAACGACACGGTGACGCCGGATGGGGCGCCCTTCGCGGTCAGGTTGACCTCTTCGGGGCCGTTGGTGCCCGCCACGGTCGACAGGCCGACCGCGGTGCCTTCACCCGGGTTGACCGCGACGCTGGTCGGGTCGACCGAGACCTTGAAGTCGCCGGTCGGCGTGCCACCGTCGGTGACGGTCAGCGAGACCGTCGTGGTGATGGCCTTGCCCGCGGCGTTCGTGGCGGTCACCGTCACCGTGGAGGTGCCGTTGGCCGCCGTGGCCGCGGCGTCGAAGGTGACCTTGGCGGTGCCGCCCGCGGTGACGTCGGTCGGCTGGAAGACAGCCTGGACGCCCGACGGGAGGCCGGTCGCGGCCAGCTTCAGGCTCTCGGCGCCGCCGCTGCCCGCGACGGTGTTGACGGTCGCGGAGGCGTAGGAACCCGCCTTGACCGACACGGTCGACGGAGTGACCGAGACCGTGGGTTCCGTCGGCGTGACGGGGCCGACCTCGGTCTTGACCCAGTCGCCCATCTCGTTGTTGAGGCGGGCGTAGACGTTCCACCAGTCCCAGGTGCTCTTGCCCCACGACGCGAGGCCGTAGATCTTGCCGTCGACGAGCAGCGGGCCGCCGCTGTCGCCGGGCAGCACGGTCACGGGACGGCCGGTGCTGGTGCCCGCGCAGATCATGGTGGCGTTGTTGAAGTTGCCGACGCTGCCACTGCCGCTGCACTCGTTGTTGACGCCGCCCTGGACGATCGGCAGTTCGGCCTTGTCGAGCGTGACGTCCTTGGTGTCGTCGTTGACGTCCTTCTTGCCGTAGCCGAAGCCGAGACCCTTGCGGCCGACCAGGTTCACGTCCTTGTCCGCCGAGGTGGCGAACTTGGCGAAGGTTCCGTTCAGCGGGGTGATGTCACGGTCCAGGGTGACCACCGCGACGTCGAATCCCTGATCGAAGCTGACGTACTTCGGGTGCTTCTTGTAGGTGACGGCCTTGGCGAACTGGAAGCCGGTGCCCGCGCCGCCCTTGTACTCCTTGAGGTCGTTCAGGCCGTAGACGAAGCTCTTCTCGCCTTGCGCGTCCGCGCAGTGCGCGGCGATGAGGATCTTGCGCGGCGCGACGAGCTCGCCGGTGCAGGTCTGGCCCTCCGGCCGCACACCGCCGGCTCGGATGCCCGCGATGATCGGCGCGTACTCGCTCACCGTGGCGTCCGTTCCGCCGATGAACATCGCGCCCGCGTCCGAGCCCGGGGCGGGGTTGCCCACGGAACTGCCTTCGAACGTCGAGGCCCAGGCCGTCTCGGCCGCTGTCGACTCGGCCGCGTTCGCGATCGAGGTTCCCAGCGGGACCAGCACCGCGGCGGCGGCCAAGGCCATTACGCCCCAGGACCGTGCTGTTGGTTTCACGATTGTTCCTTTCGGATCTGGCGAACGCTCGTCTCAGGGCAGGGATGACGGCGGTTCGCTGCTCGCCACTTTCGAGTGACGCCAGGTGAGGAACAATCAGGGGCGGTATCCGTAGGGGTACGGAACTTAATGATCAGCGCAACCATTGACGGTCATCTATGATGTAGGTATGGCCGGACTTGATGACACGAGCGCGGAGACTTTCGCGCACTGGTTCGCATGCCTCGCCGATCCGACGCGGGTGAAGGTCCTCCACGCGGTCGCGGCGAGCCCTATGCCCGTCACCGTCGGCGCGCTCGCCGTGGATGTGGGCATCAGCCAGCCGACGTGCTCACACCACATCCGCAAGCTGGCCGACGTCGGCTTCGTGCTCCTGCGCCGCGAGGGCACCCAGACCTTCGTCTCCGTCAACGACGCGTGCTGCGTCGGACTGCCGCACGCCGCCGAGGTCGTCATGGGCGCACTGGCGGCGCCGAATGGGCCCATGGGCATTCCGGACGATGTCACGGTTCGCGCGATGCAGGATGACGATTGGCCGGTCGTGCGGCGCATCTTCGGTGAGGGGATAGCGACCGGGATGGCGACTTTCGAGAGCAAAGTGCCGTCCCGCGAGTCCCTCGACCGGAAATGGCTCAAGGAGCACCGCTGGATGGCCGAACTCGACGGCGAGGCGGTCGGCTGGGCGGCGCTGGCGCCGGTGTCGAGCCGGGCCGCGTACGCCGGGGTCGCGGAGAATTCTGTGTATGTGACGGAAGCCGCGCGCGGCCGCGGCATCGGCAAGGCGCTGATCGACCGGCAGGTGCGGGCCGCCGACGACGACGGGCTGTGGACGGTCCAGGCGGCGATCTTCCCGGAGAACAAGGGGAGCATCTCGCTGCACCGCTCGGCGGGCTTCCGGGTGGTCGGCGTGCGTGACCGCATCGCCCGCCTCGACGGCGCCTGGCGCGACACGGTCCTGATGGAACGGCGCAGCGCCACCTGCTGCTGATGGACACCACACCCGCGACCAGCGCGCGGATGAGCAGGCAGCGGGCCCGTGACACCCAGACCGAGCTGGCCCTGCGCCGGGCCCTGCGCGCGCTGGGTCTGCGCTACCGCGTCCACCGCCGCCCACTGCCGGGTGTGCGTCGGGAAGCCGATGTGGTGTTCACGCGGGCGCGGGTCGCGGTGTTCGTCGACGGCTGCTTCTGGCACGGCTGCCCCACCCACGCGACCTGGCCCCAGCGCAATGCGGAGTTCTGGCGCACCAAGATCGAGACCAACCGCACCCGCGACCGGTCCACTGACGAGGTCCTCGCGGCGGCGGGGTGGGTGGCCGTGCGGGTCTGGGAGCACGAGGACCCGCTGGTTGCCGCCGTGCGCGTGTCAGAGGCGGTCGTTCAAGGTTTGAGCCGGCTACGCTGAGCCGGTGCCGCACACCATGATCGACCTGTTCGCCGGTTGCGGCGGCATGACCGCCGGCTTTGTCGCGGCAGGCTTCACCCCGATCCTGGCGGTCGAACACAACCTGCACGCGGCGGCCACGTACGCGGCCAACTTCGGCGAGGACCACGTCCGCTGGGCCGACATCGCGACGGTCACCGACATCCCCCGGGCAGACGTGATCATCGGCGGCCCGCCGTGCCAGGGCTTCTCCAACCTGGGCGCGCGTGATGTCGAGGACCCGCGCAACAAGCTGTGGAAGGAATACCTCCGCTTCGTGCGCGCGGCCCGACCGCGGGCGTTCGTGATCGAGAACGTCGACCGGTTCCTGGCGTCCTCGGAGTTCGCGCTACTCCAAGCGGAGACGTCTGCCGGTGGATTGCTCGCCGACTACACCCTGACCTCCGGTGTGCTGCCGGCCGCCGACTTCGGTGTGCCGCAGCGGCGCAAGCGGGCGTTCGTCATCGGGTCCCGGATCGGCCCGATCCCGCTCCCGGTTCCGACTGGGGAGTGGCAGGGAGTGCGCACTGTGTTGTCGGGCCTTCCGGAGACACCCGCTTCGACTTCGTTGCCGAGTTCAACGGTGGAGTTCTTCGGGCAACGGATCCCCGGCCGCTTCAAGAGCATCGATCTGCACCTCGGCCGCAACCCGACCGCGCTGTCGTTGGAGCGCTACCGCGCGATCCCACCGGGCGGTGGCCGCTTCGACCTCCCCGACCACCTGCTCCCACGGTGCTGGCGGGAGAAGAAGACCGGCACCACCGACGTGATGGGCCGCATGCGCTGGGACGCCCCCTCATTGACGATCCGCACCGAGTTCTACAAACCGGAGAAGGGCCAGTACCTCCACCCCCAGTGGCACCGCCCCATCACCCACCTCGAAGCCGCCCGCCTCCAGACCTTCCCGGACACCTTCGAATGGTGCGGCTCCAAAATCGAGATAGCCCGCCAAATCGGCAACGCCGTCCCACCCCACCTGGCCACCGCCCTAGCCACCCACCTATCCCCCCACCTCTAATCCCCAGCCACCCGTTCCCAACCGCGAGTCGCACGTTCCAGACGGCGAGTTCAACGTTCCCGACGCCGAGTTCTCACTTCAGGACGCTGAGTTCTCTGTTCGGCCGAACGCCGTCCGCGCCAGTTCCGCCACCCCATCCCCGCCCAACCGCTCCAAAGCCACCGCCCGCCCCGTCAGCAACTGCAACATCGCCGACGTAGGCCCCTCCACCACGGGTCCCGCCCCAGCTGTCCACCCGGAGTCCGTCCCCACCAGCGCAAACCCGCCAAACCGCTTCCGCGCGTGGAACGGCCACCCGATCGACCAAGCCCGTTCCGCCCCCACTCGCGCCGCCGCCGGCGGGATCTCGATCTCCCTGCCCAGCGGCCGCGAGATGTCCTGCGTATGCGTCAGCACATCCAGGATCGTGGTGAGCGGCCCAGTCCCCGGCGGCGTCCGCCGCGATTCGGCCAGCGACCGCAGCAGGCCGACGATCTCACCGGTCGGCAGCTCCGCCTGTTCGATCGCCGTGTTCAGCACCAGCCGGTTGAAGTTTCCGCGGGCCTTCGCGAAGTCCCGCATCGACCGTCCGAGCGTGGTCTGCGGCGCCAGGGTCAGGTGCGCCGCGACATCGCGCACCCGCCAACCCGGGCACAGCGACGGGTGTTCCCAGTCATCCGGCGACAGTGTGTCGAGGAAGTCGGCCAGCCGCAGTCGGGCTGCCTCGATCTCGGCCCACACCTGTTCGGTTTCCACAATCGCCTCCGGATAAGCTAAGGTATCCTGAATATCAAGCTGCCTGAACAGTACGAGGAGGGTCGGTGGAAAGCAACGCTCCGGCGCAGTCGCCGCCGCCGCGCGGCCCTGAGCGGAACACCGCGGCCCTGCTCTACCAGGCCTACCTTCGGCTCGCTGAGGGCATCGACGCCCGTGCGCCCCGCGGGGACGAGCGGGCGCGGCCCGCGCACGCCGCCGTCTTCATCAACATGGAGCATGACGGCATCCGGCTGACCCGGCTCGCGGAGAAGGCCCGGATGACCCCGCAGGCCATGGGGGAGTTGGTCGACGGCCTGGAGAGCTGGGGTTATCTGCTTCGAGTCCCCGATCCGTCCGACCGCCGCGCGAAGCTGATCGTCTTCACCGACAAGGGGCATGAGGCGCTGCGGGCGGCGTTCGAAGCGGTTGAGGATGTCGAGGCCCGGCTGCGTGACCTGTTGGGCGCGAAGGACCTTGAACGGCTCCAGCAGGCACTCATCCAGGTGGCGGCCGACTTCTAGAGATATGCGTCTCGTTGCAATGCAACTCGTTGCATAGGTACTGTCGGCGCATGGCGTTGGAGCACGCGATCCTGGTTTCGCTCAGCGAGCGGCCGGGGTCCGGCTATGAGCTCACCCGGCGGTTCGACAAGTCCATCGGGTTCTTCTGGCGCGCCACCCACCAGCAGATCTACCGCGTCCTCAAGCGCATGGACGACGCGGGCTGGGTGCACGTCGAGCACGTCCCGCAGGACGGCAAGCCGGACAAGAAGGTCTACACGGTCAGCGCCGAGGGCGCGGCCGAGATCTCCCGGTGGCTTGCCGAGCCCGCTCAGCCGACGGAGTTGCGCGACGAACTCGCGATCAAACTCCGCGCGGCGCACGGCGATCCGGACGCGGTCGCCGCCGAGGTCGCGCGCCACCGCGCCCAGCACGCCGAGCGGCTCGCCCTCTACGAGGCCATGCAGCGGCGCGACTTCCCCGATCGGGATGCGCTGACCGGGCCCGCACTGCACCAGTTTTTGGTCCTGCGCGGCGGAATCGGCGCCGAGCGGGGATTCGTCGCGTGGTGCGACGAGGTTCTGACGGCCCTGCGCCGTGACGCGGAAAGAGGCGAGACGCGATGAGCGAGTACCCCACCCTGTTGTCCACTGTGGACCTCGGGTTCACCACGCTGCGCAACCGGGTCGTCATGGGCTCGATGCACACCGGCCTGGAGGACCGCGCCGCCGACGTCCCGAAGCTGGCCGCGTACTTCGCCGAGCGCGCCCGCGGGGGCGTCGGCCTCATCATCACCGGCGGCTACGCGCCCAACCGCACGGGCTGGCTCAAGCCGTTCGCCTCGAAGCTCACCACCGACGCCGAGGTGCGCAGGCACCGCGAGATCACCAAGGCGGTGCACGAAGAAGGCGGCAAGATCGCGCTGCAGATCCTGCACGCCGGCCGCTACGCCTACCACCCGTTCAGCGCGTCCGCGTCGGCCATCAAGGCCCCGATCAACCCGTTCCGCCCGCGCGCGCTGTCGGACCGCGGGGTGCGCGCGCAGATCCGTGACTTTGTCAACTGTGCCGTGCTGGCCAAGGAAGCGGGCTACGACGGGGTCGAGATCATGGGCTCCGAGGGCTACTTCATCAACCAGTTCCTGGCTCCCCGCACCAACAAGCGCACCGACCAGTGGGGCGGGTCGCCGGAGAACCGGCGCAGGCTCGCGGTCGAGATCGTCCGCCGCACCCGCCAAGCGGTCGGCACCGACTTCATCATCGTGTACCGGCTGTCGATGGCCGAGTTCGTCGAGGACGGCCAGACCTGGGACGAGATCGTCGCGCTGGGCAAGGAAGTCGAGGCCGCGGGCGCCACTATCATCAACACTGGCATCGGCTGGCACGAGGCTCGGGTGCCGACCATCGTGACTTCCGTGCCACGCGCGGCTTTCACCTCGGTGACCGCCCGGTTCAAGCCGCACGTGTCCATCCCCGTGGTGGCGACGAACCGCATCAACATGCCGCAGGTGGCTGAGGAGATCCTGGCCCGCGGCGACGCGGACCTCGTGTCGATGGCGCGGCCGATGCTCGCCGACCCCGACTGGGTGCGCAAGGCGGAGCAGGACCGCGCCGACGAGATCAACACGTGCATCGCGTGCAACCAGGCGTGCCTGGACCACGTCTTCAAGAACCAGAAGGCTTCGTGCATGGTCAACCCGCGGGCCGCGCGGGAGACGGAACTGGTGCTGCTGCCGACCCGCCGCGCCAAGCGCGTCGCCATCGTGGGCGCCGGTCCGGCCGGACTCTCGGCCGCGGTGACTGCCGGACAGCGCGGCCATGACGTCGACCTGTTCGAGGCCCGTTCGGCGATCGGTGGCCAGTTCGACATCGCCAGCCGCATCCCCGGCAAGGAAGAGTTCACCGAGACGATCCGGTACTACACAAGGCAACTCGAGGTCACCGGGGTCAAGGTGCACCTCGACAAGGCGGTCATCGCCCAAGAGCTGATCGACGGCGGCTACGACGAGATCGTCCTCGCGACCGGTGTCACGCCGCGGATGCCCGCCATCCCGGGCATAGACCACCAGAAGGTCCTGTCCTATGTGGACGTGGTTCGGCATGGCAAGCCGGTCGGCGAGAAGGTCGCGATCATCGGTGCGGGCGGCATCGGCGTGGACGTCAGCGAATTCCTCACGAACAGCGAGTCCCCGACCCTCGATCTGCCCGCCTGGCAGGCCGAGTGGGGCATCGACGACGAGGGCGCCCTGGCCAAGTCCAAGCCCGACCCGTCACCGCGTCAGGTGTTTCTGCTGCAGCGCAAGGAAGGTCGCATCGGCGCCGGGCTCGGCAAGACCACCGGCTGGGTCCACCGTGCGGCCTTGAAGGCCAAGCGCGTCGAGCAGATCCCCGGCGTCAACTACGAGCGCATCGACGACGAGGGCCTGCACATCACGTTCGGCAAGGACCGCGTGAAGCCGCGCACCCTCGCCGTGGACAGCGTGGTGATCTGCGCCGGCCAGGAATCCCACCGCGACCTGGTCGACACCCTGCGCGCGGCAGGTCAGTCCGTCCACCTCATCGGCGGCGCCGACGTGGCCGCCGAACTGGACGCCAAGCGCGCGATCGACCAGGGCACCCGCCTCGCCGCGCGGCTCTGACCAGCCGGATACAGCGAGGTTGCGTCCCGACCGGGTGATTGCGCCGAGGTGAGTGGCGGGCACGAATTCCGTCGGCCGCTCGAAGATCGAATATCACCGCTCGTCGACGAAAACCCGATATCGCACATGCTGGATCGTCGGGGTCAGGAAGATTGGTGGACAGGGCATTCGATTTGTCCTGTCCACCAATAGTCTGACCAGCAAGGAGAGCGGACTGCGTGACGATACAACCATTCCGTGGCGCCGAACCACGGAAACCCGAGGCGCACCGGGTGCTGCCGGATTCCGGCAAAGAGCTTGTGTCGCTGGATGAATTGCTTTCCCTGGCGGCCACCGCCGAACCCATCGACCGCGCTGACGGTGTCTGGCTGCGGTGGGTCCGGCAGATCGTCAGCGAAGGATGGGGGCCCACGCTGCGGGCGGCGTTCCTGATCACCGTGCCCGCGACCGCGGTGCTGGCCGTGGCGGGCCTGTTTCCCGCTGTGTGCACGACGATCGCTCTGATCGTGGGCCGCGAGGCCATTCGGATCGGCCGGGTGCCTCGAATCGCGTAAAGAGGAGACGGCAGGTTG
>NZ_JBOHGC010000648.1:0-23369 GCF_050699995.1 Actinokineospora sp. | reverse complement strand
CCGAGGCCGCGGCGGCGGCAGCGGCGGCCTCGGCGGGCCCGACAGCGGCCCGCGCGGACCCGGCGCCGAGTTCGGTCTCCGCCGCCACCCAGCCCCGCCGGATCTCCGTGCGCCAGCCCCCGTCCCCCAAGGTGGACTCGATTCCGTACAGGCGCCGAGCCTGCGCGGTGCGGCCCAGGCCGATGGCGTCGGCGGCGAGGCCGAGGAGGACGTCCGACCGCGCGGCCCGAACGTCCGCGCCGGGCGGCCCGGGCAGGTCGGGATGATCACGGTCGATGCCTCCCGACCCGATCAGCGCCGCGCGCGCGAGCCGGTTGAGGCCCGCCGCGTCGAACGTTCTCGCGAGGGCGTGCCCGCCGACTTGGCGAAGATGCGACGCGCGGGTCGCCGCGGCGAGCGCGGCGATCACCGGATCCGGGCTGAAGATCAACCTCCGCAGCAGGTCAGCGGCTCGCGCGTACTGACCCCGGCCACCGAGAGCGACGGCCGCCAACCACAAGTCGAGCGGCTCGGCAGGCCCGCCGGGGGTTACTGCTTTCGGGTTTTCGCCGAATGCGGCCGTCCACCCGGCCGCCCGATCGGGGTCACTCACCTGGTCGAGTCTGCCTCGCCGAGCACCACCGACTCGATCCGGTCCACCGCGCCCGCGAGATCGTCGAGGTGCTCGACCCGTCCCGGCATGTCGGTGTCGAACCACCCTGGCCCGCACGCGAAGATCCGCATGTGCTGTCTCGTGCGCGGAATCTGGTCGATCACGTCCGCGCCGCCGTTCGCCGCCACCTGCGCCCAGAGCGCCACGGCGGCTGGGGCGGTGCGTCGGACGGCCGCGGCCAGGGACGCGGAGGGCAGCGCCGCGCCCAGCATGCGGGTGCCGAGGCCCCGGCGGGCCAGTGCGGCGCGCAGGACATAGAGGGGCAGCGAGTGCCGTTCGCCGGGCGCGCAGCAGAGCAGGATCGGCCGGGTGTTGCGCGGCGCGGGCACCAGCGGGGTCGCCCGGATCATGGCGGCCAGCACGCACTCGTCGACGAGGTGTTCGAGCTCCACGCAGTCCCCCGCGTGCACCCAGCGGTTGGACACCGCGGACAGCACGGGACGGATCATCGAGTCCCAGGTGGCGGCCACGCCGTAACCCTCGATGGCCTCGGCGATCATCACCTGCATCGACTCGTCGTCCATCGCCAGCGCCGCCCGGCCGAGCCCGCGCGGGTCCGGCGAGCCCTGTGACCTGCTCTGGTCGGCGATGTCCGAGAGCCAGTCGCCGTCTTGGTCGGCCGCGGCGGCAGGTTCGGCCGGATGCTCCGGCTGGGTCCGGCCCGCGGCCGTCTCGGCGGACACCCGGCGGGCGTAGTCGGCGGCCTCGGCGGGCGCCGCTCCCTTGAGCAGGGCCCGCTGCATCAGCTCCAGCCGGGCGATGTCGGAGGGCGCGTACCGGCGGTGGCTGCCCGTCGTGTGCCCGCTCGGGCCGACCCCGTAGCGGCGGTCCCAGGTGCGCAGGGTCGACGGCGCGATGCCGAGCCTGCGGGCCACGGCGGCGACCGGAAGGGTCGGTTCGTCTGACTCGTCGGTCTCGCCATCACCGGGCGGCCCACTGTCCGTGGAACCGCTCGGTGTCTCCTGCTCGGATTTGGTCACCACAGCACCATCGTCGGGTGACGCCGAGTGTCCGGCAACTGGATACATGGCCACGCTGCGTCGACTGGGTGATGCCGATCGGCTGAATCGCGGTACGAATGAGTCGATCACCCTTGAACAAGTATTGACGCGGTTCTAGCGTGTAAGCCGCTGCACCGAATGGAGTATTGACTCCCTTCCCACAGACATGGAGGCGGCCATCATGGCGGACACTCGCAGGCTCCCCGGTCCGAACGCCGATGTGTGGGACTGGCAGCTCGACGGCTCGTGCAGAGGCATGGACAGCGCGTTCTTCTTCCATCCGGATGGGGAGCGCGGACCCGCCCGCGCGCGTCGCGAGTCCAAGGCCAAGGCGATCTGCCAGGCATGCCCGGTCCTGTCCCTCTGCCGGACCCACGCGCTCGCCGTGCACGAGCCCTACGGGATCTGGGGCGGGCTTTCCGAGTCCGAGCGGGAGGCGATCATCAAAACCGAGAAACGCGCCCTGGCCGTCGCCAACTAGCGCAGACGCGAAAGGCCCGTTCGCCGAGGCGAACGGGCCTTTCGTGTGCGAGAAAACTAGTGGCCGTGACCGTGCCCGTGGCCATGGCCCTGGCCAGCGGGCTCTTCCGCCTTCTTCTCCACGACGGAGACCTCGGTGGTCAGCACCATCCGGGCGATCGACGCCGCGTTGGCCACCGCGGAGCGGGTGACCTTCACCGGGTCGACGACGCCGTCGGCGAGCAGGTCGCCGTAGGTCAGCTTGGCCGCGTTGAAGCCGTGGCCCCACGGCAGCTCGGCGACCTTGTTGACGACGACCGCGCCTTCCTGGCCGCCGTTTGCGGCGATCCAGAACAGCGGCGCGGTCAGCGCCTCGCGGACGATCGCGACACCGGTCGCCTCGTCGCCGGTGAGGCCGAGGTTGCCCTCGAGCTCCTTGGCCACGAGCACCAACGCGGAACCGCCGCCGGGGACGATGCCTTCTTCGACAGCCGCCTTGGTGGCCGCGACCGCGTCCTCGATGCGGTGCTTGCGCTCCGACAGCTCGGTCTCGGTCGGCGCGCCGACCTTGATGACCGCGACGCCGCCGGAGAGCTTCGCCAGCCGCTCCTGCAGCTTCTCGCGGTCCCAGTCGGAGTCGGAGGCCTCGATCTCCTTGCGGAGCTGCTCGGCCCGACCGTCGATGTCGGCCTTGGAGCCGCCACCCTCGACCAGCGTGGTCTCGTCCTTGGTGACCACGACGCGGCGGGCGGTGCCCAGCGAGTCGAGGGTCGCCTCGGACAGCTTGAGACCGACCTCGGCGGCGATGACCTGGCCGCCGGTGACGACCGCGAGGTCGTCGAGGAACGCCTTGCGGCGGTCGCCGAAGAACGGCGCCTTGACCGCGACGGCCTTGATCGTCTTGCGCAGGGCGTTGACGACCAGGGTCGACAGCGCCTCACCTTCGACGTCCTCGGCGACGATCAGGACGGACTTGCCGGACTCGGCGACCTTCTCCAGGATCGGCAGCAGGTCGGCGAGCGCCGAGATCTTGTCGCGGTGCAGCAGGACGTAGCAGTCCTCCAGCACGGCTTCCTGGGACTCCAGGTCGGTGGCGAAGTGCGCCGACACGTAGCCCTTGTCGAACTGGACGCCCTCGGTGATGACGAGCTCGGTGGCCAGCGTGGAGGACTCCTCCACGGTGATCACACCGTCCTCGCCGACCTTCTCGATGGCTTCGCCGAGCAGCGCGCCGATCGAGGCGTCACGCGAGGCGACGGTGCCGACCTGGGCGATGTTGTCGCGGCCCTTGACCGGCGTGGCCTTCGCGAGCAGCGAGGCGACAACGGCGTCCGAGGCGGCCTGGATGCCCCGGCCGATCGCGGTCGGGTTGGCACCGGCGGCCACGTTGCGCAGGCCGACGCGCACGAGCGCCTGGGCCAGCACGGTGGCGGTGGTGGTGCCGTCGCCCGCGATGTCGTTGGTCTTGGTGGCGACGTTCTTGGCGAGCTGGGCGCCCAGGTTCTCGAACGAGTCTTCCAACTCGATCTCACGGGCGATGGTGACACCGTCGTTGGTGACCGTCGGCCCACCGAACTTCTTGGCGAGCACGACGTGACGCCCACGCGGGCCGAGCGTGACCTTGACCGCGTCGGCGAGCTTGTTCACCCCGCGCTCAAGGGCCCGACGAGCGTCCTCGTCGAAACTGATCTGCTTGGGCATTGATTACCTCTCGATATACGCGGGCACTCGAATGAAGAACGCCCCGGTGCCCCGAACGGGGCCGCCGGGGCGTTCGACTAGGTCAGCCGGTGTCTAGTTGACGACAGCCAGCACGTCGCGGGCGGAGAGGATGAGGTACTCCTCGCCGTTGTACTTGACCTCGGTGCCGCCGTACTTGGAGTAGATGACGACATCGCCGACAGCCACGTCCACGGGGACGCGGTTGCCCTTGTCGTCGATCCGGCCCGGACCCACAGCCAGGACCTTGCCCTCCTGGGGCTTCTCCTTGGCTGTGTCCGGGATGACCAGACCAGACGCGGTCGTGGCCTCGGCTTCGCTCGCCTGGACAACGATCTTGTCCTCGAGCGGCTTGATGTTGACGCTCACCGCTGTGACCTCCACGGGTCGTCGAAAGCGTTGGCAGGTTCCTATGACAGACGGCTCCTGCCACCCCGCCGTCGCGGGTGCCGGGGCGGTGCTGGTGCCGTACATTTGGCACTCTACCCACGCGAGTGCTAAGCGTGCAACGCACCCCTCCTGTAGGGGCGGCTGTGGCGGGCCTGACGCTCGGCGGCAACGCCGCCGTGGCACAGCCCGCGCCAAGCATCGTTCCGGCTCCCATTGTCGAGGGTCTCGACATCGAGATCGGCTTCGACAAGGACACTTACCTCACCGGTGAGGAGGTCGTCGCCACGGCGACGATCACCAACACCACCGACGCCCCGATCGACCACGTGATCGCTTACCCGGCGGGCAAGGACGGCGTCCACTTCACCGGCGACGCGGGTGAGTTCAACTGGAACGGGAGCAACCCGTCGGGCGGCACCCTGGACGCGCACGAGACGGTCGAGATCGACTTCTTCGCGCACATCGGCAACGTAAACGCGACGAAGGTCGAGCTGCTCGGCTACATCGGCATCAAGCCGGACGGCCCGGGGCTCCCGCTGTTCCCCTTGGCGGAGGCGAAGGTCGAGAAGCGCACCGGCTACTTCGCAGGCACCGTGTACGCCGACCGCAACGGCAACGAGAAGTTCGACGACGGCGAAGCGCTCGCCGGGGCGAAGGTCACCGCGAGCAACCCTTACTTCCAAGACGACCGTCCTGAGACGACGACCGACGCAGCGGGGCGTTTCCGGATGGACAACGTCGCGACCGTCCCTTACCTCGTGTTCGTGGAGGAGAAGGACGGCTGGACGTTCCAGTACCAGCCCGTCGCGGTCGACACGACCGACGCCAACGCGAACCTGCTGTTCGGCGGCGTCGGCCACTTCGACAAGTCCCTGACCGCGTCCATCGCCTTCACCAAGCAGCGGTACCAGGTCGGCGACACCGCCGAGATGAAGGTGACGCTCAAGAACACCGGCACGGTGGCGCTCGCGGGAATCAAGGCGAACTGCGACCGGATCGGCGGGAGCCCCGACCACGTCGGCTGGGGCGAAAAGTCCTGGGGTGAACTCGGATTCGACGGCGCGGGCGCCAAGGTCGGCGGCGGCGAGACCAAGGTGATCACGGTGTCCGGTGTGGTGCCCGCCGGAGCGGGCGAGTACGGCATGGTCCGGGTCTCGTGCGACTTCGGCTTCGACGGGTCGAACAACCCGCAGGCCGACGCCTGGGCGTTCGCCGGTGAGGAGAACGCGGTCGGCAGCGTGTCGATCACCGCGTTCGCGAACAAGCCGGGTGGCGACGAGTGGCACCAGGACGGCGAGGAACTGCCCGGCCTCGACGTCAGCCTCATCGACGTGACCACGAAGAAGATCGTGGTCACCGTGAAGGCCGACGCGAAGGGCAAGGCCGCGTTCACCGACATCCCAGTCGGGGCGTACGACATCGCCTTCTCGGACGGCTGGGTGCGCAAGGACACCAGGTGGGACTTCCGCATCACCAAGGTGTGCCCCTATGGCTGTGACTCGTTCCTGGAGGTCGTGAAGTCGGCGAACCCGCAGCCGACCCCGACCACGACCACGACGGCCGCGCCGGTCACGACGACCACCGCGGTCCCCGCCGCGCAGGGCAAGGCCGCCTCGGGCGATCTGCCGAACACCGGCGCCAGCGTGGTCTGGCCCGCGATCGCGGGTCTGTCCGCGGTCGTCCTCGGCGGTTTCGCGGTGTTCGTAACTCGGAGGCGTAAGAAGACCGTCGCCGAGTAACGTCGGCACGGTGATCATTCGGAACGGGCTGCCCGCGGAATCCCTCGACTCCACGAGATCGAGGGCGACGCGGGTGGCCCGTTCCGCGCGTTCGGGATGGACGCCATCGCCGCCATGCCTCGTCGCCGCGCGACCCTGGGCAGGCCGATGATCCGCGAAGCGGCGGCGGGCGACTTCGAGCGGCTGCGGGAGATCGAGGTTCTCGCGGGTGAGGTGTTCCGGACGGTCGGGATGGACTTCATCGCCGACATGCCGCCGCCGCCCGTCGAGGTGCTTGCGGAGTTCACTGACGCCGGGCGGTGCTGGGTGGCCGTCGGGGACGGGGTCGTCGGTGGGTATCTGCTCGCCGAGGTGGTCGACGGGTGTGCGCACATCGCGCAGGTGAGTGTCGATCCGCGGTTTCGGGGGCGGCGGCTCGGGGCGCGGCTGATCGACCACCTGGACGGGTGGACGCGCGAGCACGGACTGGCGGCGCTGACCCTGGCGACCTACCGGGACCTGGCGTGGAACGGGGTCTACTACGCCAAGATCGGGTTTGGGGTCGTGGAGCCGACACCGGGGTTGGCCGAGTTGGTCGCTCGTGAGGCGAAGCTTGGGCTGGACCCGGCGCTCAGGGTGTGTATGCGGCGGTGATCGGGTTCGGGCGGAAGTGCTCGCACGGAAGCACTTCCGCCCGGTGCACCGGACCGAATGGGTTGATGGGATGGGACCGCCCGTGCGCGGGGACGCCCCCGACTCCCCCAGGAAGCCGGGCGCTGACAACAAAAACCGCCGTCCGAGTATCCGAACGGCGGCTCCTCACGATCAGGTGATCATGGGGAACCCCGGCGGCGGGCGCACTCCAGAGGCCGATTGGTTTCGGACTTGCCGTGCACGCTCAACTCCGGGTTTCGTTGCTGTCGAACGGAACTATGTCCGACAGTGGCCTCCCAGGGCAACGCGATTTAGACCGACACCGTCGAGACCGGCAGCGCCGGGTTCGCCGAAAGGTCCAAAGAGGACGGCTGGACGCCCGCCGCCACGAGGTGGGCGCCGAGGGCGGCCATCATCGCTCCGTTGTCGGTGCACAGGCGGGGGCGGGGGACGCGAAGCTCGATGCCCGCGGCGGCGCAGCGTTCGGCGGCCAGGACCTTGAGGCGGGAGTTCGCGGCGACTCCGCCGGAGATGACCATGGTGCCGATTCCCAGCTCTGTGGCCGCGCGCACGGCCTTGGCGGTCAGGACATCGGCGACGGCCTCCTGGAAGGACGCGCAGACGTCGTCGACCGGGATTTCCTCGCCGTCGCGTTCGCGGGCTTCGACCCAGCGCGCGACGGAGGTCTTCAACCCCGAGAAGGAGAAGTCGTACTTCGCGTCGCGTGGGCCGGTGAGGCCGCGGGGGAAGGCGATCGCCTTCGGGTTGCCGCGCTGGGCGGCCTTGTCGATGGGCGGGCCGCCGGGGTAGGGCAGGCCGATGACCCTGGCGACCTTGTCGTAGGCCTCGCCCGCGGCGTCGTCGATGGTCGAGCCGATCTCGGTGATCTTGCCCGACAGGTCGTCCACCCGCAGCAGCTGGCTGTGGCCGCCGGAGACCAGCAGGGCCAGGCACGGCGAGGGCAGCGGACCGTGGTCGAGCGTGTCGGCGGCGACGTGGCCCGCGAGGTGGTTGGCGCCGTAGAGGGGAACGCCGAGCGACATGGCGTACGCCTTGGCGGCCGAGACACCCACCAGCAGCGCGCCGGACAGGCCGGGTCCACAGGTGACGGTGATCGCGTCCACATCGGACAGACCGAGACCGGCGACCTCGAACGCGCGGCGCATGGTCGGGACCATCGCCTCCAGGTGCGCCCGGCTGGCGATCTCGGGGACCACGCCACCGAACCGGACGTGCTGGTCGACGCTGGACGCGACCTCGTCGGCGAGCAGCTCGACCCCTCCGTCGCGATCGAGGCGGACGATGCCGACGCCGGTCTCGTCGCAGGAGCTCTCGATGCCCAGGATGATCGTCACGTGGTCTCCTCCACGGGGACTCCGGCGTTCTCGGGCCGCGCCATCGTGAAGGCGTCGGCGCCCGAGGGCTGGTAGTAGCGGCGGCGCAGGCCGATGGTGGTGAAGCCGTGCTTCCCGTAGAGCGCGATGGCGGACTTGTTGTCCGTGCGCACTTCGAGGAACACGGCGGCGGACTCCTCGTCGGCCCGAGCGAGCAGCGCGCGCAGCAGCAGCTCGCCGATGCCCTGACGCTGGAAGGCCGGGTCGACGCCGAGGGTGTGCACGCTGGCTTCCATGTCGCCGGGCGCGCCCGCCAGGGACAGCCCGGCGTAGCCGACGAGCTTGTCCTCGACGTAGGCGCCGAGGTAGTAGTGGCCCCAGTCCAGTTCGGAGGCGAACGCGGACTCGCTCCACGGGTCCTCGCCGGAGAACAGAATCTTCTCCAGTTCAGCGCAGCGGCGCAGGTCCTTGCGCCGCAGCGGTTCGAGGCGCACGGTCACCTCGGACTCACCCGCTTGCGCGCGCCGGGCTCGACGGCGTCGGGCCTACGCAGGTAGAGCGGGGTGAGCGGGCCGGGGTCGGCGGTGAAGTCCGCCGCGGCGACGAGACCGGCCGGGCTCGGGTGGTCCGGGCCGACCACGGGCAGGCCCAGGATCTCCGCGTAGAGCTTGGCGCCGTAGCCCGCGGCGCGGACGACGCCGAGGTCGGCGAGGCGCTCGGCCAGTTCGGCGGGCGGCGTGACGGCGGGCTCGGTGATCCGGGCGCCGTCGTAGGCGGCCCAGTAGACCTCGCGGCGGCGCGCGTCGGTGACCACCAGCAGCGGCGCCCCAGGGGCGTCGGCGGCGATCGCGTCGAGCGAGCAAACCGGGTAGACGGGTCGGTCGAGGGCGTGGCCGAGGGCGCCCGCGGTGACCATGCCCGCGCGCAGGCCGGTGAACGGGCCGGGGCCGATGCCGCAGACGATCGCGTCGAGGTCGGCGAGTGTCCGGCCGGCGGCGGCGAGAGCGTCGCGCACGTGCGGGGTGAGCAGTTCCCCGTGGGCCTTGGCGTCGACCGTGACGCATTCGGCCAGCACGCGGGGGCGCCCGTCGGTCAGTTCGACAACACCGGCGGTGACCGCGGGCGTGGCGGTGTCCACAGCGAGTACCAGCACGGTTGTCAAGAGTACGAGGCGTGCCTTCGGGCACGTGGGGCGCGGTCGCAAACGCTTGCGCGCGTGACCGTCATAACTGCCGGTGAGCGTTCGGCGGCACTAGGGTTGGCGTCGTGCTGCTGCCCACCCTGGCTGTTCCGGACGAGCGTGAAGCGCTCCGATTCGGGTCCGACGTCCTCACCCACGCCGAGCTCGCCGCGGCGGCCAAGGCGGTCGCGGCCCAGGTGGGCGCCGCCCGCCGGGTCGCCGTGTGGGCCACACCGACGCTGGAGACCTGCGTCGCCGTCGTCGGCGTCCTGCTCTCGGGGGCGGCCGTGGTGCCGATCAACCCGAAGATCGGCGAGCGCGAACTGGCGCACATCCTGGGCGACAGCTCACCCGACCTGGTGATCGGCGGCCCCGATGGGGTGACGGTCGACCTGTCGGCCCGGCTCGACGGTCCGCTGCCCGCCGAGGCCGATCCGGAGTCGCCCGCGTTCGTCGTCTACACGTCGGGCACCACCGGGCCACCGAAGGGCGTGCTCCTACCCCGCCGGGCCATCGCGTCGAACCTGGACGCGCTCGCGCAGGCGTGGGAGTGGACGGCCGCGGACACGGTGGTGCACGCGCTGCCGCTGTTCCATGTGCACGGCTTGATCCTCGGCGTGCTCGGCCCCCTGCGGCTCGGCGGCGCGGCGCACCACATCGGCAAGTTCGACACGCACGCGATCGCGACGGCCCTGTCCGGCTCGGCGACGGTCATGTTCGGCGTCCCGACGATGTACCACCGGCTCGCGGCGGACTGCGAGGCCGACGCCGACCTGGCCGCGGCGGTCGGGCGGGCGCGGCTGCTCGTGTCCGGTTCGGCGGCGCTGCCCGCGACCGACCACGCGCGAATCACGAAGGCGACGGGTCAGGAGGTCGTCGAGCGGTATGGGATGACCGAGACCCTGATGAACTGCGCCGTGCGCGCGTCCGGGGACCGGAGGCCCGGATTCGTGGGGCCGGCGGTCGACTGTGTGGACGTGCGGCTGGTCGACTCCGGCGCCGAGGTCCCCGACGGCGAGATCGGCGAGATCGAGGTGCGCGGGCCGAACCTGTTCCTGGGCTACCTGAACCGGCCGGACGCAACGGCGGAGGCGTTGCGGGACGGGTGGTTCAGGACCGGGGACATGGCGGTGCGCTCGGCCGACGGGTATGTCCGGATCGTCGGGCGGCGGGCCACGGACCTGATCAAGAGCGGCGGCTACAAGATCGGCGCGGGTGAGATCGAGAACGCGCTGTTGGAACACCCTGGGGTCGCGGAGGTCGCGGTGACGGGTGAGCCGGACGAGGACTTGGGCGAGCGGATCGTGGCGTGGGTGGTGCCGTCAGGGGAACCGCCGTCAGCGAAGGAGTTGGCCGACCACGTGGCCGCGCTGCTGTCCCCGCACAAGCGCCCGCGGGTGGTCCACTACCTGGACGCGTTGCCGCGCAACGAAATGGGCAAGGTCACCAAGCGAGCGCTGCATGCCTGACGAGGGAGCGCGGCACCTGATCGCCGCCATCACCACCGACTTCACCGAGTTCCCCACGAACACTTCCACCCGCGAAACACCCGCAGCGCAGCCCCCGCCCTTCCCCGGGGGGACGGCCCCTGGCCAGTCTATCGGGGGTGGGGGGCGGAAGGGAGGGGTGCCGGGCGGGCTGTGGACAACTGCCGGACCTGGGGATGGACCGCTTGGCTGGGCCGGGTATGGGGAGGCACGCGAGCGGGCCGCGCGGGCTTCGGGTGAGACCGAGTCCGTGGTGTGCGGCGAAGGGCGCGTGGGTGGCGTCTCGGCCGTGCTTATCGTGTTCGACTTTCGGTTTCTTGGCGGGTCGGTTGGCAGTGCGACCGGGGACCGGATCGAGTACGCGTTCACTCGGGCGCGGGAAACACGGACGCCGTTGGTGTCGCTGATCGCCACAGGCGGCAGTCGTATGCATGAGGGAATGCTTTCCCTGCACCAACTTCAGCGGGTGGCACGGCAGTCGACCCTGCTGCATCAGGCTGGGGTTCCGCAGATCTCGGTGCTCCGCGACCCGACGACCGGCGGGCTGTGGGCTTCGCTCGGCGCGGGTGCGGATGTGATCATTGGGATCGAGCAGGCGCAGGTCGGGTTCGCCGGACGGCGGGTGCGGCCGGTCGCTGATGACCCGGCGTATACGGCTGAGGGGCAACTCGCTCACGGACACATCGATGAGGTGTGTGCCCTCGAAGATGTCGGTTCCGTTGTGGCGGAATGGTTGCTGCTGCTGAGTTCGGGGACACCGGAGCCTGCTGAGGTGCCGCGGTCGTTGGGATCTGTCGAACCGTCCGCTGATGGGTGGTCGGCGGTCCAGCGTGCCCGGTTGGCGACCCGGCCGCACGCAGAGTCCTATTTGGACGATTATTTCGACTTGCGGCGGTCGATTTCCGGGGATCGTTGCGGTGGCGTGGATGCCGGGATGCTGTGCGGGATCGGGCTGCGTGGTCGGCATTCCGTTGCCTATGCGGCACAGAGTGGGACCGCCACCACGCCCGCCGGGTTCCGGACAGCGGCTCGGCTGATCCGGTTGGCTGAGCGGTTGGGGATCTCTGTGCTGACTTTGGTCGACACACCCGGGGCCGCGAATGATGCCGCTGCTGAGCGAGCGGGAGTCGGGCCTGCCATCGCGGAATTGTTCGCGACTGTGGCGGCGGCTCGGGTGCCCGTGACGACTCTGGTGATTGGCGAAGGCGGGTCGGGCGGAGCGTTGGCGTTGGCGGCGCCGGATCGGACTTGGATCACGCCCGATGCCTACTTCTCGGTGATCGCACCGGAGTTGTGTGCGGCGATTTTGAAGCGGTCACCGGAAGATGTTCCGGCCACTGCTGAGCAGTTGCGATTGCGGCCCGCTGATCTTGTCGAGTTGGGCGTTGTTCGAGGGATCGCAGACTAGAGATCTCGATAGATCTCGCGGCGGTGACCAAGATCGACGACCAAAACCACGAGTCGACCGTCATCGACGGTGTAAACCACACGATAATCGCCGACGCGCACGCGATACGCGCCGCTCAAGCCCTGGAGGGCGATGGCGCCATGCGGGCGAGGATCGTCGCCCAGCTTGGTGATCGCGGTCTGCAGCCGACGGCGAATCGGCTTGTCGAGCTTTGCCAGAGCTCGGATCGCCTCGCGGGCGATCTCGATCCGACACGTCACCGGTCGAGGTCCCCGGCTTCCAGCAGCGCCACAGCCTCATCCCAAGGAACAGACGTCTCGCCTTTGGCGAGCACGTCCGCGGCACGCTGCGACCAGTAGGCGTCCTCAAGCTCTTCGAGTCGCTCAGCGACATCAGCGGGCACAACCGCGCCAACCCGCCTGCCGTACCTGGTCAGATAGACGACATCGCCATCGCGCACATGCGTGTCCAGCAACTCGGGAAGCTGGGCGCGCGCGTCCGTCACGCTTACTTCATGATCGCGGGCAGCCGTCATGTATCAAATGTACATGTTGTACGTCTTGCTGGCTAGCTCCAGCTGTCGAGGATCTTCGGCAGGTCCGACAGGCGGTGCAGGATCGCATCCGGTTCGACGTCCACCGGGACCCGCTGGTCTTCCGGGATGTCGCTGTGCGGGATCAAGATCGCCTTCATCCCCGCTGACTTGGCGCCGTTGATGTCGTCGTGGGGGCGGTCGCCGACGTAGACGCAGTCCGCCGGGTCGTCGATGCCGATGGCGTGCATGGCGGCTTCGAAGGACTTCGGGTGCGGTTTGGTGTACTCGAGGTCGCTGCTCCACACGCACGCGTCGAAGAGGTGGCGGACGTTGTCGCGGATCAGGATTTCCTCGTGCCAGGCGCCGGGCCAGGACGTGGACGACAGGACGCCGGTGCGCAGGCCGCGGGCGCGGAGTTCGGTCAGCAGCGGGGTTACCTCGGGGTCGGTGTACGTGGCCTGGTCCCAGAAAGCCCGGTATGCCGCCCAAGCCGCCTCGTGCTCCGGCACGCCCACCTCGGTCAGCACGTGGCTCAGCGAGAACGCCGTGGCCTCCGCGCGGCAGCGCGACCAGGCCGCGTCGTCGGCGGCGAGGAGGGCGTCGGCGATGGCCTTGGCCTGCTCCGGGTCGTCGGCGTGGACGATGTCGGCGTAGATCTGCCACCCGGCGCGCATGTCCATGGTCACCCACGGGGTCAGGGTGCCGCCCCAGTCGAAGATCACCGCTCGCATGCGGGTCAGCCTATCCGGCGGTCGGTCCAGTTTCCATGAGGTTCGAGGGTGGCCACCCGGCTGTCGTCGGGGCGGCGGTCCAGGCGGATGAGGAGGTGGTCCTCCGACAGCCGCTCGCCGGCGCCTTCGCCCCATTCGATGACGACGACGGCGTCGACCAGCTCGGTGTCCAGGTCCAGATCGTCCAACTCGGTGAGGTCTCCGCCGAGGCGGTACGCGTCGACGTGGACCAGGGGAATGCCGCGGTCGCCTGCCTGGTGTTCGCGGGCGATGATGAACGTCGGGCTGCTGACCCGTCCGTGCACCCCAAGCCCGGCGGCTATCCCTTTGGCGACAACGGTTTTGCCCGCACCCAGCGGGCCCGCGAGCAGGATCAGGTCGCCCGGACGCACCATCTCGCCGAGTTTGCGGCCGAAGTCGAGGGTGTCCTCGACCTCGGGCAGTTCGATCGTCTCAGCCACGACGCCACCACTTCTTCCGCCCGGCGCCCGCGCCGCGCGCGCAGTCGCGCAGCAGGTCGGCCAGGTGTTCGTTCACGAAATCGGGTTGTTCCAACATGACCATGTGCCCAGCGCCGCGGGCTCGGACCAGCACGGCGTCGGGCAGTTCTAACGCGATGCGTTCGGTGTGCTCGAACGGCGTCATCCGGTCCTCGTCGGCGCCGATGACCAACACGCGGCTGTGCTTCAAACCGGCTAAGGCCGCGTACCTGTTGTGGCTGCCCAAAGTCTCGATGAAGTCGGCCAGCACCCGCACCGGTGTCACGTTGAGCATGTCCATCAGGAAGTCGACCAGGCTCGGGCTGACGCTGCGCGACCCGAAGGCGAGCCTGCGCACCGCCTGCCGGGTGAGCTGGCCGCCGCTCGCCCGCACCAGTTCGACCAGACCTGGCTGCCAGTCGGCGAAACGGCCGAGGTAGCGGGTCACCGGGTTGTACTTCGACAGCAGCGGACGGGAAAGCCCGCTCTTGCCGACCTCGCCCGCGGACGTGCCGATGAGCGCCACGCCTTCGACCCGCTCAGCGAACAGCTCCGGGTTCTGCTCGGCCAACTCCATGATGGCCATGCCGCCCATGGAATGCCCGACGAGGACCAGCGGACCCTCCGGCGCCATGGCGCGGATGACGTCGTCGAGGTCGCGGGCGAGTTGCTCGATGGTGCTCGACGCCTCGTCGGTCAGCGCGGAGCGGCCGTGGCTGCGGTGGTCGTAAAGCACTTGCCGCACACGGGGTTCGGTCATGGCGGCGAGGCCTTGGCGCTGGAAGTGCCAGCAGCGACGGGAAAGTGCGAAACCGTGGACGAGGATGACCGTGAGTTCCGGCTTCCCGCCGTCATCCGGGTCGACTTCCTCCACGGACAGCGCGCCGCCGTCAGCGGCGGCGACGGTGCTGACCCGGTCGGGCGGCAGCTCGCCCAGCGCCGCACCCGCGTGCAGTTCCTCCGGCCTGCGGGCCCGGATGACGCCCGCCACGACGGCACCCCCGGCGATGGCCATGCCGACACCGGCGAGAACCCGGTTGGTCACGCTCACGAGGACTCGCCGAGGTACGTGCGGGCCACGCGGGAGCGGTACATGCCGGTGACGACCTCGTAGTCGATCGTCCCGATGATGTCGGCCCATTCACGGGCGGTGGGCTCGCCGCGATCGCCCGTGCCGAACAGCACTACTTCTTCTCCCACAAGGACTTCGTCGTCACCGCAGTCGACGATGATCTGGTCCATGCACACCCGGCCGCGCACCGGACGCCGCCTGCCGCCGAGGAACACGTCGAACCGGCCGGACAGGGATCGGGAGACGCCGTCGGCGTAGCCCACCGGCACGAGCGCCAGGTTCGTTGCCTGGTCGACGGTCCACGTGTGTCCATAAGAGACTGATTCGCCCGCGTCGATCCGCTTGGTGAGCACGACGGACGAACGGAATGTCATCGCAGGCCGCAGGTCTTCGTGGTACGGCAAGGGATTCAGCCCGTACATGGCGATACCCACGCGCACCAGGTCGAAGTGCAGGTCCTTGCGGTCGAGGGTGGCCGCCGAGTTCGCCAGGTGCCTGCGTGGCGTCAGACCGGCGTCGAGCGCGACCCGGTACGCCTCGGCGAACCGCTCCGCCTGACGGTCGACCGACGGGTGCCCCGGTTCGTCGGCACACGCCAGGTGCGACCACACGGCGTACACGTCGTTGTCCGACGCGGCCGCCGCGGCGACGAGCTCGGGCCACGCCGAGCGCGGGCATCCGTTGCGGCTCAACCCGGTGTCGATCTTCAGGTGGATCCGCCTGCCGGACAGACCGGCCAACTGGTCCACAGAGGACACCGACAGGTCTACGTCCGGCGGGGCCTCGGCGCCGGGAACGTCGAGCCAGGCCAAGATCGGCGCGGTGATCCCGGCCGCGCGCAGCACCGCGGCCTCGTGCACCGACGCTACACCGAGCCAGGTCGCGCCTGCTGAGAGCGCGGCGCGGGCGACCGGCACGGCACCGTGGCCGTAGCCGTCGGCTTTGACCACGGCCATCGTCTCCGCGCCCGCGGCCCGGGCGGACAACAGCGCGACGTTGTGCCGGATGTGGTCGAGATCGACCGTCACCTCGGCACGCGGCTGGTCAGGCATGACGGAATCGTGACACACCGCGGATTGCGTCGGGCAACGCGTCCACGATGGCCGACGCGGACGTGGGCGCCCCCGACGCGGCCAGCTCCCCCGCACGCACATGCACGAAGGCCGCGCACGCGCCGGCGAGCCGCGGTTCGAGGCCCGCGGCGAGCAGGGCGCCGCTGAGTCCGGAAAGGACGTCACCGGATCCGGCGGTGGCCAGCCAGTGCGAGCGGGCGGAGTTCACCGCCACCCGGCCGTCGGGGGCGGCGATGACCGTGGCGTGGCCTTTGAGCAGGACGGTGGCGTTCAGCTTCGCCGCCAGCGCACGGGCCGCGCCGACCCGGTCCGCGCCGAGGTCGACGCCGAGCGGTTCGGCGATGCGGGCGAACTCGCGGGCGTGCGGGGTCAGCAGCACCGGGACGTCCGGGTCGCGGGCGTCCCAGAGGGAGGAGTTCTCGGCGAGCAAGGTGATGCCGTCGGCGTCCACCACCGTCGGCACCCCGGCGCCGAGGACCGTGGCCACGACGTCGCGCGAAGTCTTGCCCGTGCCCAGTCCGGGGCCGACCACCCACGCCTGCACCCGGCCCGCGTCCTCGACCGACCCCGTCGCCACAACCTCCGGCCAGCGCGCGCGGACCTCGTCGGCCGCCGATCCCGCGTAGCGGGTCATGCCCGAGGTGGCGCGCACGGCGGCGCCAACGGAGAGCACGGCCGCACCCGGATAGGTCGCCGAACCGGCCGCGATGCCGACCACGCCCTGGGTGAACTTGTCGTCCGACGCACCCGGCAGCGGCCATGCCCGGCCCACGTCCTCGGCCTCGAACACCTCGAAATCCGGATCGGCCAAGTCGAGCCCGAGGTCGACGAAGTGCACCTCGCCGCACCGCGGGCTGAGGAAGTGGACCGGCTTGAGCGCGCCGAAAGTGACCGTGACCTGGGCGTCGACCGCGGGACCGTCGACCGCGCCGGTGTCCGGGTCGACACCGCTGGGCAGGTCCACCGCGACGATCGGCACCCGTACCCGGGACATCAGCGCGGCGGCGTCCGGCCGCAGCGAGCCGCGCGCGGAGAGCCCGACGATGCCGTCGATCACTACGTGGGCGGAATCGATGTCATCAGCCGAGCCGACGCGTCCGCCCGCCCACAGCAACGCTTCCAGGCCTTCGGCATGCGCGCGGTCGGGTGCGAGGAGCACAGCCGTGACACCCACGGAACGCTTGCGCAGGAACGCGCCCGCCCACAGCGCGTCGCCGCCGTTGTTGCCCGCGCCGACGAGCAGCACGACCCGCCGACCGGCGACACCGCCCGTGGTCGAGCGCAGCAGCCGGGTCGTGTGGAGCGCCACACCATGGGCGGCACGGCGCATGAGGGCGCCCTCCGGCGTCCGGGCGAGGACCTTGTCCTCGGCCTCCCGGACGCGCGCGGTGGTCCAGACGCCCCTCACGGCTATTCGACCGTCACGGACTTCGCCAGGTTGCGCGGCTTGTCGACGTCGTACCCGCGCGAGCGGGCGATCTCGGCGGCCAGCACCTGAAGCGGAACGGTCGACACCAGCGGCTGCAGCAGCGTCGGCACGGCGGGGATCTCGATCAGCTCGTCGGCGAACGGGCGGACCGTCTCGTCGCCCTCCTCGGCGATGACGATCGTGCGCGCGCCGCGGGCCTGGATCTCGCTGATGTTGGACACCAGCTTGGAGTGCAGCACCGCGCGGCCCTTGGGCGACGGCATGACCACGACGACCGGCAGGCCCTCCTCGATCAGCGCGATCGGACCGTGCTTGAGCTCGCCTGCCGCGAAGCCCTCGGCGTGCATGTACGCCAGTTCCTTGAGCTTGAGCGCGCCTTCGAGGGCGACCGGGTAGCCGACGTGGCGGCCGAGGAACAGCACCGCCTTGGAGTCGGAAAGATCACGCCCGAGGGCACGGACCTGGTCGACCGTGCCCAGGACCCGGCTGACGGCGTCGGGCATGGCCTCGAGTTCGCGGAACTCGCGGGCGATCTCGTCGGCGTACTTGGTGCCGCGGGCCTGCGCCAGGGCCAGGCCGACCAGGTAGTTCGCCGCGATCTGGGCGAGGAACGCCTTGGTCGACGCGACCCCGATCTCCGGACCGGCGTGGGTGTAGAGGACCGCGTCGGACTCGCGCGGGATCTGCGCGCCGTTGGTGTTGCACACCGCGAGCACGCGAGCCTTCTGCTCGCGCGCGTGGCGCACGGCCTCAAGGGTGTCGGCTGTCTCACCGGACTGCGACACCGCCACGACCAGGGTGTCGCGGTCGAGCACCGGGTCGCGGTAGCGGAACTCCGAGGCCAGCTCGACCTCGACGGGCAGCCGGGTCCAGTGCTCGATGGCGTACTTCGCGACCAGGCCCGAGTGGTACGCCGAGCCGCAGGCCACGACGAAGACCTTGTCGACGTCGCGCAGGTCCTGCTCGGCGAGGCGCTGCTCGTCGAGCACGATCCGGCCGTCGACGAAGTGCCCGCGGAGCGTGTTCGCCAACGCCTCGGGCTGCTCTTCGATCTCCTTGAGCATGAAGTACTCGTGGCCGCCCTTCTCGGCGGCGGACAGGTCCCAGTCCACGGTGAACGTCTTGGCCGGGGCGGGCTCGCCGTGGAAGTCGAGGACCGCGTAGCCGTCGCGGGTGATCACCACGAGCTGGTCCTGGCCCAGTTCGACGGCCTCGCGGGTGTACTCGATGAACGCGGCGACGTCGGATGCGACAAACGTCTCGCCGTCGCCGATGCCGACCACGAGCGGCGAGGACCGGCGGGCGGCGACGATCAGGTCCGGCTCGTCGACATGGGTAACGACCAGCGTGAACGCGCCCTCCAGGCGGGCGCAGACGTCCCGGACGCTGGCGGGCAGGTCACCGGCGGTCCCGCCGTCGGCGTACGCGCGGGCGACCAGGTGGGCGGCGGTCTCGGAGTCGGTGTCGCTGCTGAACTCGACGCCCGCCGACTCCAGCTCACCGCGCAGGGCGACGAAGTTCTCGATGATGCCGTTGTGCACCACGGCGACGCGGCCGGTGGTGTCGCGGTGCGGGTGCGAGTTGCGGTCGATCGGGGCGCCGTGGGTGGCCCAGCGGGTGTGGCCCATGCCCGCGGTGCCCGCGAAGCCGTCGCGGCCGACCTCGTCGAGGCGGGCCTCCAGGTTCGCGAGCCTGCCCGCCTTGCGCTCAACGGCCAGGTCACCGCCGGTCAGGACGGCGACCCCGGCCGAGTCGTACCCGCGGTACTCCAGCCTGCGAAGCCCGCCGATGACGACTTCGAGTGCCTGTCGATGACCCACATATCCCACGATTCCGCACACGCGCACCAGGGTAGCCGGCACCGCCACACCCCGATGCCCGGCCACCGATAGGCTGCGCACATGGCACGCAAGGCCAAGCACCTGCTCGACGAGCTCTCTCGTCCCGGTCCCAACGAGGTCCTTCGCGGCGATCTCGCGCTGATCGGCATGCCCGGGCTGGTCTTCACGCCGAAATCGGGCCTCGGTCTGCCCGCCGTCGCGTTCGGCCACGGCTGGCTGCAGCCGCCCGACCGGTACCGCGGGCTGTTCCGCCACCTGGCGTCCTGGGGCATCGTCGTGGCCGCCCCCGGCACCCACACCGGGCCGCTGGGATCACACCGGCTGCTCGCCTCCGACCTGCGCACCGCCCTCGACGTGTGCGTCGGCGTGCGCCTGGGCGAGGGCGCGATCAGCGTCGACGGCGACAAGCTCGGCCTGGCGGGTCACTCGACCGGCGGTGGCTGCGCTGTCCTCGCCGCCGCGGACGACAACCGCGTGCGCGCGGTGGCGACCATGGCGGCCTCCCAGACCAAGCCGTTCGCGTCCGAGGCGGCCCGGTCCTGCGGCATGCCGGGTCTGCACCTGGCCGCGGGCGCCGACCGGGTCGCGCCGCCGGTGGGCAACTCCGAGCTGATCGCCCGGTCGTGGTCCGGGCCAGTGCAGGTGCGGACGCTGCCCAAGGCGACCCACCTCGGGTTCACCGAGGGCAGGCACTGGAGCGGGCTGCTCGTCGACGGCAAGGCCCAGCACGCCACCCAGCGCGTGTCCCGCGCTCTGCTCACCGCGTTCTTCCTGGTCCACCTCACCGGTGAGGCCGAATACCTGCCGCTGGTCGAGGAAGACGTCAAGGGCGCCGAGATCACCTTCGACGGTGATGACGATCTGGCCACCACCGCCTAGGTCCCGCCGCGCGACGGTCATCGGCGTGCTCTCGATCGTGATCGGGCTCGCCTGGCTGCTCTCGGTGTACCTGCGGCTCACCGGAATCGTGACGCTGCTGTGCGACATCGGGATGATCGCCGGTGGCGTGCTGATCCTCAAAGGACGGCGGGCGGGGCGGCTGCTGTGCCTGGTCTGTGCGCCGATCGCGCTGGTGCTGGCGACGATGACCATGCTGCTGCCCGCCCGCCAGACAAGTGATCCGCTGGTGTTCGCGTTCAACGGCGTCATGGTGGCCGCACTGCTGGTGCTGGTGGTCATGGTGTTCAGCGAACACATCGCGGCGAACGACTGACCGAACCGCGAACGGCGTCGGAGGCATCCTCCATCGTTGACGGATTGAACTACGGTCCGCCTCGGCAGCCGGGTCCATGCGTCCTGTCGTGAGCGCAGCGCTTCTGGTCACCGGACCGCCGCCGCGGTTCCCGCCGCAGGGGTACGGGCGATAGGTCAGTTCTTGGTCATCCAGCTCACGGAGAACACCCCGGTGTCCGAAGGGTCGACCGGCTCGGGCCGAGCCTGCTTGGGCGGAACGGCGCGAACGGGCTTCTCTGGGACGGGTGGCTTTCCCTTGCGATCCCTTGGAACCGCCTTCTTCCGCTCCTGCGGCTTGACCTGCTCGGCCCGCTGCGCGTCTTCCTTCGCGGCACGCTCGGCGACGTACTTCTCGTGCGCCGCCAGCTTCGCCTGGTAGGCGGCGCGGGAGGCGTCGAGGCGGTCGCCCAGGTCGGCGCGGATGTGCTGGAACGCCGCGCGGGCCGCGCGGACCGCCGGGTCCGTCTCGTCGATCACGGTCGCCTCCCTACTTCGCGCGTGCTGCCGGATCTTCGCCGACGACGCCGTCGAAGCTCGCCATCGGGTCGCGGTCATCGAACAAGCTGCCCGCCAACCGCCACTTGCTCGCCTTGCGCTCGGAGTCGCCGCCGCCCTGGCCACCACCCCCACCACCCATACCTCCGCCCATCGGTGCCCCACCTGCGGGCGAAGCACCACCCGCGGCGACAGCGCCTGCGGGAGCGCCTGCCTGGCGAGACTTCTCGACGTCGTCGTCCGCCGGAACCTGCGCGCCGGCCGAGATGCCTTCAGCAGGCGGGGTCGACGCCCCACCAGCCCCGCCGCCACCGGCACCCGCGCTCCCGGTGCCCGACTCCCCGGCAGGCCCTCCACCTCTGACCGCCTCAGGCGCAGGCTGCGCGGCAGGCTCGGGTTGCGTGCCCAGCACGTACTGCTTGCCATCGACATTCAGCGCCACGCGGCCTTCGGCATCCGGCTCCGTCACCTTGATCGCGTGGCCCGCCTGGCGGATCGTCACGCTCTCGCCAGTGGACCCGCTTGTCCCGCTTCCCAAGCGCGCGAACGGATCCGCGTTGACCGCCCGCGCCAGATCCCCCAACGTCAACCACGCCCGGGCAGTGGCTTCGTGCACATCGCGAAGGTTGCGCCGGAACTTGCCGACGATCGCGTCGTAGCGCGCGCAGAAATCATCGAGGTAGTTGATGACCTCATTGCTGGGCCACGCCTCACCCACCTGGCCGGGCGCCAAATTGAGGTCGCACATCCCGGGCGTACGCAGTGCGTCGACGGGAAACGTTCTGCCCCAGCGGGTTCCGCTCTTCATCGCGTCGTCGAGGCGATCGATCTGCGTGTCGCGCTTGGCCGAGTCGTCGATGGCGATGTCCTTGGGCGAGACCGACCGCAGCTCATCGACCCACACCTGAAGCCCCTCGGTGGCAACACCATGGGCACCGTCGAGCGCGGTAGCCAACTGGGTCAACCCGTCCTGCCAGGCTCGCGCCGCCATCGTGAACCGACCAAGCCGGTCCGCGGCAAGGCTCACCGCAGGGCTATGCCCGCCATCGCTCAGGGTCACACCGCCGAGCGCGGCCGCGGCGCCCGCGAGTGCGGCGAGCCGGTGGCGGCTCGCCTCCAGCTTGCCGAATGCGATGCCCTGTAAGTCTTGCAGCGCCCGTTCGTCAACCTGGGTGCCCCAGGCGCGTTCCTGCCAACCGCCGCGCGCGGCGGGATGCGAGCGCCAGCGCTCGAAGAGCGATCCACTATTTCTCACGGACAGTTGGGCGCACCAAGCGCTGATGTTGTCCGTTATCAGCGCTGTGGACGTGTGGTCCACCTCGACCGGCTCCGGTGGCGTCAGTGTGGCCAAGATCGCATCTGAGGTAGCACTCACGTCAGCTCGCCACCCGCCCTGCTGATCAACGCAGCGGATTCCTCGTCCACCGCGGTCGCCGCGTTGGCCGAATCCTCCACCGAGCGGGCGAGTTCGTCGATCGAGGGCACGGCCCGTTCGAACGACATCCGCAACTCATCGCGCACCTGCGCGAAGGCCGACGCCGCACCCAGCTGCTCACCGAGCACACCGAACATGCCTGGCACCAGGTCGTCCTCGCGTGCGTATTCCATCACGGCATCGAGCGCGGACCCGATAGCGGTCAGTTCCCTGACCGCCACCGCCACCGCCTCATGATCGATCCGGAGTTCACCGGACGGCATGGCTCCCCCTGGTCGTCAGTGCCCGGTCAGCGCACCCAACTGTGTCCTGAAAAGTCGTCGTCGTCATCCTCGGGCGGCGGGGCCGCCCGACGCGGCGCCTGCCGTGGCGCGGACTGCGGCGAAGCCGGTGGCGCCGGCGGATCGTCTTCGACCGCTCCGAAGGACAAGTAGCGCTCCGGCGCGGGCGACGCGGGCAGTGCGGGGGCCTCCTGCGGGGGTGACGGCACGGGCCTCGGCGCAGGCCTCGGCAGAGACCCCGGCGGTGACGGCTGGTCATCGTCGCCGAAGGACAGCATGGTCCTGCGTTCCTTGCGTTCCCAGCCGCCTGATTGCTGCTCGGGCTGGGCCGACTTCCGGTCGCCTGCCATCTTCGTCAGGTCGCTGAGCTGTTGTTCGGACTGCTTGTCCCGCTCAGCGTTCGCTTTCGCCAGGTCAGTGGCACGCTGATCGAACTCACGGTCGATCTCGGCCACGATGGCCTGCCTGCGGTAGCGGGCGTCCTCGAACGGAGCCAATGCCGCGCGGAAGATCGGGTCGCGTTCGTCAAGCATCGGACTTCCTACCTCTCACCCAGTGCGCTGCCGGTGCTGGACTCGGCTTCGGCGTAAGCGTCATCGAACAGTTGACCTGTCGTGCGCCACTGACTGCCCGCGCGTTCGCTGTCGCCGCCCTGGCCACCACCACCGCCGCCGCCCATGCCGCCCATCGGCATGCCGCCGCCCATCCCAGACCCGGCCGCACCCGGCGTGTGGTCGCCCGCGCCGCCGCCCGCGCCGGCGCC
>NZ_JBOHGC010000647.1:0-3095 GCF_050699995.1 Actinokineospora sp. | reverse complement strand
ATCACCGCCTGCGTAGCGACCTCGGCGATCCTTGTGGCGATGGAGATCTCGTCACGGGCGAGTCCCTTCGGCGCACCTTTGCCGTCCCAGCGTTCGAGGCCCTGGTAGATCGCATCGGCCACAGCCGGGCCTAGGCCGAGGTCGACCGCTAGCGTGCTGCCGACCTCGCAGATAGCCAGCAGTAGCTCCGCCTCGCCTGCAGCACCGGACGCGAGCGTGCGTGCGACGTACTGGAGTCTGCGAACGCCAGTGCCCTTGCCGACCCGGCTGAGGAGGGCTAGGGACTCCCGGCCGTTCGCGGTGTCTGTGCGCTCGGCAAGCGGTCGCAGGGCTGCCGCACTTGGGCCCATCAGGTGGGCCTCTTCGTGGGTGGTCGCGGTACAGCCAAGGTGGCGGAGCAGGGTTGCGTAGTACACGGTCTGCTTGTCGGCGGGTGGCAGGCCAAGGCGGTCTGCGAGCCGAGTCGCAACCAGACAGCTCCGAACGGACTTCTCGGGCGGTTGCGCCATCGCCAGGTCGAGACTCACCGACAAGGCACACAGCAGCTCCGCCAGTCGCAGCTCCTCCCGAACCATCGTGCACCCCCTGCAGATGGGCAGAACTACCGATGCGCCGGCAGCCCCGTTACGGCCATTGTGAGCCTGAATCGGCTATTCCGGACCGAGGAGGCACCATGAGCTCGACAGCCGTCGCAGTAACCCGACCGCGTCTGGTCACCGGCCAGTTCGCGCTCCTTGGTGTCGCGGCCCTCGCGTACTTCGTTGCGGACGGCCTCCTAATCCGAAAATGGACCGGGTCGGGCGTGCGTGGGGTTCCGGCGGGGCGTAGCGGAGCCGGGAGTGGTTGTCGGCGGGGGCTCAGGCGGCGGGTTCGAGGGTGACTTTGTAGCCGAGGGCTTCGAGTTGGCGGACGTGGTTGCGTCTTTTCCGGTCGGGGCCGGTGCGGTTGTCGTAGAAGTCGGGGCCGAGGTCGTTGAAGCGGGCGTCGGGGTCGGACAGCAGGTGCCAGACGATGACCAGGATGGAGCGGCCGACCGCGACGACGGCCTTCTTGCGGCCTCGTCGCCTGGCGATGCGCCGGTAGCGTTCCCCGAGGAAGGTGTCGGTCTTGCCGGCGCAGACGGCGGCCTCACCGAGGACCCGGGCCAGGTAGGGGTTGCCGTGGCCGGTCGAGCCGGCGCCCTTCTTCTTCCCGGCCGACTCCTTGACGCCGGGCGCGAACCGGGCCCAGGACGCCAGATGGTTCGGGGTGGGGAACCGGGTCATGTCGATCCCGACCTCGGCGACGATCACGTGCGCGGCGACCCGCCCGACACCGGGGATCTCATCAAGAGAGTCCACCGCCTGGGCGAAAGGGGCGATCTGGTCGCCGATCTTGTCCTCGAGCTCGGCGATGTCGGCGTTGATCTGGTCGATCCGGGTCAGCATCTTGGTCAGTAACCAGGCGTGGTGGTCGGTGAAGTATCCGGTGAACGCCTCCTCCAGGTCGCTGATCTTGCCCCGCATCCGGGCCCGGGCGAACTGCGCCAGCACCTTCGGGTCGCGTTCCCCGGCGACCAACGCGGCCAGCATGTCGCGACCCGACACGCCGAAGATGTCGGAGGCGACCACGGACAGCTTGATGCAGGCGTCCTCCAGCAGCTTCTCGACCCGGTTCTTCTCCGCGGTGCAGGCATTCACCAGGTCGACCCGGTAGCGGGTCAGGTCCCGCAGCTGGCGGATCTGCAGCGGCGGCACGAAACTGGCCCGCAGCATCTGCCGCTCGGCGACCTTGCACAACCAGACCGCGTCCAGCCGGTCGGTCTTCGGCCGGCCGGGCAGGTGCTTGACGTCCTTGGCGTTGACCAGCCAGGTCTCCAACCCGGCCGCCTCCAGCAGGTAGAACGGCGGCTTCCAGTAGTCCGAGGTCGCCTCCATCACCACCCGCGTGACGCCCAACTCCCGCAGCCGGTCCGCCAGCCGCAGCAGCGACCGGGTCATCGTCGAGTACGTGTCCACCTCCTGCAGCCGCCTGCCCGGCCGATCCGGGCTCGGCACCCGGACACAACACACCAACTCGGCCTTACCGATATCCAGCGCCGCGACCCGCGCGATGATCTCCTCGGCGTCGTGCGTCTCCTCCAGCACCAACCCCACCTCCTCACCCAACACCCGTCTGACCAACGGCTACCCGCAGGAGCGGCAAGGGTCTGGCGAATCTAATCCGCGTGCTCGAAGCAACACTGAAGGGCCCACGGCGCAGCTCCCAACGCCCGACTAGTGCACGGCCTCGTACGAACCATAGAGAAACGGCGTCAGCGGGCAACCACCCCATTTTCAGCCCGGAACGGGCCGCCCGACAGGGGGATCGGAGACTAGTGCCCGGAAAGCCCGGAACCCCGGGACTTCAGGGAACTCTTAGGGTTGTCGCGGCGATCAGCGCCGTAGTCGGCGGGTGGCCTGTGCGCGGCGTCGGGGCTAGTCGTCCATGGTGAACCGGTCGAGCCCGTTCGGCGACCGCTCGACCAGGTGCTCGCGGCCTGCCGGCGGTTCGTACTGCTCCGGCCAGAAGTCGGTGATCCGGGTGATCAGCCCGTCGGCGACCTCGAAGTACACCAGGGCGACCATCTCCTCGGTGCCGACCTTGAAGTTCATCGAGCCCGCCGCGGTGGTGCCGTCCGCGATCAGCCGCGTCACCTCGAACGACCAGTCGCCCGGATACTCCTGGTTGAACTGGACCAGCCGCTCGCGGCCGGTGATCAGCTCATTGGTCTGCGGCAGCTCGTACCGGACGTCGACGGCGAGCAGGTCGCCGAACCCGGCCCACTCGCGCTCGCCCATGCGCTCGAAGTACTGCCGGACGACTGCACGCGTGCGCTCGGTCTCTCTGTCCGTCATGTCAACCAACGGTAGAAGACGCAGCCGACATTCTGTGATGAGAGGATGCTCGGGGCCGACGGAGGGAGAGGTGATGGCTGAGCAGTCCGCGGGTTTGCTGGCCCGGCGACGGGCGCGCGGTCTTTGGGTGAAGGGCGCCAAGCAGCTGGGCTGCGCGAAGGCCGGCGAGGAGGCCGGTACTCCGGACAAGCCGGCCGCGCTGGACACCTTCACCCGGGC
>NZ_JBOHGC010000646.1:0-13298 GCF_050699995.1 Actinokineospora sp. | reverse complement strand
CCCCAGTTCCCGACAGCGAGTTCTCACTTCAAATGAGAACTCATTGTCGGGAACTGGGGACTCGCGCGGTCACGGCTTTTCGGTGCCCACGACCCACATCGAGAAGTACTGCGACCCGCCGCCGTAGGCGTGGCCCAGGGCGCGGCGGACTCCGTCGACCTGGTGGTCGCCCGCGCGGCCCATGACCTGCAGTGCCGCCTCGGCGAAGCGGAGCATGCCGGAGGCGCCGATCGGGTTGGACGACAGCACGCCGCCCGACGGGTTCACCGGGAGCTGACCGTCCATCGCGGTCGCACCGGCCTCGGTGAGCTTCCACCCCTGGCCCTCCGCGGCGAAGCCGAGGTTCTCCAGCCACATCGGCTCGAACCAGGAGAACGGGACGTAGATCTCCGCGGCGTCGATCTCCTGGAGCGGGTCGGTGATCCCGGCCTCGCGCCACAGCGCGTGCGCGGCGTCGCGGCCCGCCTGGGGGTTCACCTGGTCGCGACCGGCGAAAGTCGTGGGCTCGGTGCGCATGGCGGTGGCCTGGATCCACGCGGAATCCTTGTGTGCCGCCGAACTGTCGCCCAGCACGATGGCGCAGGCGCCGTCGGAGGACGGGCACGTCTCGTCGTAGCGGATGGGGTCCCACAGCATGGTCGACGCCCGCACCGACTCCAGCGTGATGTCGGGCTGCCGCAGGTGCGCGTACGGGTTGCGGGCGCCGTTGTGCCGGTCTTTCACCGCGACCAGCGAGCCGATGTGCTCGGGCGCCCCGGATCGGCGGATGTAGGAGCGGACGTGCGGGGCGAAGTAGCCGCCCGCGCCCGCGCCCACCGGCATCGAGAACGGCGGCGCGATCGACAGCGCCCACATGGCGTTCGACTCCGACTGCTTCTCGAACGCCACGGCCAGCACCCGGCGGTGGACGCCGGAGTGGATCAGGCTTGCGGCGACATTGGCGGTCGAGCCGCCGACCGAACCCGCGGTGTGTACGCGCAGCAACGGCTTTCCGACGGCGCCGAGGGCGTCGGCGAGGAACAGTTCGGGCATCATCACGCCCTCGAACAGGTCGGGCGCCTTGCCGACGACCACCGCGTCGATCCCGTCCCAGTCGACCCCGGCGTCGGCCATCGCGCGGTCGATCGCCTCCCGGCACAGCCCGGCCATCGACACGTCGAGCCGCTTGGCCCGGTGGTGGGTCTGGCCGACGCCGAGCACGGCCGCGGGCTGCTTCATCGGGCCTCCATGACGCAGACGAGGTTCTGTTGCAGGGCGGGGCCGCTGGTCGCGTGGGCGAGGACCCGGCCGTGGAGTCCGTCGAACACCAGCCGGGCCGCCTCGCCGATGCGGGACAGGCCGGCGGCGAACATCGGGTTGCCCGCGAGCGGCCCGCCGGACGGGTTGACCGACACGTTGTCGCCGAGCCCGATCGCCTGGCGCAGCAGGAGTTCCTGGTGGGTGAACGGCGCGTGCAGCTCCGCGGCCTCGACACCGTCGACACCGGCGGCCCGGGCGGAGGCCACAGTGGAGGGTGAGGTCGTGAGGTCTCGCGCGCCGAGGCTGCCGGAGTCGACGCGGTGCTCGATGCCGGTGATCCACGCCGGTCGTTCCCGCAGTTCACGTGCTCGGTCGGCGGACGCCAGAATGACCGCGGACGCGCCGTCGGTGATCGGCGCGCAGTCGTGGCGACGCAGCGGGTCGGCGATGTAGGGCCGGCCGAGCAAGTCGACCGCGTCCCCGCCGTTGGACCGGGCGGCGACCTCGGCCATGGCCGGCTCCGACCACAGCCCGGCCTCGATGCCGAGCCGGGCCTGCATGGCGGCGATGCTGACCGAGTCCGGCCACAGTGGAGCGACGGTGTACGGGTCGAGCTGCAAGGCCAGGGTGCGTCGGAGGTCTCCCGCCGACGACTTGCCGAATCCGTACACCAGGGCGGTGTCCACCTCGCCGGTCCGGATCTTCAGCCACGCCTCATACAACGCCCAAGCGCCGTCCATCTCGACGTGCGACTCGTTGATCGGCGGGAACGCCCCGATCGCGTCGACCGCGGCGATGAAGGAGAACGCCCGCGCGGCAAGGTAATCCGACGACCCGGAACACCAGAAGCCGATGTCCTCCTTGGTGAGGCCGGTCTCGGCGAACAGCTCGGCGAACACCGGCACGAGCATCTCGACACCGTTTGTCGTGCCCTCGGTGGCCCGGACATGGGGGGCTTGGGCGAAGCCGACGACGGCAACCTCGGCGCTCATAGGTGGCCCTCGTAGGTCTCGTAGGGCGCGTCCGGCTCCCCGGCAGGCGCGAAGTGGTCGATGTTCTCCAACGTCGTTCCCCAGTCCTCAGCCGGTTTCCACACCGCGCGCACCCGCATGCCCATCCGCACCTCGTCGGCCGCGCAGCCCAGGACAAGGTGTAGGAACGCGATGTCGGCGCCGTCGAGCAACACATAGGCGGCGACGTAGGGCGGTTTGATCCGCTGGCCGAGGAACGGCACATTGACCACGCAGAACGTTGTCACAGTGCCGATGTCCGGTAGCTCGACCTCGTCGGTCGTCGGCACCCCGTCCACCGGGCAGGCGCCGCGCGGGGGGATGTAGACCTTGTGGCACCTGGGGCACCGCTGGCCCAGCAGCTTGCCGTGGGCAAGCGAGCGCAGGTACTTGCTTTCCTCGGGGGAGACCGAGTGCACAACGTCGAGGTGGATGGGCGTCGTCACCATGGTCACGTCCGCGGCCGAAACCGGTGGCAGTTCTGTGCTCGGGTTCGAAACGGGTTCGAAGCACGCTATATCCGTGATTCCGCCGACCGGGTTCGCCGCCCAGCGGATGCGGACGCGCATACCGGTCGACATCGCCGACGGATCGGACACGTCCACGGCGTGCAGCAATGGTGTGTCCGCGCCGTCGAGTCGGACCATGGCCCAGGCGAACGGGCGGTCGAAAGGTTGTCCCGCAAGGGGTTTCGGCATCCAGGACCACGTCACGACCGTTCCCTCGGCCGCCACCTCGACGAACTCGCTCAGCGGCGCGGCCGTGACCGGGTCGTACTCGACCGGGGGGACGTGCACGCGGCCGTCCGATCCGCGCACGCCGACGACTCGCCGGGAGCGCAGTCCGGTCATGAAGTGGCCCAGCACCGGCCCGAGAGACCGGGTGTAGTCGAACCCCACACGCAGCGGGGCGCTCAGTGGCACCGTCACCATTCGAGTGGAACACGTTCTAAGATTGCGCGCAAGGAGGTGCCAGGATGAAGCTCGGACTTCAGCTCGGCTACTGGGGCGCGCAGCCGCCCGGCAACGCGGGAGAGCTCGTGGCCGCCGCGGACCGACACGGTTTCGACGCGGTGTTCGCCGCGGAATCGTGGGGGTCGGACGCGTTCACCCCGCTGGCGTGGTGGGGGTCGTCGACCAGCCATGTCCGGCTGGGCACGTCGGTCGCCCAACTCTCGGCGCGCACACCCACGTCGTGCGCCATGCACGCCCTGACCCTGGACCACCTCAGCGGCGGCCGGGCCATCCTGGGGCTCGGCGTGTCCGGGCCGCAGGTGGTCGAGGGCTGGTACGGGCAGCCCTTCGCCCGGCCGCTTGCCCGCACCCGCGAGTACGTCGGTGTCATCCGCCAGGTCCTGGCCCGCGAGGCCCCGGTCGTCGCCGCCGGCCCCCACTACCCGCTGCCCTACACCGGCGCCGGCGCCACGGGCCTCGGCAAACCCCTGCGGCCGATCACCCACCCGCTGCGGGCTGACCTGCCCATCTGGCTCGGCGCCGAAGGTCCGAAGAACGTCGCGCTCGCGGCGGAGATCGCCGATGGCTGGCTCGCGGTCTACTTCTCGCCGCGCATGGCCGACCAGTACAACTCCTGGCTCGACGAGGGCTTCGCGACTCCCGGCGCGCGGCGGACCAGGGCGGACTTCGAGGTGGCGGCGGGCGCGCAGGTGATCGTCACCGACGACGCGGCCGGCGCCTATGCGGGGATCAAGCCGATCCTCGCGCTCTACCTCGGCGGCATGGGTGCGCCCGAGCTCAACTTCCACGCCACGCTGTTTCGGCGGATGGGGTACGAGGCCGTGGTCGACGAGGTCGGAGAGCGATTCCGTGCGGGCAGGCGCGACGATGCCGCCGCCGCGATTCCGGACGAACTGGTCGACGACATCGCGATCATCGGGACCGCCGACGAGGTTCGCTCGCGGATCGGCCAGTGGGAGAAGGCGGGTGTGACGATGCTCGTGGTCGGCTGCGGGTCGACGACCGAGATTGAGACCCTCGCTAGCCTTGTCGGCGGGTGAAACACGTTCTAGATTGGGTGGATGCGCTCGATCGGTCTGTGGAACATCGCCGGTGACACCCCCGACGGTCTCGCGGTCGTCTGCCCGGACGGCCGCGAGGTCACCTACGGCGAGTTGACCGCCGCGGCCGACCGCTACGGCAGAGGACTGCAGGCCATGGGCCTGCGCCCCGGCGACAGCGTGGTCCTGATGCTGCCCAACGGCGCCGACCTGCTCGCGATGTACTTCGCCGCCATGCAGACCGGGCTCTACGTCGTCATGGCGAACTGGCACCTGGTGGGCGCCGAGGTGGCGTATTTGATCGACGACAGCGGGGCGAAGGCTTTCGTCGCCGACGCCCGGTTCGGCGAGACCGCCGCCGACGCGGCCGCCCGCAGCGGGCTTCCCGCGCAGGCGCGGTTCGCGGTCGGCGAGGTCGCCGGGTTCCGTCCGCTGGACCAACTCGGGGCGGATGAACCTACCGCCCGCCCGGACGTGCGCACCCAGGGCTCGCCCATGCTCTACACCTCGGGTACCACGGGCAGGCCCAAAGGCGTTCGCCGGCCGCTCTCCGGGACCGACCCGGACGACATGCCGCCCGCGGCGTCGTGGTTCTTCGGCATCTTCGGGCTCAAGGCGTTCCACCACCACGCGCACCTGTGCGGGTCGCCGCTGTATCACACGGCGGTCATCAACTTCGTGGTCACGTCCCTCCAGTTGGGACACTCCGTCGTGTTGATGGACAGGTGGGAACCGGAGGAGATGCTGCGGCTGATCGAGCGGTGCCGGGTGACGCACAGCCACATGGTGCCCACCCAGTTCCACCGGCTGCTCGCGCTCCCGGACGACATCCGGTCGAAATACGACCTCTCGTCGCTGCGGGTGATGATCCACGGCGCCGCACCGTGTCCGATCGAGGTCAAGCGGCGGATGCTCGACTGGTGGGGTCCGGTCGTGGTCGAGTACTACGCGGCGACCGAGGGTGGCGGCACGACCATCATGGCCGAGGAATGGCTGCGCAAACCCGGATCCGTCGGCCTCCCGTGGCCCGGCTCGACAGTGAAGATCTTCGATGACGACGGGGTCGAGACGCCCACCGGCACACCCGGGCTGGTCTACATGCGAATGGGCACCTCGACTTTCGAGTACCACGGCGACGCGGCCAAGACGCGGGCGGCGCGGATCGGGGAGATGTTCACCCTGGGGGACATCGGTTATCTCGATGAGGACGGCTACTTGTTCTTGTGCGACCGCAAAAGCGACATGATCATCACCGGCGGCGTCAACGTGTACCCGGCCGAGATCGAGGGCGAGATCTCGTGCCACCCCAAGGTCGCCGACGTCGCGGTTTTCGGCATTCCGCACGCGGACTGGGGTGAGGAGATCAAGGCGGTCGTTCAGCCGGTCGACGGTGTGACCGGGTCCGACGAGCTCACCGCTGACATCCTCGCCTTCGCCGCCGCTCGACTTGCGAAGTTCAAATTGCCGCGCACGATCGACTATCTCGCCGAACTTCCCCGCGACCCCAACGGAAAGCTGTACAAGCGGCGACTCCGCGACCCCTACTGGACCGGTACCGATTCCATGATCTGAGAAACTGGGAATGGCAACGTCGGAATGGGGGTATTCGTCCCCGTTGCCCGGCGGTAATCCTTTTCGTGTCGCGATCGCGACACGAGAGGAGTTTCCCTGCGATGACACTCCAACCGAAATCCGACACGCGCAAGCGTCTGTTCTTGACCTTGGCCCTGGCCCTGGCGCTGGCCGCCGGTTCCGTCCTGGGAACCAGCGGTTCGGCCGTGGCCGCACCGGACGACGTGCCACCCGCTCTGACTGAGGGCGTCCAGCAGGTTCAGCAGGTCGGCGAGGAACACGCGGCCGACATCCGCATCGGCTACGCCGCGCGGCCCGCGCGGCAGGTGATCAGCAGGCCGGGTTCGGCCTACATCAAGGTGCATTTCGCGTCTCTCGCGCTGGCCGACGGCGACCGGGTCACCGTGGCCGACCCGGCGGGCACCGAGGTCCACACCTACAGCGGCGACCCGACGAGGGCCGAGTCCGCCGCCACCGACTCGCTCCACACCAAGCAGGGCGACGGTTTCTGGGCATTGTCGGTCACCGGCGACACCGCTGTGGTGACGCTGCACCGGGCGGGCGGCAAGCCGTCCATTTCGGACACCGGCCTGGTCGTCGACAAGTACACCCGCGGCTTCACCGATGAGGAGCAGCTGCGGCGTGACTCGGGCATCCTGTCGGTGTGCGCCACCGACGCCCGCCGGGACGCCGTTTGCTACCAGCAGAGCCACCCCACCGAGTACGCGAAGTCCCGCTCGGTCGCGAAGATCTTGAAGAACGGCGCCTCCCACTGCACCGCGTGGCGCGTCGGTGCGACCAACCGGTTGTTCACCAACAACCACTGCATCGCCAGCGCCACCGAAATGGCGTCCATGGAGATCTGGTTCGACTACGCCTGCGCGACCTGCGGTGGGAACAACCCGAAGCCCGCGGTCAAGGTGACGGGCGCACAATTCCTGAAGACCAGCTCCAGCCTGGACTACACCCTGTTCTCGGTGAACAACTTCACCAGCATCGAGTCCTTCGGCCACCTGCTGCTCGACGTCCGCGCGCCCGTGCAGAACGAGCGCATCTACATCAGCGGCCACGGCAGCGGCGACCCGAACGAGCTGTCCCTCTACGAGGACACCCAGGGCGGCGCGACCTGCGATGTCGACAACCCCCGTAGCGACTCGATCAACATGGGTTACTTCTGCGACACCACCGGAGGATCATCGGGTTCCCCGGTGCTCGCGGCGTCCTCGCACAAGGTGATCGCCCTGCACCACCTTGGCGGCTGCCTCAACGAGGGCACCCGGATCGAACTGATCTACCCGGAGGTCAAGGACCTCATCGACAACGGCGGCGGCAGCGAACCCCCGCCCACGGGTGCGAAGTTCGAGAACACCAACAACGTCGACATCCCCGACAACGGTGCCGCTGTCACCAGTAGTGTGACTGTCACGGGACAGGCCGGAAACGCCCCGGCCACGCTCAAGGTGAACGTCGACATCAAGCACACCTGGCGTGGCGATTTGGTCATCGACCTGGTCGCCCCGGACGGTTCCCTGTACCGCCTGAAGAACTCCTCCAGCAACGACTCAGCCGACAACGTGATCACCACCTACACGGTGAACGCGTCGACGGAGGTCGCCAACGGCGTTTGGAAGCTCAAGGTCCAGGATGTCGCCGCCTACGACACGGGACACATCGACGCCTGGAGCGTTCAGTTCTAGGTCGAAGCCGTTGACTGGCCTCAGTTCCCCACCCGAGACACGGGTGGGGAACTGAGGCCAGATCAGTCACGCCGACTGAAGACTGGCACCGGCGGGACTCGGCGGCTGCGATTGCTTCGTGGCGGCACAGGGTGGCCGCGCTTTCCAGGACGGCGGCGAGGTCGGCCCAAGGACAATTCCCAGAGCCTTCGGTCGTGGCGCGCACGACGACTTCGCTGAGCTTGTTGCGTAGCAGAACGAGGGCGTAGACCAGGTCGGTCTGGTCGAGCGACAGGGGCTCAGACCTGCATGCGGCCCAGGTCTCAGGTTCGGGGCCGGCGGGGTCGACCTCGCCGGGGTTGGCCATCACCGGACCTGATCCCGCACTTCGGGGTGATCGACGATCCAGTAGCACCGCAATACGGCGACTCGGGCCGCATCCGCCTCGCGCTTCGCGGCGGCCTCGGCGCCGTTGGGCGCGGCGGTCACCTGCCGCCACCGTTGAACATGTGCATCACGGCCACGACCGCGCGGAGCCTCGCGCGTTCGTCGCGGCGGCGCTGCCTGCGGGCGAGGGATGGCTCCGCCACTGCCCCGAGGATCGCGAGCAGTGCGATGAGGCCGAGCATGACGACGACGGCGTTCACTCGTCATCGTCCCCACGCCGGCCCAGAATCAGGCCAGTCACAGCCCGCGCAATCGCGGTCACGGCGATCGAGACAATGATCCAGAACAGCTGCATGGTCACCTCCTGTGGCATTGAGGTGACGTTAAAAGAGAAGAATGTCCGCGAGGGGTACGGTTTGTACCCCTACACGATCGGGCTACGCCGCGATCTTGATGCCGATGGACTGGGCCAAAGTGCGCACGTCGGAACGCATGCCAGACGGGGGACGCTCCACCAGGTCCAGCATCATTTCCCGGGCCCAACCGTTGTAGCGGATCGTTTCGGGTGCCGTGCGGTTCGAGGCATTCAGGAGGGCCCAGACTGCCGGGCGTTCGCCGCGCTGATGGTGTGCGCGGGCGATCTCGATGAGGTGCCTGGCTCGGCGCGGAACACTCGCGATCTGATCTGTTTCGACGCGGTCCGCGGCCTGCAGCGCATCGCCAGGGCGCCGCAACTCGACGGCGACGGTCGTGGCGTGGGCGGCCATCACCGGCTCGGAGAACGAGCTCTGGATGTGTCGATAGCCTTTGCCGAGTTGACGCGCGATCGCGTCGGCGCGCTCCAAGTGATCCCAGGCTTCTCCAGTTCGACCGCGCCGGGCGTGCACGTAGGCCACCTCGGCTTCGAGCGCTCCGCACATCCCCAGCCAATCGACCGGCGCACCGTCGAGATGCGGTCGGAGTTGAGCGATGGAATCTGCTGCTAGATCGACGGCCTCTTCCCAGCGGCCCGCGTCGCGGAGGGCCTGCACCATCGCCCATGCGCCGCCCGCGGCGACATAGGGATCGTCGGCCGCCTGGCCCTCAGTGAGCGCGCGGTCCGCGACCATCCAAACCAATTCGGCTGCCGGTTGATACGCGACATAGAAGTCGGTGAGCTGATACACCCCCGCGAGTACGCGACGCGCCTCGCGCCTCACCTCGCCGCGAGTGGTGCGGACGGCCCGCTGCGCATCGCGGACGAGGCTGGGCAGCAAGCTGCCCAACTGGCTTCGATGGTCGGGCGACGAGTGACGAACGGTCCAAGCCATGGACAGTCGGGCGGCGAGGTGGTCGATGTTGGGCGCGGATGCGTTCGGCGTGATCCGGTAGTCGGTGAGCGCGGCGCGAACCTCAGCCAGCGCTTGATGCTGCTCGCCTGCGAAAACCTCCACAGGCACGGCCACGCCGTTTCCGGTGAGTGTTGCGAGGTCGTTGATGTCAAGCACCTGGGCGAGCCGCAGCAAGATCGGCAGTTTCGGCATCTGGAGGCGGCCGTTCTCCACAGCCTTGACCCACTCGCCCGACTTGCCGACAAGGTCACCGAGAACGGTGCGCGTCAGCCCTCCACGCTCGCGTGCCTGCTTTATCCGCTGCCCCACAGGCAGGCCGGAGTGCGGATGCTCGCCCATGGCGACGCCTTTCGCCGAGGTGTCGTCGCCAAGCGCACGCGGTCCGTCGACCGGGTGCGTACAACCTCGGCGAGAGATATGACCCAAATGTATCGCGTATGGCGTCTGGTGACCCGCGGTCGCGCGTGACGGCTGCTCGCGGCCCCATGCGGCGAAGGGCAAGGACGAGGTTCTCGCCAGGTTGTGTTCGGCCGTGCCGCGCCGAGACTCGTTGTCAGCGGCCCTGGAAGTTGGGGACGCGTTTCTCGGCGAAGGCCCTGGGACCCTCCTTCGCGTCCTGGCTGAGGAATACCTCCACCCCCAACCGTGCGTCCACCTTGAACGCCTCGTTCTCCGGCATTCCCTCGGTCTCCCGCATCGTCCGCAAGATCGCCTGAACCGCCAAAGGCCCGTTCGCCGCGATCAACCCCGCGATCTCCAGGGCCTTGTCCAACGCCTGGCCGTCCGGGACCACGTGCCCGATCAGCCCGATGTCCCGGGCCTCGGCTGCCGTGATGTGGCGGCCGGTGAGAAGTAGGTCCGCCGCGACGGTGTACGGGATTTGGCGGGGCAGGCGCACGGCTGAGCCGCCGAGGGGGAACAGGCCCCATCGGGCCTCCGAGACCCCGAATCGGGCGCTTTCGCCCGCGACCCGGATGTCCGTGGCCTGGAGGATCTCCGTCCCGCCCGCGATGGCCGGTCCTTCGACGGCGGCGATCAGCGGCTTGGTGAGTCGCCTGCCCTTCAGGAGGGGTTCGATGACCGACAGGTCCCAGCCGCCCGAGGAGAAGGAGTCGCCCGGGTGGGTGCTGGTCATGGCCTTGAGGTCGGCACCCGCGCAGAAGGATCCGCCGGCGCCGGTGAGGACGCAGGCTCGGACGGAATCGTCCTTGTCGACCTGGTCCCAGGCCTCCCGCATGATCGCCATCATCGGCCCGGACAAGGCGTTTCTCGCCTCCGGGCGGTTCATCGTCACCACCAGGACCGGGCCTCGTTGTTCGACCAGACAGTGCGGTTGCGCTGAGTCCATCCGAAACCTCCTGGCAACAGGGGATTGTCACGAACGATAACACGTTCTACTTTAAGCCCATGGCGCTTACAATCGCGGACCTTTTCGAGCACGCGGTGGACCTCTTCCCGGAGCGGGTCGCGGTTGCCTGCGGCGAGCACTCCAGGACCTTCGCCGAGCTTGACGCACGGGCCAATCAACTGGCCCACTACCTAGCCGAACAAGGTGTCGGCAAGGGCTCGCACGTCGGGCTCTACGCACGCAACTCGATCGAGGCGATCGAGACCATGGTGGCGGTCTACAAGCTGCGGGCCGTGCCGGTGAACGTCAACTACCGGTACGTCGAGAACGAGTTGCGATATCTGTTCGACAACGCCGACCTCGTTGCCCTCGTCCACGAGCGCCGCTACGCCGACCGGGTGGCGGCCGTGCTGCCGGACGCGCCCAAGCTGAAGACGGTGGTGGTGATCGATGACGACACCGACCTCGACTTCACCGGCATCGCCCTGGAGTCCGCGATGGACGGTCGCACGGCCGAGCGGGACTTCGAGGAGCGCAGCCCCGACGACCTGTACATCCTCTACACCGGCGGCACCACCGGCAGCCCCAAGGGCGTCATGTGGCGCCAGGAGGACGTCTGGCGGGTCCTCGGCGGCGGCATCGACTTCCTCTCGGGCGAGCCCCTGCCCGACGAGTACGCCCAGTCCCGCCAAGGGCAGGTGACCGGCGGCCTGACCAGGCTCGCGTGCGCGCCCCTGATCCACGGGGCCGCCCAGTGGGCCGCGCTCGCGGCGATGTTCGCGGGCGACACCGTGGTCCTTCTGCCGACGTTCGACGCCCACGAGGTGTGGAAGGCGATCGCCCGCCACCAGGTCCGGGTGGTGACCCTGGTCGGCGACGCCATGGCCCGGCCGGTCATCGAGGCATTCCAGGAGGGCGGCTACGACGCGTCCTCGCTGTTCGCCATCTCCAGCCACGCCGCGCTGTTCTCCGCGTCGGTCAAACAGCAGTACATCGAGGCGCTGCCGAACGTCGTGATCACCGACGCCATCGGGTCCTCGGAGTCCGGCTTCAACGGCATGGGCATGGTCGTCAAGGGCGCGGAACCGTCGACGGGCGGCCCACGTGTCCGCCGAGGCCCGAACGTGCTGGTCATCGACGAGGACAACCAGCCGGTCAAGCCAGGGGAGACCGGCAGGCTCGCGCGCGGCGGGCACGTCCCGCTCGGCTACTACAAGGACCCGGAGAAGAGCGCGACGATCTTCGTCGAGATCGACGGCAAGCGCTACGTCGTGCCCGGCGACTACGCCCGGCTCGAGGACGACGACACCGTCACCCTCCTCGGCCGCGGCAACATGTGCGTCAACACCGGCGGGGAAAAGGTGTTCCCCGAGGAGGTCGAGGGCGCGCTCAAGGCGTACGCGGACGTCTTCGACGCGCTGGTCATCGGGGTGCCCGACGACCGGCTCGGACAGCGGGTCGCCGCCGTCGTGCAGGTGCGGCCGGGCGCCGAACCGGACTTCGAGGCGCTCAGCGCGCACATGCACCACGAGCTGGCCGGGTACAAAGCGCCGCGCAGCCTGTGGATCGTCGACGAGGTCGGGCGCCTGCCCAGCGGCAAACCGGACTACCGGTGGGCCAAGGCGCACGCCGCCGAGCACGCGCCGACCTGGGCCGCCGCGCCCGCGCGGACCTGAGGAGAGCCCTGATGCGAACGGTCCTGTGCGACACCCTCGGCATCGAGCACCCGATCGTCGGGTTCACACCGTCCGAACACGTCGCCGCCGCGATCAGCCGCGCGGGCGGCCTCGGTGTCCTGGGCTGCGTGCGCTTCAACGACCCCGAGGAACTCGACGCGGCGCTCGACTGGATGGACGAGAACTGCGACGGCAAGCCGTACGGCGTCGACATCGTCATGCCCGCGAAAGTGCCCACCGAGGGTACCCGGATCGACCTTGATTCCCTTATCCCCCAAGCACACCGCGAGTTCGTCGACAACACCCTGCGCAAGCTGGGCGTGCCGCCGCTGCCCGAGGACGAGGCCTCCGGGGCGGGTGTCCTCGGCTGGCTGCACTCGGTCGCCCGGTCCCATGTGGACGTCGCGATGAAACACCCGATCGCCCTCATCGCCAACGCCCTGGGCTCGCCCCCGCCCGACGTGATCGAACAGGCGCACCGCGGCGGCGTGCCGGTCGCCGCCCTCGCGGGCAAGGCCGAACACGCCGTGCGCCACGTCGACAACGGCGTCGATCTGGTGGTGGCACAGGGATACGAGGCCGGCGGCCACACCGGCGAGATCGCGTCGATGGTGCTGATCCCCGAGATCGTCGCCGCCGTCGGCGACCGCGTGCCCGTGCTCGCGGCGGGCGGGATCGGCTCCGGCAGCCAGATCGCCGCGGCCCTGGCCCTCGGCGCGGTCGGCGCGTGGATGGGCTCGTACTGGCTGGCGACCAAGGAATACCAGGAACTCAGCTCCGCGGGCACGCTGCAGCAGGCCCTCGTCCGCGCCACGTCGAGTGACACGGTCCGGTCGCGGGTCTACACCGGCAAACCCGCGCGGCTGCTCAAGAACCAGTGGACGCAGGCCTGGGCGGAGGACGACGCCCCGGCGCCGCTGCCGATGCCGCTGCAGAACCTGCTGGTCAGCGAGGCACACCAGCGGATGATGCGCGCGGGCGACCCCTCAGTCCTGGCCATGCCGGTCGGCCAGATCGTCGGCTCGATGAACGAGATCCGCGCGGT
>NZ_JBOHGC010000645.1:0-33102 GCF_050699995.1 Actinokineospora sp. | reverse complement strand
CACGGCGGGCCCACCGCACTCGACAACCTCGTACTCCTCTGCGGCACCCACCACCGCCTGATCCACAACTCCGACTGGGCCGTCACCATCATCAACGGCCTGCCCGAGTTCACCCCACCCGCCTACCACGACCCCCACCGAAAACCCATCCCCGCAACACCACGACACTCGGCGGCCTGACCACGGCCACCGAGCCACCGCCTACGACCGCCTGTTTCGTATGTGGCGTGCCCGCCGTCGGAGTGGCCGTCGCGGGAGATCGTGCTCGGACCATTCAACGCGAGAATGCCCCCGCCTGACGAGCTCGTGGGTGGACCAGGCACGATCGAAGCACCATGACGCTCACTTCGCGGCTGCCCGCTTCCCCCGAACCCGACGAGCTGTTCGACGCCTTCGCCACCTGGGCCTCCGATCAGGGTCTTTCCCTGTATCCCGCCCAGGAGGAGGCGCTGATGGAGATCGTCTCCGGGGCCAACGTCATCCTCAACACCCCCACCGGCTCCGGCAAGAGCCTGGTCGCGGCCGGCGCGCACTTCACCGCGCTCGCGCAAGGGGTCAGGAGCTTCTACACCGCGCCCATCAAAGCGTTGGTGTCGGAGAAGTTCTTCGCCCTGTGCGAGATGTTCGGCGCCGAGAACGTGGGCATGATGACCGGCGACTCTAGCGTCAACGGCAGCGCGCCCATCATCTGCTGTACCGCGGAGATCCTGGCCAACATCGCCCTGCGCGACGGCGCCGAGGCGGACGTGGGCCAGGTCGTCATGGATGAGTTCCACTTCTATGCCGAGCCCGACCGGGGATGGGCTTGGCAGATTCCGCTGCTGGAGCTGCCCAAGGTTCAGTTCGTCCTGATGTCGGCCACGCTCGGCGACGTCACGCGGTTCAAGGACGACCTCACCCGCCGGACCGGCCGGGACACCGCCGTGGTGACCTCGGCCGAACGCCCGGTGCCGCTCTTCTACTCCTTCGGGATGACGCCCCTGACCGAGGCGCTGGACGAGTTGCTCAGCACCAACCAGGCCCCGATCTACGTCGTCCACTTCACCCAGGCCGCCGCCCTGGAACGCGCGCAGGCGCTGATGAGCATCAACGTCTGCACGAAGGAGGAGAAGGAGAAGATCGCCGCGCTGATCGGGAACTTCCGGTTCTCCTCCGGCTTCGGCAAGACCCTCTCCCGGCTCGTGCGCCACGGCATCGGCGTGCACCACGCCGGCATGCTGCCGAAGTACCGGCGGCTGGTGGAACGGTTGGCGCAGGCCGGGTTGATGAAGATCGTCTGCGGCACCGACACCCTCGGCGTGGGCATCAACGTCCCGATCCGAACCGTCGTGTTCACGTCCCTTTCCAAGTACGACGGCGTGAAGACCCGCATCCTCAAGGCCCGCGAGTTCCACCAGATCGCGGGCCGAGCGGGCCGAGCGGGCTACGACACGCTCGGGACGGTCCTCGTCCAGGCGCCCGAGCATGTGATCGACAACGAGAAGTCGCTGACCAAGATCGGTGACGACCCGAAGAAGCGCCGCAAGTTCGTGCGGAAGAAGCCGCCCGAGGGCATGGTGTCCTGGGGCTTGCCGACGTTCGAGCGCCTGGTCGCCGCCGAGCCGGAGCCGCTGACCTCCAGTTTCCACGTCAGCCACTCCATGCTGCTCAACGTGATCGGTCGCCCCGGTGACGCCTTCACCGCGATGCGCAAGCTGCTGACCGACAACCACGAGGACCGACCCGCGCAGCGCCGACACATCCTGCGGGCCATCGCGATCTATCGGGCGCTGCTGGCCGCGGGCGTCGTGGAGAAGCTCGACGAGCCCGACGAGCAGGGGCGGTCCGTCCGGCTGACCGTCGACCTGCAGTTCGACTTCGCCCTCAACCAGCCGCTCTCCCCCTTCGCGCTGGCGGCGATCGAGCTGCTCGACCGTGAGTCGCCCAGCTATGCGCTGGATGTGCTCTCCGTTGTCGAGTCCACTTTGGACGATCCGCGTCAGGTTCTCTCCGCGCAGCAACACAAGGCGCGCGGGGAGGCCGTGCAGGCGATGAAGGCCGAGGGCATCGAGTACGACCAGCGGATGGAGCTGCTGGAGCAGGTCACCCACCCGAAGCCGCTGGCCGAGATGCTGCTCCCCGCCTTCGACACCTACCGGCGCGGGCACCCGTGGGTCGGTGACTACCAGCTCTCCCCCAAGTCCGTCGTGCGCGACATGTACGAGCGCGCTATGACCTTCACCGAGTACGTCTCCTTCTACGCCCTGACCCGCTCCGAAGGCCTGGTCCTGCGCTACCTCGCCGACGCCTTCCGTGCCGTGCGCCAGACCGTCCCGGACGACGCCAAGACCGAGGACCTCACCGACCTCATCGAGTGGCTCGGCGAGCTGGTGCGCCAGGTCGACTCCAGCCTCCTCGACGAGTGGGAGAAGCTCACCAACCCGGAGACCGGCGAGCTGGAGGACCGGGTCGACGACACCCCGCCCGCGGTCACCAAGAACACCCGCGCCTTCCGCGTCCTGGTCCGCAACGCGCTGTTCCACCGCGTCCAGCTCGCGGCCCGCCGCGACTACTACGCGCTCGGTGAGCTTGACGGCGACAGCGGCTGGGACGCCGAAGCCTGGTCCGACGCGCTCACCCCGTATTTCGAGCAGCACAGCCAGATCGGCACCGGCCCGAACGCGCGCGGCCCGGCCCTGCTGATCATCGAGACCGAGGCCGAGCGCTGGCTGGTCCGGCAGATCTTCGAAGACCCCGCAGGCGACCACGACTGGGGCTTCACCGCCGAGATCGACCTCGCCGCTTCCGATGAGGCGGGCACAGCGGTCGTTTACGTGACCGCCGTGGGCGAACTCTGATCCATTGAGACCCTAGACAACCAAGTGGACGGCGCTCACCCCGCCTGACCTACAGTGTGCGGGCCCCGACCGGGACGGTCGGCGGTTCGTCTCAACCTGGGGATCTTCATGCGTTCACTGCTCGCCGCGGGCGCGCTGTGCCTGCTGGCCACGTCTGCCTGCGCCACCGCGTCCACCACCGAAACTCCGACGTCGACGTCAGCTTCCGCGCCGACCACAAGCACGTCGAAGGCGCCGCGCCCGTTGGTGCCGCCGATCACCGAGTGGCCCACCTGGTTCGACATGGACGACCCGAAGACGGGATTCGCGCTACAGATGCCCTACAAAGTGCCGCCGTCGGAGGACGGCGACTCGAAGCCGCCGCAGCGCACACACAAGATCGATCTGAGCCCGCTGAAGGCTGACCAGAACACCCTCACCGTAGTTTTCGTCGAGCTGCCCGACGCCAGCCCGGCCGCGCTCCTCAGGCTCCCGGATGTCATGGTGCGCGAGGCGAAGAAGAAGGGGGTCGCCGACGCAAAGGTCGACTCGGTCACTGACGCCGTGCACAAGGGGCTGCCCGCGGTCGACTACACCATGAGCTGGACCGAGCCGACCGGCGCGAAGGTGGTTCGCTGGGGCAGGTACGTGACTAACGGCAAGGGCGTGCTGACTGTCGACACCATCGCGACGGGCGAGGCAGCGACCGGCGCCTACGGCGAGACCATGCGGCAGTACCACCAGAAGGTGGTCGACAGCGCCCGGTCGCTCTGACGGGCCCAGCACGGCCTCCGACGAGGCGGGCACCGCTGTCGTTTACCTGACCGCCGTGGGCGAACTCTGACAAGATCCGAATATGTCTCAAGGACCAGGCAGGCTACGCCGGTTGTTGGTGCGGGTGATCAACGACGACAACGTCGATCTCTACATCCTGGCTTTGGTGGCCGTGGCGTTCACGATGTTGGGCGCCTCGGGCCTGTCGGACGTGAAGACCCTCTCGTCGGTAGTCCTCGCGCTGCTCGCCTGGCTGGCGCTGTCGCAGATCAAGTCCCGCCGCCAGCTCGATGAGCTCGGGAAAGCCCATCGGCCGAACCCGGCGGCGCTGTTCAAGTCGGAGTTCCCCGCCGACCTCATAGCCCGGCGCGCGGCCTCGTTCGACATGCTGGTCATCGGCCTGACCATGACCAGGACCATGCAGGGGCTGACCACCGACTTCCCCCGCATCCTGGCCGCGGGCGGCCGCATCCGCGTCCTGGTGCCGGACCCGCACGACGACACGCTCATGGAGACCGCGGACCGGCGGATGGCGCACAGCCTGGGCGCGGGCCGGGTGAAGCAGCGCATCCTCACCACACTCGAGGACCTCGCCACGATCCAGGCCCGCAACGAGGGCAGGCTCGAAGTCCGAGTGCTGTCGACCATCCCGTCCGCCGGGTTCAACTGCCTCGACGTCACCAGCCCGCGCGGCCTGATCTGCGTGCAGCACTACGAGTTCGCACCCCGCCGCGAAGCGGGACCGATCTTCACGCTCACCGCCCAGGACGGGCCGTGGTTCCACCACTTCGTGGCGGAGGCCGAGCGGATGTGGGAGGCGGCGACCCCGGTGCCCGCCATCGAGGAGCAGGCCCCCACCCCCGGCGAGGAGGTGGGGGCTCAGTGACTCACATCCGGAAGCGGGTGACCACGGCGGCGTGGTCCGAAGCCCACTCGTTGCCCTTGTGGTTCGGGACCGCCACGGGGTTCCCGCGGACAACCGCGCTGCTGGTCAGCGCCTGGACCGGCCCGACCGAGTAGACGAAGTCGATGCGGTCCTGCGGCTCGACGACACCGGTGCTCCCGTTGTGCCTGGGGTACACCGGCGACCACGTGTTGCCCGGCACGGCGACCGGGTCCGGGTTCACGACTCGGTAGGAGTCGGCCAGGCCCTCCTGCTCGACGGCCTGGCTGACCGGCCAGTTCACCGTGTAACCGCAGTGCAGGCCCGCCGCCGCGGGCGTCCAGTCGCGGTGCGAGGGCGCGTTGAAGTCGCCGACGAGGAACACCGGGATGCCTTCGGCCTTGTGCGGCGCCAGCGCGCGCAGCACGGACTCGATCTCCCGGACGCGGCCGGACTGGCTCTCCCGCGCGATGATCTGGTCGACGCTCATCTTGTCGAAGCACGCGTCGTACGGGCCGTAGGGCGTGTAGTTCAGGTGCACATCCCAGATCACGGCGCGCTCACCGGCGGCGAACTCGACGCGGGCGCCGAACCCGGCCTCGGCGGTGAATGTCGCGCCGAGCGGGTACTTGCTGATGATGGCCAGGTCGCCGCCGTTGTGCACGGAGTACCAGCCCAGGGCGTCGGCGATCGTCTTCGCGTGCGTGCCGCGACTCTCCGACAGGCCGACGACGTCGCTGCCCGAGGACACCAGGAACCGCATCTGCTTCGTGACACCACCGGTCACCTGCGAGCCGGAGTGCCACACGTTGAACGCGGTCACGACCGGCTCCGGGACCAGCTTCTGCCCCACGGGCCGGACAGTGATCGCGGCGGTGGCGCGCGCGGTCAGGCCTTCGCCGTCGGTGGCCGACACGACGACCTGGCTGACGCCGACATCGGCGACCCGCGGGGTGCCGGAGACCGTGCCGTCAGCGGCGACCCGCGCCCACGATGGGCCGGAAACCTTGCGGTAGGTCACTTTGGTGCCGTCGGGGTCGATGGCGACGATCTTCGCCCGGTACGCTGCGTCCACCCGCGCGTTGCGCAGCGGCGTCGGGTCGGCGAGGAACGCGGGCGGCTGGGCCCCGGCGCCGACCACGGTGAAGCGCACCGGGGCGGCGAGGGAGGTGTAGCCGTCGTTGTAGAGGAAGTAGGCGACGTAGGCGCCGGGGCTCAGCGACGTCGTCGGCAGGCTGACGGTGCCGGACGCGCCAGGCGCGTAGACCCACGCCGTGCTGGGTCCGACGTAGGTGCCGTTGACCGGCGCGTTGCCCGGGTCGGAGTAGATGCCGACCCAGTTCTGGTCGTCGGGCCGGTCGGTCGTGTACGTGGCGGTGACCGGGGTCCCGACCGTGTACTCGGCCCGATCGAGGGTGAAGGTGGCCGTGGCGGCTTCGGCGGGTAAGCCGATGGCGAGCAGCAGGGCGGCGATGATCGTGCTCAATGCGATTCTCACCGTGCGCACGGTGGACCAACAAGGAACTCGGGACAAGAATTTCACACTAACAGCCCACGAATAACGGCTGAGGAGCAAGGACTCGCCGATTCCACACCCGCGTCCCGGGTGATGCGCGAAGATCAGGTGTGGTCGTTTCCGATGAGCCTGGTCGCGCTGCCCTGAAACCCCTGTCCAGACGCACGCTGACGGCGGTCGTCGTCGGGCTGACGGTGTTCACGACCGTGGTGGTGACCGTGCTGTGGTGGGCGGGCACCCGCGGGCTGACCGACGACAAGCTGGTGGCCGCGCGCTTCGAGGCGCTGCGGATCGGGTTGAGCATCGGGATCGGCGGCGGCGGCGTGTTCGCGCTGTACCTGGCATGGCGTCGCCAACGGGCGACCGAGGACGACCTCGACAACCGCGAGCGCGCCCTGGCCCTGCAGCGGCAGGTCGCCGCCGACACTGTCGCCCACCAGCAGCGCACCGCGGACGCCTCGGAGAAGGACGCGGCGGAGCGGCGGATCACCGAGCTCGACACCAAGGCCGCCGACCAGCTCGGCTCCGACAAGGCCCCGGTGCGCCTCGCGGGCCTTTATGCGCTCAGGCGCGGGTTCAAGAGCGCGAGGTCCGGGTCGCGGCCCAACGGGTCCTGAGTCACCACGTCCATCCCGACCTCGGCGAGGGCGGGTCGACGTTCTGGTCGGACATCACGCTCGACCTCTCGGGCGCGACCCTGATCGACCTCGACCTGGTCTGCTGCAGGCTCAAGTCCGTCGGGTTCGCCGGCGCGACTTTCGAGGGTTCCGCGCAGTTCAGGAACCTGCGCGTCGACGGTCACGCGAGTTTCGCCGAGGCGGAGTTCACCACGGACACCGGACTCGAACTGATGCACGTCGGCGGGAACGCGGAATTCCATGGCGTGGTCTCGTTCGAGGAGGCGAAGTTCGGGGCGGCCCGGTTCCACCACGCCGAGTTCCGGGCCGCGTGCCGGTTCGGCAAGGCGGAGATCGCGGGCAAGACCACCTTCTACGGCGTGCGCTTCGCCCGCGGTGGCGTGTTCGACAACGTGACCTTCGCCGAGGAAGCCGAGTTCGTCCAGACGACATTCGACGGGCCAGCCTGGTTCCGCAAGGCCAGATTCGGCGGGGGCGCCCGGTTCAACCCCGCACGGTTCGCCGGGCCCGTCCACCTGGAGAACGCGGAGTTCGCCGACACGGCGGCCTTCGGGGGCGCGACCTTCGGCGTCGCCCCGATACTGGAGGGCGCGGACTTCGCCAATGGCGTTCCCGCCGCTCTCGAGGAGGCGCATGGCACGGGGTGACGGTGACCGGTTGGTCCGCTGCGGGCGCGGGCACCTCCATTGGGGCCGCTTCGGCGCGGCGGGCCTGCTGCCGGTGCACGACGGGCACGTCCTGCTGCAGCACCGCTCGCGCTGGACACACGGCGGCGGCACGTGGGCGCTGTTCGGCGGCGCGCGCGACAGCCACGAGGACGCCGTCGCCGCCGCGTTGCGCGAGACCGCCGAGGAATCCACCCTCGACACCACGCTGGTGACACCGTTCGGCGTGATCGGCGTGGACCACGGCAACTGGTGCTACGACACCGTGATCGGCTCCATCGACACGATGCCGACCGTCGAGCGCGCCTCCCGCGAAACCCGCGCCGCGGCGTGGATCGCGGTGGACAAGGTCGAACGGCTCAGCCTGTACCCGCCGTTCGCCAAGGCCTGGCCGACCCTGCGCACCGCCCTGCGCCGCCCGGTGCTGATCGTGGATGCGGCCAACGTCATGGGCGCCCGAGCCGACGGCTGGTGGAAGGACCGCGCGGGCGCCGCCGCCCGACTCCGCGACGAGTTGGCAAAGGTCGTGGGTTTCACCGGGATCACCCCGTTCGACCTCGCGTTCCCGGAGATCCTCTTCGTCACCGAGGGCGCGGCCCGCGGGATCGGCTCGGTCGACGGCGTCACCGTCGTCGACGCCCCCGGCAGCGGCGACGACACCATCGTCGCCATGGCCCGCGGCAGCCTCGACGCGCCGCGCCTGGTGATCACGGCGGACCGGGAATTGCGACGCCGCTGCGAGAAGGCGGGCGCCCAGGTCAGCGGTCCGCGGACGGTGCTGTCGCTGCTTGCCTGAGCAAGACGAACCAGCCGTCGACGGCCACACCGCAGTCGCGCGTCAGCGCGACCCCGTCGGCGGCGCCGGTGACGCGGCTTCGATCAAGTCCGGCTCCGTGTGCGGCTGCTGGGAGGTGCGGTCGTCGGGATCCGCCGCACCGGAGCGAGGTGCCCTGGACCAGCCGGACCCGCACCTGGCCGAAGTAGCAGGTGCCACCGCGCTGACGGCGAAGCGGGAATTCCCCAACCCCGGCCATGCTGCGCCGAGCCCGGCGACCAGTCCGGGTCCTCCGCGTGTCACGATCGGCGTCATCAGCGTCTCCTCCGCCGTCGGCCGCCGCCGCATCCGGGCGGCTCCGCCCAAGTCTTCCCCGTCGACGATTCGGGGTGCGGCACGTTGGGGTCGACACGCGAACTCGGCCACCCGGACGAAGGAGATCGTCGGGGTGGCCGAGTCGGGTGCGCGGAGACGTCAGTCGTCGAGGGTGAGGCAGGCCAGGCGGGGGCCCGCGGTGCCCGCTTCGCCGGGGGCGGTGTGGGTGTGTTCGGCGTGGATGACGACCGAGTCGGCCGCGCGGTCGCCGAAGGTCCAGTCGACCTTGGCCGTCGCGTGCCCGTGGCCGCGGGCGTCGGTGTGGAAGTCGAGCCAGATCTCGTTGTCCGGGTTGGCGTAGGCCGGGTCGACCGACGGGACCACCGGGTCCTTGACGTTCTGGAAGTGCGGGCCCGCGTCGGCGGGCAGCGCGCCGCAGGGCTTGACGTGCACGTGGGCGCCGTAGTGGCGGTGCGGCAGCAGGTCCTTGACGAGCAGCAGGACCACCGTCTTCTCGCCCTCGGAGATCGGGACGACCGTGGCCTTGGCGCCGACGGGGACCTTGTCGGGCGCGTACGTGATCGCGGTGGCGCCCGGGCTGTAGGTCTGGAACGTGCCCGAGGTGGGGCCCGCGGCGGACGCGGGGATCGTCACGGCGAGCAGCAGTGCTGCCGCCGCGGGGATCGCGACAAGGGAACGACGCATGCGGCCAATCCTTCCGAGACAAGCGGCGACAGGCACGCGGGACATCGGCCTGTTCACCAGGTGGAGAAGGCCGCTCAGTCGGTCTCGCGCCTGCTCTCCGGGAGGAAGATAGTCGGCTTGGCGTCTGAACCGGAAGGGTGGGGATAGTCGGTGTCCGGGTCGACGACCATTGAGTCCACGATGATCGTCCGACGCTCCCGGTTGGCGACCGCGACCTCGGCCCGGCGGATGAGCCTGCGGCGCACGATGGCGCGGGTCGGCGGGAGGAGCAGCAGGATCGCCAGGATGTCGCTGATGAAGCCGGGCAGGATCACCAGCACGCCCGCGGCCGCGACGAGGACGCCGTCGACGAGTTCGCGCTCCGGCGGGCGTCGGGCAGTGACCGCGGCCTGCAGTGCGACGAGTGCTTTGGTGCCCTCTCGGCGCAGCAGTGCAACGCCGAGGAAGGTCGCGGCGATAAGCAGCAAGATGGTCGGCAGGATGCCGACAAGGTTGCCGACAGTGACCATCACGGTGATTTCCGCTACGACGGCGAGGAACAGCACCAACAGAATCGGCACCGCAAGTCCCTTCCCTGGAAGATTTCGACCGGACATCTGCCCAACGTCCGAAGACCCCGAAACGCTCCCGAAACACAGAATCGCCTGGTCAGAGCTATCATGGCGACGATGGCCCGACGTCAAGGGCACGTGGTGTTCGCCACGAGCTCCGTTCGGCGTATCCCGATAACGCCGAGTTCACACTATTGTCATGGAAAGTCCCAGACGATCCTGGGGCGATATCGCGTGACGACGGCGTCCACACCGGACCCAACCGCCGCACGTAGGCCGCACGACGAGGTGCGCTGCCACTCCGCACGATGAGGTGCGCTCAACCGCCCAAGCCCGGGCTATTTCCGCACGTCGCCGCACAGCACGCGACGCACACCGGGCCGAGTCGACGGTGAAAGTGCCCATTGCGGCTTTCCCCTGACTACTCGGCGCGCCCGTGTGCGCGTCAGAGCAGAGGGAGGGCCGCTTCACATGACGACCCGCCAGGACCCACTCGGTCGAACCCAGCATGGGGGCCGCGGTGTTGGTCTATACGACGAGCAGTACGAGCACGACAACTGTGGTGTCGCGTTCGTGGCCGACCTCGCCGGTCGCAGAGACCACGGCATCGTCGCCAAAGCGCTCGTCGCCCTGCGCAACCTGGAACACCGCGGCGCCCGCGGCGCCGAGCCGGACACCGGTGACGGCGCGGGCATCCTGATCCAGGTTCCGGACGGGTTCTACCGCGAGGTCGTCGAGTTCGATCTGCCCGCCGCCTACGCCGTGGGCACCGCCTTCCTGCCGGTCGACGAGACCGAGCGCGCCGCGGCCGTGGCCGTCATCGAGCGCGTGGCCGCCGAAGAGGGCGCCGTAGTGCTGGGCTGGCGCGAGCTGCCGGTCAACCGCGAGCACGCCGGAGCCTCCGCCGCGTCGGTCATGCCGTACTTCTCCCAGCTGTTCATCGCCGCCGCCGACGGCGTGTCCGGCCTTCCGCTGGAGCGCTTGGCCTTCTGTGTGCGCAAGCGCGCCGAGCACGACACCGACGTGTACTTCGCTTCGCTGTCCTCGCGGACGATCGTCTACAAGGGAATGCTCACCGAGCCCCAGGTCGGCTTGTTCTTCCCCGACCTGAACGACGAGCGGGTGACCAGCTCGGTCGGCCTGGTGCACTCCCGCTTCTCCACCAACACCTTCCCGTCGTGGCCGCTGGCGCACCCGTACCGGTACGTCGCCCACAACGGTGAGATCAACACCCTGCGCGGCAACCGCGCGTGGATGGACGCGCGCGAGTCGATGCTCGCCAGCGACCTGATCCCGGGCGACCTCAAGCGGATCTTCCCCGTCATCACCCGCGGCGCGAGCGACTCGGCGTCCTTCGACGAGGTGTTGGAGCTGCTGCACCTCGGCGGCCGTTCACTGCCGCACGCGGTGCTGATGATGATCCCCGAGGCGTGGGAGAACCACACCGAGATGGACCCGGCCCGCCGGGCGTTCTACGAGTTCCACTCGACGCTGATGGAGCCGTGGGACGGTCCCGCGCTGGTCTCGTTCACCGACGGCACCCAGATCGGCGCCGTGCTCGATCGCAACGGCCTGCGCCCGGCCCGCTACTGGGTCACCGAGGACGGCCTCGTCGTGCTGGCCTCCGAGGTCGGCGTGCTCGACATCGACCCGACCACGATCGTCCGCAAGGGACGGTTGGAACCCGGCAAGATGTTCCTGGTCGACACGGCCGCGGGCCGCATCGTCGACGACGAGGAGATCAAGGGCACCCTCGCCGCGGAGCACCCGTACGCCGAGTGGGTCGCGAATGGACTGACGACGCTGGAGTCGCTGCCCGAGCGTGAGCGCGAGGTGCCCACGCTCGCCTCCCTGGTGCGCAGGCAGCAGGCGTTCGGCTACACCGAGGAAGAGCTGTCGCTGCTGCTGCAGCCGATGGCCCGCACCGGCGCGGAGCCGATCGGCTCGATGGGCAACGACGCTCCCCTGGCGTCGCTGTCGACGAACCAGCGGCCGCTGTTCGACTACTTCAGCCAGCTCTTCGCCCAGGTCACCAACCCGCCGCTGGACGCGATCCGCGAGGAGCTGGTGACCTCGCTGGGCGCAGCGCTCGGCGCGGAGCCGAACCTGCTCGAGGTCGACGGCGACTCCTGCCGCCGGATCACGCTGCCGTTCCCGGTGCTGGACAACGACGAGCTCGCCAAGATCGTGCACGCCAACGACGACGGCGACCGCCCGGAGTACCAGGCCGTCACCATCCACGGCCTCTACGACGTGCGCGGCGGCGGTGACGCGCTGCGCGAGCAGCTCGACGAGATCCGCGCCGAGGTGTCCTGGGCGATCAAGCACGGCGCCCGGGTGATCGTGCTGTCCGACCGGGGTGTCGACGAGAACCTGGCCCCGATCCCGTCGCTGCTGCTGGTCGGCGCGGTCCACCAGCACCTGGTGCGGGAGAAGACCCGGACCCAGGTCAGCCTGGTCGTGGAGTCCGGTGACGCCCGCGAGGTGCACCACATCGCGCTGCTGATCGGCTACGGCGCCGCCGCGGTCAACCCGTACCTGGCGATGGCCACGGTCGAGGAACTGGCCGAGCAGGGTCTGATCGCGGGTGTGGACGCGAAGAAGGCGGCCCGAAACCTGATCAAGGCATTGGGCAAGGGTGTCCGCAAGACCATGTCCAAGATGGGCGTGTCCACTGTGGCCTCCTACACCGGCGCGCAGATCTTCGAGGCCCTCGGCCTCGGCGCCGAGGTCATCGACTCCTGCTTCACCGGCACGGCTTCGCGCCTGGGTGGCGTCGGCTTCGATGTGCTGGCCGAGGAAGTGTCGCAGCGGCACGCGCAGGCCTTCCCGCGCGACGGCGTCCGGGCCACCCACCGCGACCTGATCACCGGTGGCGACTACCAGTGGCGCCGCGAGGGCGAGCCGCACCTGTTCAACCCGACCACGGTGTTCAAGCTGCAGCACTCCACCCGCGCGGGCAAGTACGAGATCTTCAAGGAGTACACCCGAGCGGTCGACGACCAGTCGGCGTCGCTGAAGACGCTGCGCGGCCTGTTCGCCTTCAAGGAGGACGTGCGACCGCCGGTGCCGATCGAGGAGGTCCAGCCGGTCTCCGAGATCGTCAAGCGGTTCGGCACGGGCGCGATCTCCTACGGCTCGATCTCGCGGGAGATGCACGAGACGCTGGCCATCGCGATGAACCAGTTGGGCGCGAAGTCCAACACCGGTGAGGGCGGCGAGGACTCCGACCGGCTCTACGACCCGAAGCGGCGCTCGGCGATCAAACAGGTCGCCAGTGGTCGGTTCGGCGTCACCAGTGAGTACCTGGTCAACGCCGACGACATCCAGATCAAGATGGCGCAGGGCGCGAAGCCCGGCGAGGGCGGGCAGCTGCCGGGCACGAAGGTGTACCCGTGGATCGCCAAGACCCGGCACTCGACGCCGGGTGTCGGCCTGATCTCGCCGCCGCCGCACCACGACATCTACTCCATCGAGGACCTGGCGCAGCTCATCCACGACCTGAAGAACGCCAACCCGGCGGCCCGCATCCACGTGAAGCTGGTCTCCGAGGTCGGCGTCGGCACGGTCGCGGCGGGTGTGTCGAAGGCGCACGCCGACGTGGTCCTGATCTCGGGCCACGACGGCGGCACCGGTGCTTCTCCGCTGTCGTCGATCAAGCACGCGGGTGGTCCGTGGGAGCTGGGTCTGGCTGAGACGCAGCAGACGCTGCTGGCCAACCGGCTGCGCGACCGGATCGTCGTGCAGACCGACGGTCAGCTCAAGACCGGCCGCGACGTCATCATCGCGGCGCTGCTGGGCGCGGAGGAGTTCGGTTTCGCCACCGCTCCCCTGGTCGTCTCGGGCTGCGTCATGATGCGGGTGTGTCACCTCGACACCTGCCCGGTGGGTGTCGCGACGCAGAACCCGGTGCTGCGGGCCAAGTTCAGCGGCAAGGCCGAGTACGTCGTCAACTTCTTCGAGTTCATCGCCCAAGAGGTGCGGGAATACCTTGCCGCGCTGGGCTTCCGCTCGATCGAGGAAGCGGTCGGCCACGCCGAGCTGCTCGACATGCGCGACGCGGTCGACCACTGGAAGGCCTCGGGTCTGGACCTGTCGCCGATCTTCCACGTGCCCGAACTGGAGCCGCGTGCGTCGAGGCACTGCGTCACCAAGCAGGACCACGGCTTGGAGAAGGCGCTCGACAACACGCTGATCCAGCTGGCCGAGGGCGCGCTGAACTCCGGCGACCACGTGCGGCTGGAGCTGCCCGTGCGCAACGTCAACCGGACCGTGGGCACCATGCTCGGCTCGGAGCTGACCAAGCGCTGGGGCGGCGAGGGCCTGCCCGACGACACCATCGACGTGACCTTCACCGGCACGGCGGGCCAGTCGTTCGGCGCGTTCATCCCGCGCGGGATCACGCTGCGGCTCGTCGGTGACGGCAACGACTACGTCGGCAAGGGACTGTCCGGCGGCCGCATCACCGTGCGCCCGCACCCGGGCTCGCAGTACACCGCCGAGCACCACGTCATCGCGGGCAACGTCATCGCCTACGGCGCCACCGGCGGCGAGATCTTCCTGCGCGGCAAGGTGGGCGAGCGATTCTGCGTCCGCAACTCCGGCGCGCTGGCCGTCGTCGAGGGCGTGGGCGACCACGGATGCGAGTACATGACGGGCGGTCGTGTGGTTGTGCTCGGGCCCACCGGGCGCAACTTCGCGGCGGGCATGTCCGGCGGCATCGCCTATGTGCTCGACCTCGCCGCGCAGCGGGTCAACCCGGAGATGGTCGACCTCGACCCTGTTCATCTGGCGGAGGACAGCTGGGATGACACCGTGTTCCTGCGGGAGGTCGTCTCGAAGCACCTGGCGGAGACCGATTCCGCGGTCGCCCGGGCGCTGCTTGCCGACTGGGACAACGAGGTCCGCCGCTTCACCAAGGTGATGCCGAAGGACTACAAGCGCGTGCTGGCCGCGCGCGCCGCCGCCGAGCGCGACGGCCGCGACATCGACAAGGCGATCATGGAGGCCGCACATGGCTGACCCCAAGGGCTTTCTGACCACGCCGCGGGAGAACGCGTCCCACCGACCGGTGTTCCTGCGCCTCAAGGACTGGCGCGAGGTGTACGAGGAATCCAGCGCCGCCGAGTTCGGCGCCGCAAAGGGACGGCAGCAGGCCGGGCGCTGCATGGACTGCGGCATCCCGTTCTGCCACCAGGGCTGCCCGCTGGGCAACCTGGTGCCGGAGTGGAACACCCTGGTCTGGCGCGATGACTGGCGGACCGCTTCCGAGCGGCTGCACGCGACCAACAACTTCCCGGAGTTCACGGGAACGCTGTGCCCGGCGCCGTGTGAGACCGCGTGCGTTCTCGGCATCAACGACGACGCCGTGTCCATCAAGCGCGTCGAGATCTCCATCGTCGACCGGGCCTGGGACGAGGGCTGGATCAAGCCGCAGGTCCCGGCCGTGCGCACCGGCAAGAAGGTCGCCGTGGTCGGGTCCGGGCCCGCGGGCCTGGCCGCCGCCCAGCAGCTGACCCGCGCCGGCCACGATGTCGTGGTGCTGGAGCGGGCGGACGCGATCGGCGGGCTGCTGCGGTACGGGATCCCCGAGTTCAAGATGGAGAAGTCCCGGCTGGACAAGCGTCTTGAGCAGATCAAGGCGGAGGGCACGGAGTTCCGCACCAACGTCAACGTCGGCGTGGACGTCACTGTCGAGCAGTTGCGCGCCGACTACGACGCCGTTGTCCTGGCGGGCGGCGCCACCGCGTGGCGCGACCTGCCCATCCCGGGGCGTTCACTGACCGGCGTGTACCAGGCGATGGAGTACCTGCCCCCGGCGAACAAGGTCGCGGCCGGGACGCTGGACCGGTCCCCGATCCACGCCGAGGGCAAGCACGTCGTGGTCATCGGCGGCGGCGACACCGGCGCGGACTGCGTCGGCACGGCACACCGGCAGGGGGCGGCTTCGGTCACCCAGCTGGAGATCATGCCCAAGCCGCCGGAAACGCGTGCGGACGTCAACCCGTGGCCGACGTACCCGATGCTCTACCGGGTCACCTCGGCCCACGAGGAGGGCGGCGAGCGGGTGTACTCGGTGGCCACCACGGAGTTCCTCGGCGACGCCGACGGCAACGTGCGGGCGCTGCGGCTGACCGAGGTCGCCAACGAGGGCGGCAAGTTCGTCCCGGTCCCCGGCTCGGAGCGGGAGATCCCGGCGGACCTGGTCACCCTGGCGATGGGCTTCGTCGGCCCGGAGAAGGACGGCCTGCTGACCGACCTGGGCGTCGACCTCGACCCGCGCGGCAACGTCGCCCGGGGCGCCGACTTCCAGACCTCCGTCGAGGGCGTCTTCACCGCGGGCGACATGGGCCGCGGCCAGTCCCTGATCGTGTGGGCGATCGCCGAGGGCCGCAGCGCCGCGGCAGGCGTCGACGCCTACCTGACCGGCCGGGCAGTGCTGCCGCGGCCGATCGAACCCACGGACCGTCCGCTGGTCTGATGGGGTGCTGACGACGGCCCGCGAGCAATGGCGCTCGCGGGCCGTTCTACCTCCAGGACCGCGTCAGCGCGATCCCCGGACGACCAGGGGAAGCTCGGTGGCGGCGTCGCCGCGGTTGCGAGCCATGACGAACGGGGCGACAGCGCCGGTCATCCCCGACGCGGCCCGCCACTCGACGAACCGGACGTCGTCGATGTCGACCCAGGCGACCCGGCCGCCATCGTGGCTGTTGAGCCGGAAGTACGGCATGACCATGTTGCCCTGGACCGGGCCCGCATCGAGTTCGGCCGCCGTCAGGTCGATGATCACCCGGTGCCAGTCGCCGTCGGCGGGAACGTCGATCGGCTTGACGTAACTCGCGACCACCTGCGACGACGGGTCCTCGGCCGGATTGCTGTCGTCGAAGTGATACACCTCGAACCGCACTTCCGGCGCCGCCGTCGTCGCCCGGCGCACCATCGCGACGATCGAGTAGGCCGGTGCGGGGTCAGCGCCGACGGCCTTGCCGTTGCGCTCCTTGTAGACGCGGTGCCGTGGCAGTGGCACACGCGCGATCGTGCGGGTCTGCACGGAGTCGCCGTCCCGGGTCTCCAGCCGCATGAACCGCAGGCCCTGCGGAGTCTGGCCGGGTCGGGCGCCTTCCCGTTTGCTGTCGACGCTCCAGTGGATCGCTTCGCTGACCAAGCCGTCCGCGGACTCGTCCTCGAAGTGGCCCCAGCCGAACAGGTCGCGGCCGATGTCGACCCCGTCAACCTCCTCCGGGTGGGCTATGGCGTGCACCGGAGCCCATGTGCCCAGGTCGACCGTCTCCCGCGGACCCAGCGGTACTTTGACCTGCTGTTCGGTGGGTGGTTCCTGGATGATCCGTCCGGTGTGCCGCTCGATGATGATCTGTGCGGTCACGCTGTCGGCGCCGCGTTCGACCTGCCGTGCGCGCACTTGGTTGGCACTGTCGCGGTAGGACTCCGCGGCCAGCACACTGCGCTCCCAAATCCGGGTGAGCACCTGGGCGGCACCGCGGTCGGTGACCGGGACCGGCTTGTAGTCGACGATCTCGATCGGCAGCAAGCGGGCTTCAAGCAGCTTGTCGCCTTCCCAGACCGTGCGCAGAAACGCGCTGGAGAACGTGCTGAGGAAGTTCTGGTCGAACACGAAGTTGCCCAGGCTGTAAGCGATGAGCTTGCCCTTGTACCACTCGACGCCCTGCAGCACGTTGGGGTGATGGGCGACGACGATGTCGGCGCCGGCGTCGATCGCCTTGCGGGCGACCTCACGCGTGGTGTCCGACCCCGCGTCCTGGAACTCGAAACCTGCGTGCACCTGCACCATGGTGAACCCGTCCGACGCGGACCGAATCTGCTCCTCCGACCGCTCGCCGTCCCACGGCGCCGCGCCGCCGTGGCCGCGCCGGGCCACCCAGTCCTGCATCTCGGGGTATACCTGTGACAGGGAAGCCCACATGCGAGCCGCGACATCGGCGCCGACGGTGGACTCCGCGCGGAGGTACTGCTCCCATGCCTCACGGATGCGCCTGGGCGTTGACGCGATCCTCGCCGCAGCGAAGCCCCACCTGCGTGACTCGTACTGCCAGGCCTCCTTCTCCGGAAGATCGACGGGCTTGCGCGTCGTGGCATCGGGGAAACTCGAGTTGACGAACGACCCGTCGACGCCGTTGTAGGCGAACACCGTCACTGGGGTCCCGTTGACCTCGCGGGTGAACGGCGCTCTTGCCGCCTCCGGGGTGGCGCCAGCGCCGACCGAGGGAATGTTCGCCCTGCTCAGTGCGGCCAACGTGTCGGCGACCCCCGCGTCGAGGAGGTCGCGCGTGTGGTCGTTCGCGAGGATGGCGAGGTCGACAGACAGCGCCTTAAGCCCGGCGACTGTGCCGGTCGCCGAGTTCAGGATGAACCGCTTGCCGGGGTAGGCGGCCTCGGCGGGTCGATCGCTGACGACCGTCTCCAGGTTCACCGTGCCGAAGTCGGCCGCGCCGAACGCGGGTGCCACCGCCGCGACGACCTGCTCGGCGCCCGTCGCGGCGTTGTCGTTGGGAATCAGGGGCGCGGTCCCGTCGCTCGTCTCCTCTGGCACCATATAGCGCCTGGCGAACATCACGTCACCGGACGAGTGCATCGCGAACCGGTCGGCGCGACGGGCGAACAGCCGGACCGTGACCTCCTTGCCAGAGTCGGACCAACCAAGTGGGACAGGTTCGACGATGTGCCCGTCCGCGTCGATGATCGCGACCGCGGGGCCGGACATCACCGGGGTCCGTACGATGCCCTCGTCGTCGGTTGTGAGCACCAGGGGGGTGTCGGCGATGCCGTGCATGGTGACCCTGGCCCCTGTGAGCGGTTCGCCGGACTCCCCGGTTACCTTCACCCGGGCCTCGATGGTGCTGCCCCCGGGAGCCCGCAGGCAGTCGCCGCAGTCCTCGCCGGACACGTGGACCACCAGGGCCGTGGCGCAGACCCCCGCAACAAGAACGACGGCGATCAGCCACTTGTGTCGGATCAGAGCAGTGCGCACCCGGGAAGCTCCTTCATGTTCAGGGTGTGGTTCGGGAAAGGCAGGTCAGTCGCTGTCGAAGTCGGTCTCGCCCAGCAAGTCGACCACGCCGGTCCAGCGCTGCCTGTCGTCACGAAGGGTCTTGTTCATCTCGACATGGACAAACCGCGATCCTTGCTCAGCGGCGGCGACGCCCTGTTGGTTGCGCCTGCCTTCCAGCCCGCCGCACTCGGCCGACCAAGCCTCGCACACCCGGATGCCGGACTCGTCCAGTCGCGCGGACACCTGGCGAAGCGCTGAGGTGGTGCGCGTGACGCCTGGCGACAGGACCATGTCGGCATCGGACAGCGAACCATCGTCGAAGCCGTGCAGCTGGACCTGCGGCAGTCCCCGCTTGGCCAGTGCCATGGTGACCTGGTGGAACATCGAGTCCGCGCGGTGCGCGACATCACCTGCCCCACGTGCGGCCCGGCGGTGCGTGCCCGCGACCGCGAGCACGGCGCCGGGCGTCCGGCGGAACAGTTCCAGCCCGATCTCCTCGGTGCGCAGATCAAACGCCGGGTGTGGGACCTCGACCACCAGCCGAGCGGGCCGGGAGGTATCGATGACGTAGAGCCCCCAGGCCCGGTCGACGCCCGCAGTGTTGGACATCACGACGTAGGATCGCCCCGTCGGGCCGTCGACGCCCGATCGCACCTGGTAGCCAAGACTGCGCAGACGGTCCGACGTCGTGCGCATGTCGGTCGCCGCGCCCTGGCTGAGCCTGTCGACCGCGTCAGAGAGGGTCGCGCTCTCGGCCGGGTCCGGTGCCCGATAACGGGCGTCCTCGCGCAGTTCGGCGGCGTAATCGGCGATCTCTTGGCCGAGGTCGGCGCCCGCGCCCGACGCGGCGCCGTCTACGGGATCACGGTCGATGGCGAGGAACACCAAGAAAACGATCACAGCCAGCACCGCGGCGAATGTTGACACCACGATCCGCCGACTACGAAAGAATCTCACTGTCGGTAGTGTAATACCCGCACGAACCTGCAGAGATTCACCCATGCGAGTGGAGATATCACTCTCTCGTGTAGCAGAATGCTGCAGCCGCCGCCCGGCGAACACCCGGACGCGGCACACGATGTCTGGGGACGACCGAAGTCGGAGCATCAGTGAGCAGACGCAACACAGCCGCGCGCCTTGATCAGGCGCGCAGGCTGGAATCACAGATCCCGGAGAGTGGGTTCCCCTCCGGCATCGCGATACCCTCGCTGTGCGTGCTCGTACTGCTGCTCGCGCTCGCCGCGCTCAGCGCATCGCTGCTCGACGACCGCACCGCGGGTAGCGTGCCACGCGCGTTCGTCGACACCCAGCAGCGCCTCGCAGCCGACACCGCCCGCGCGGTGGGTGCGTCGGCCAGCCAGAGCGTGAGCGACTTACGGCTCGCCGCGGCGGTCCAGACCGACTCGGCTGAGACTCTGCTCGACAAGCTGATCCAGAATCCTCGCTGGCGCGGGGCGGCTGTGCTCAGTGGCTCGGAACGCACCCAACTCGCGACCCGCGGCGAACAGGTGCCCGTGCAGGCCGTGCCCGCCCACGTCACCGACGTCGCGCTCAGCTCGATCGTGGCAGGCACCGGCGAACTGCAGTTGGTCACCACGCTCGCACTGCCTGGCGACCTGCTCCTGACCGCGACCACCTCCATCAAGCTGCCACCGGCCGAGGCCGACCCCGCGCTGGGCCAGTCGCTGCACCTGACCACGCTCAACGGCCAAATCGTCGGGGTGAGCCGGGCGCCGAACGTTCCGGAGAACGCCGCGCTCGCAGATCTCATCGCCCAGGCGGGCCGCGCGGCGGCGGGAAGCCCGGGCGGCGCGGTGCTTGGGCCAGTCACCGACGGCACCCAGGCCACCGTCGCCTACGCTCCCGTCGCGCCGTCGGGCGGCGCGCCCATGGTCGACCTGGCCGTGGTGACCGTCGGCCATGCCCCGACGGGGACCGTGGCAGCGGGCGGCTCGGGAGTCATCCCGGCCGCTGCCTTGGCCGTCATCGCCGTCGGGGGTTTCGTGCTGCTGCGGGCGTACATCGTCCGACCGGTACGCAGATTGCGTGCGTGCGCACTCGCCATCGCCGGGGGCGATCTCGACACAGCGGCAGGCCCATCGGCAGCCAAGGAGGTCAGCCGCGTCGCGCGGGCGTTCGAGACATGCCGCGGCCTACTCACCAAGCATGAGCGGCCCGCCCCCCGGCCGCGCGGCGTGGCGGCGCTCGTCGTGGTGAGCGTCGCGGCAGTGGCCGTCGCCAGCTGGTCCGCAGGCGTGCTCACGCTGTTCGCCAACCGCTCCACCGCCGTGCCGGACGAGCTCGTCACCAGCCTGCGCAGCCAGACCAGCCGGGCCACCGACGCACTGCGCCGCAGCGTGAACGACGGGCTCGCCGATCTCTCCGCCCTGGTCGAGTTGCACGGCAGCGAAGGCCCGGACGGCGTACGCGCGTCGGCCCGGCAGCTTGCCGAGCGCCAGCCCCGCTACCGCAGCGTCTACCTCGTCGACCGCGCGGGCGCGGCCCAGGACTACGCGGGCCGCAGCCCGCTGCGAATGGTCGAGCGGCCGCCGGCGAAGGAAGGCATCCGCCAGCAGAACAACAGCGGCCGAGTGCCGGTGATCTTCGCCCATGTGCCGCTGCCCGACGGCAAACACACCCTTATCGGCGAGTTCGACATCGACCACATCGCCAACCTGCTCAGCCGCGCGCCCGGCCGGGTGCGCCTCGTCGACACCGACTTCCGCACCATCAGCGCCACAGCCGGATACGTGGCCTTCGAGAAGGTCAGCGATGCCGGGTTGCTCGACAGCATCGTCCTGGCCCAGCGCGGCGACACGGTCGCGGGCCTGCGGGACGGCGCGAGCGGTCAGGCGGTCGTCGCTTCGGCGGCGGTGTTCGGCGGTGAGACCGGCAAACTCGGCTGGACGGTGGTCGCCGAGCATCCCGTCGCCGAGTTGGCCCTGCCCGCCAACGACTTGCGCAGGCACGCCGAATTGGTCGCCCTCGTAGGCGTGCTTCTGGCCGGACTGCTGTTCGGCTGGCACTTCTTCGGGTCGATCAAGCCGCTACGCCGGGTCGCCGCCGCGGCCGACCGACTCGTCGACGGAGATCGTGACACCGTCATCTACCCGCAGCGTCACGACGAAATCGGCACCGTCGCCTCGTGCCTGGAGATCTGTAGGCAGGCCGTGGCCGAGGGCGCGGACCGGTTGGGTGAGGTCCGCAGGCCGCGCGGGTCGGCTACCGACCAGACGGCGCTGATGGTTCCGGTCGCCAAGCCCGACCTGCCCCGGCAGCAGCCGCGGCGGCCCGCGGCCCGATCAGGCAGCGGCAGCCGATGATCTACCTCTATGTCGTGCTGGTCATCCTGACCATGGGCATGCTCGGCGCGGGCGTCGTCGAACAGCGCAGGCACCTCGCCGAGCTCGAACGAATCCCGCACCGCGTATTGGTCAACGGCATCCGCGGCAAGAGCTCCATCACCCGGCTGTGTGCGGGCGCGTTGCGCGGCGGGGGGATGGTGACCGCGGCCAAGACCACCGGCACCGCGGCCCGGTTCATCCACCCGGATGGCAGTGAGGAGCCGATCTACCGCAAGTTCGGCATCGCCAACATCGTCGAACAGATCGGGATCGTGCGCCGCTCCGCCGCCTACGAGCCCGACGTCCTGGTCATCGAGTGCATGGCGGTGATGCCCGACCTGCAGGAGATCAACCAGGAGAAGCTGATCAAGTCGACCATCGGTGTGTTGTGCAACGTCCGCGAGGACCACCTCGCCGAGATGGGGCCGACACTCGACGACGTCGCCAGGTCGCTGTGCCGGTCGATGCCGGTCGACGGGATCTGTGTGACCGCCGAACGCGAGCGGCTCGACATCCTGGAGGCGGAGGCGGCCAAGCGGAACTGCGAGCTGATCGCGGTGGACCCCGAGTCGGTCACCGACGAAGAGATGGCCGGGTTCAGCTGGGTCACTTTCAAGGAGAACGTCGCCATCGCACTGGAGATCGCCAGTCTGCTCGGGGTGAACCGGCGGTCGGCGCTGGAAGGCATGTGGGCGGCCAAGCCCGACCCCGGCGTGCTCTCGGTCAAACGCTACGCGGCCGAGGACAGGAAGGTGGTGCGGCTGGCGAACGTGTTCGCCGCCAACGACCCGGAGTCCACTCTGATGAACATCGAGCGGCTGCTCGACCAGGGAGCCATCGAGCGCCCGCTGCACCTGGTGATCAACTGCAGGCCAGACCGGGTGGAACGCAACGGCCAGATGGGCGCGATCGTCGCCGAGATCGACCCCGACCGGATCATCCTGATCGGCGATCCCACCCGCAGCGCCCAGGCGACCATCGCCCAGGACTGGCAGGACCGCGTCGTCGATCTCGGGGGCCCCCGCCCCGCCGCGGAACTGCTGCGGGCCGTGCTCGACGGCATCGACGACGAGGCCGCCCTGGTCACAGTCGGGAACATCCACGGCCAGGGCGAGTTGCTGCTCGAAGAGTTCGACACGCTCCCGGAACTGGCGGCCGACCCGAGCCCGGCCGGTGGTGCGCCGATCGACCGACCAAATCCCGCGCGCCGGTCGTCCCCCGTGGTCGTGCGCGGCGAGCTGTTCGACCACGACAACCCCCACGCAGGCGATGGCGATTCCCGGCCCATGACCGCGCGGCGCGACCGCAGTGCGCCATCGGCCGCCGCCCACGCCGATGCCGCGAAGAACGCCCGGACCGCACGAGCACTGCAATCGCCCTACGAACCACCAACCGAACTCGTACGACCCGCGCCCACCCGGCCACGGCGTCCGACGACCCAAACCAGGGACCGATGATGAACAGCAGCACTCTGCCGCCCGAGGTGGCCACCCTCGGACTGGCCATCGGCCTCGTCTTCTCCCTCGTCTGTTACCTCACCACCAATCTGTCCCCCGGCGGCATGATCACACCCGGCTGGCTGGCGTTGACCCTGGTCGAGGACTACCGACGGGCGGCGATCGTGGTGCTGATGAGCGCGCTGACCTTCGGCGCGGTGAAAGTGCTCCAGAAAGTCGTGATCCTCTACGGCAAGCGCCTCTTCGCGGCCGTCGTGCTGACCGGTGTGCTGTTCCAGACAACTCTGTTCCTGCTGATCCAGAAGGACTTCCCGTTGTTGTTCGCGCATCAGACCCTCGGCTTCGTCGTGCCGGGACTGATCGCGTACCAACTCCTGCGGCAACCTCCTCTGGTGACCCTCGCCGCGACGGGTACCGTCAGCGCCGCCGGCTACGGGGTGCTGGCCAGCGGTGTGCTCGCGGGCCTGGTCCCGACGATCTGAGTGGAAGCGGAAAGGATCGCCATGCCGTCGAGACCACAACGTAGATCGCGCACCGCGATGCTGACGGGATCGTTGGCCGCTGGGATGGCTTTGGCCATCGGCGTGTGGCTCTACCTCGACCAGCGACGTCCGGAACCCCCGCCGACTGTGGGTATCGTGACCGACCGGGCGGGGTCCCCGGCCACGGAGAGCGCGATGGTGTACGAGCGGCTGTCAAACCCGGACCGCACCGTGGTGCGCCAGGGCGGCGCCGTGCTCGCCGTGCTCACCGACAACGCCAGCACAGTGATGATCAACGGACCCAAGCGCACCTTCAGTGAACCGCTCGCGACGAAGGCGTCGGTCATCACCACTGCCTGGGTTCGACTGGCGCCGCAGCCATGGCAGGCGGGCCAGGAGAACGCCGCGTGGTTCACCGACTGGTTCACGAAGGCGCGTTCGGACACGAGCCCGGACGTGCTGGAAGTCGCCACGCAGTACGTGATCGACGCGCCCGCGGAGATGGACGCCGAAGGCCGTCGATTCCGCGGTGACGCCTCGTTCGGGCCGATCAAGGCGGGCGGGGTAGGCCGAAAAGAACAGTCGGACTTCTACGACTACCTCGGCGTTCCGTGGACGTTCTCCGACGCGGTCGCGAAACCGGACAGCAGCCGATATGGGGCCGTCGACTGCTCCGGGTATTTGCGGCTCGTCTTCGGCTTCCGAATGGGCATGCCGTTGCGCGGCACCAACGATCCTGGTCTTGGTCTGCCCCGGCGCGCTTATGCCATCGCCGAACACGGTCCCGGCGTCGAACTCGTGCCCAACACGCGGACCCGCGTCACGGCATACGGCACGCTGCAGCCCGGCGATCTGGTGTTCTTCGAGGTCGAAGATGACCCGGAGATCCTGGACCACGTCGGCATCTACCTTGGTCTCGACGACGGCGGCCACCACCGGTTCATCTCCAGCCGCGAGCGGATCGACGGTCCGACCATGGGCGATGTCGGCGGAACCTCGCTGCTCGACGATGGCGGCCACTACTCGACGGCATGGCGCGCGGCCCGCAGGCTGTGACGGCCCCCTGTGGCGCCGTTATAAGTGGACGCCTGGGATTTGATGACGTCGCCGTTCTGCCCCGCGGGCAATGCCGACGGCGGGGTGTAGAAATCGGCGGCGACGGCGGGCGACGAGGCCACGGTGACTACCGCGAGGACCGCGGCGACCACTGACGTCGCAGCGAGTCCGCGTCTGACTGGGACGTGCACGTCGACACACCGTTGCGGGAACGGTCCGTTTTGGCAGCCCGCACCGAATTACGCCGAAGGAGGCGATCCGATGTCGAAGGTAACGCCGAACGGGTCGGTGACGGCGGCGGTGTTGCCGTACACCATCTCCTGCACGGCGTCGGCCGTTCCCCCGGCGGCGACCACCCGCTCGACGGCGGCGTGGCAGTCGTCGACCTGGAACAGCGTCCCCCAACTGGACTTGGTCGCGGTCGGATCGCCCGCGATGCCGCCGATCTCGTGGCCGTCGGGCCTGCGCAGGAAGGTGAAGTCGAGGTCGGGCAGGTCGGGGTTGGCGTCGAGGGTGAAATCGAAGACGGCGGCGTAGAACGGTCGCGCCAAGGGCGCGTCCGGGGTCACCAAGTCGTTGCGCAGCAAGGAACTAGGCTCGTTCACCACCTCGGCGCCGATGTGCTTGTTCCCCTGCCAGAGACCGAACTGGGCGCCGACCGGGTCCTTGACGATCGCCATCCGACCCTGGTCCATGACGTCCATCGGCTCGGCGAGCACCGTGCCACCGGCCGCGCGGACGCGCGCGACGGTGGCGTCGCAGTCGTCGGCGGCGAGGTAGACGTTCCACCAGAAATCGGTGGCGGCGGGGTCCGGGTTGGGCATGATCGCGGCGGCGCGCTTACCGTCGAGCAGACAGGTGGTGTAGTGCCCGGTCTCGGCGGGACCGATGTCGAACTCCCACCCGAACAACGCGCGGTAGAACGCCATCGCCCGGTCGAGATCGGGGATGCCGAGATCAATCCAGGTCGGGGTGCCAAGCGGCTGGTTCGCACTGAGGTGCATCGTGGTCTCCTGTCGTGGGGTGCGTGGCCAAGCTAGGCGGGGGCACCGACAAAACATCCGCAGCCAAGAGGGGCCTGCCCCCAGCCGCCGTCGGGCGCATTCCCATGTCGGCGGCGCCCGGGCACACTTGGGAGGACAGAGGGAGAGCGCCAAGGAGCGGGCGGAGGGCTGAGCGAGCACAGACCAGGGCCGGGCTTGGAGCGTGGGCGTCTGTTCGGATCGGCCCACGACGTTTGCGGGGGGTGGAGTCACCGGCCGTGGAGTGACGGGGGTGCGTTACGCGGTTCTAGTCGAGCTTGCCGAGGAACGTGGTCAGCCGGGAGTGCAGGTCGATCAGGTCCGACAGCGGAGTGTCGAGTTCGCGGAATACCGTCCGCGGGATCTCCCGCACCCGCGGACGCAGCGCCTCCCCCGCGTCCGTCAGCTCGACGACCACGCTGCGTTCGTCGGCGGAGCTTCGGGTGCGGCGCAGCAGCCCGGCGGCTTCCATTCGCTTCAGCAGCGGTGAGAGGGTGCCGGAGTCGAGTTGCAGCGCCTGCCCCAAGTCCTTCACGGTCAGCGACCCACGGTCGAACAGGGCCAGCATGACCAGGTACTGCGGATACGTGAGCCCCAGGTCGTCGAGCAGGGGCCGGTAGCGCGCGGTCAGCGCACGCGACGCGGTGTAGAGGGCGAAGCAGAGCTGCTGCTCCAGCGCCAGTGGGTCACGTTCCGCCATCAGGCTCCCTAGACCGGCTGTCAGACAACCACGATGTCGACGTCGATGTTGCCACGCGTCGCGTTCGAGTACGGGCACACCTGGTGGGCGGCGGCGACGAGTTCGTCCACGGTGGACCGCTCGACCTCGGGGACCGAGATCTCCAGAGTGACCGACAGGCCGTAGCCGCCGTCGATGGCGCCCAGGCCGACCACGGCGCTGACCTGCGAATCCTGCACGCGCACCTTCGCCTTGCGGGCGACGAGCTGCAGCGCGCTGTGGAAGCAGGCGGCGTACCCCGCGGCGAAGAGCTGCTCCGGGTTGGTGCCGCCGCCGGGGCCGCCGAGGCTCGTCGGAACGGCCAGGTCGGCGGTGAGGACACCGTCGGACGAGCGCACGGCGCCGCCTCGGCCGGATCCGGTCGCGGTCGCCTTGGCTTCGTAGAGAGCCTGCACAGTTGCCTCCTCGGGAAGTTCGATGACATAAACGTAGCGAACAACTAAGTTGTACACAATCAAATGTGGTGTGCGGCACCCGTCACCCGATGAGGTAAATGCGGCGGCTGAAGGTTAGCCTCGCCTCACCATCACCTCACTCGGTACGGGAGCAGCTATGGGACTCCGATCCACCCGGCTGACGGCAACGATCCTGGCCACCCTTCTCGGCGCGACCCTCGCGGGCTGCGGCACCGAGCCGGGCAGCGACGGTCCCGTCCTGACGGTCTACTCCGGGCGCAACGAGAACCTGGTCAAACCCCTGCTGGACAAGGCGGAGAAGGCCATCGGCGCGAAGCTGGAGGTCCGCTACGGCGACACCGCCGCACTCGCGGGCCAGCTCGCCGAGGAAGGTGAGCGCTCCCCCGCCGACGTGTTCTTCTCCCAGGACGCCGGGGCGCTCGGCGCGCTGGCGAGCGCGGGCAGGCTGAACACGCTCCCGCAGTCCGTGCTGGACGCGAGCCCCGAGCAGTGGCGCGCGACCGACGGCACCTGGGTGTCGACGTCGCTGCGGACCCGCGTGGTCATCTACGACCCCAGGCAGGTGGCCGAGGCCGACCTGCCCAAGGGCATCGACGACCTGCTCGACCCGAAGTGGAAGGGCAAGCTCGGCTTCGCCCCCTCCAACGCCTCCTGGCAGGCCTTCGTCACCGCGATCCGCGTCATGCGGGGCGAGGACGGCGCCAAGAAGTGGCTGGAGGGATTCAAGGCCAACGAGCCGCAGAAGTACGACAACAACATCAAGATCCGCGACGCCGCCGACGAGGGCAAGCTGGCCCTTGGCTTGACGAACCACTACTACTGGTACGAGAAGGCCCACCAGGTCGGCGTGGACAAGATGAGCGCCAAGCTGCACTTCATCAAGGGCAACGACCCGGGCGCGCTGATCAACGCCGCGGGTGTCGCGGTGCTCAAGTCGAGCAAGAACCAGGAGCTGGCCAACAAGTTCGCCGAGTTCCTGCTCTCCCCCGAGTCGCAGAAGTACTTCGCCGACAAGACCGCCGAGTACGCGGTGCGCGAGGGCGTCACGTCGACCGAGCACAAGCTGGTGCCGCTGAGCGAGTTGCAGCCGCCGGACCTCAAGCTCGCCGACCTGCAGTCGCTCCCCAAGACCGCTGAACTGCTGCGCCAGGTCGGACTTCTCTAGGTGACACAGCGGTCGGCGGCGCGGCCGCGGGCGACCGGCTGGTTGCTCGCGGCGCTGCCCGCTGTCGTCGTCGCGGTTCTGCCGCTGGTCTATCTGGTGCTGCGGGCCACCGACCAGGGCTGGGACGTCTTCTGGTCCATCGCCGCCCGCTCGCGCACAGCCGAGCTGACGGTGAACACGGTGACGCTGCTGGTCGCCGTCGCGGTCAGCGCGGTGGCGCTGGGCACCGCGGCGGCGTGGGCGGTCACCCGAACCGCGCTCCCCCTGCGTCGCTTGTGGACAGTCCTGTTGGTACTTCCGCTGGCCGTTCCCTCTTATGTGGCCGGGTTCGCCTGGTTGTCGATGGACGTCGTCGGCTTCCCCGGCGCCTGGCTGGCTCTGACGACGACGAACGTGCCGCTGGTGCTGCTGCCGGTCGCGGCGGCGCTGCGCTCGGCCGACCCGGCGCTCGAAGAGGTGTCGCGCTCGCTGGGCCACGGCCCGTGGGCGACGTTCCGAAAGGTGACGCTGCCCCGGATCTGGCCGTCGGCGGTGGCAGGCGGGCTGCTCGTGGCGCTCTACGTGCTGCACGACTTCGGCGCGGTGTCGCTGCTGCGGTACGAGACCTTCACCCTGGGCATCCAGACCGCGTACGCGGGCAGCTTCGACCGCACCCCCGCGGCGGTGATCGGTGTGGTGCTGGTCGTGCTGGCGATCCTGCTGGCCTTGGCCGAGGCCCGCATGCGCGGCACCACGTCCGCGCGGCTCGGCCCCGGCGTGGCCCGCCAGGCCGAACCTGTGCGGCTGCGCGCGGCGAGCGTGCCGGTGCTGCTGGGTCTGGCCCTGATCGTGGTCGTGTCGTTGGGCGCACCGTTCGGGGCCCTGGTCAAGTGGCTCGGGGTCGGACGCGCGGGCATCGACGTGACCGCGCTGGTGTCGACCACGGCGACGACCGTGCAGTTCGCCGCTTTCGGCGCGCTGGCGACGATCGTGCTCGCGGTGCCGGTGGGTTTCCTGGCGGCGCGGCACTCGTCGCGGCCGGTGCGGGCGGTCGAGTTGGCCGCCTACGCGGGGCACGCGCTGCCGGGGATCACGGTGGCGCTCGCGCTGGTGTTCTTCGGGGTGCGGTTCGCGCAGCCGTGGTACCAGCAGACGCCCTTGCTGGTGTTGGGTTACGCGGCGTTGTTCCTGCCGATCGCGATCAGCTCGGTGCGTACCGCGGTCGCGTCGGCGCCGGTCGGTGTCGAGGAGGTGGCGCGGTCCCTGGGCCGGGGTCGGGCCAGTGTGTTCGGCACGGTGACGCTGCCGCTGGCGGCGCCGGGTGTGGCGGCGGGCGCGGCGCTGGTGTTCATCACCTGCGCCAAGGAACTGCCCGCGACCCTGCTGCTGCGCCCGACCGGCGCGGACACGCTCGCCACGGCGCTGTGGACCAAGACCGGGGTGTCCGCGTTCGCCGAGGCGGCGCCCTACGCGGCGCTGTTGGTCGCGGTGTCGGCGGTGCCGGCGATCCTGTTGGAGGTGTCGGTGTTCCGCTCGGGTCGGCCGGAGGACACCGTGCTGGATTCGGCGACGCGAGGAGCACAGTCGTGACCGAGCTGACGATCACCGGCCTGACCGCGGGCTACGGCGCCACGCAGGTTCTGCGCGGGGTCGACCTCACGGTGCCGTCCGGTTCGCTGGCCGCGGTGCTGGGCCCGTCCGGCTGCGGGAAGACGACGCTGCTGCGGGTCGTGGCGGGATTCCTGCGGCCCTCGGCGGGTGAGGTGCGGCTGGGCGGCCGGGTTGTGACGTCGCTCGCCCCTGAGCGTCGCCGGGCGGCGGTCGTGCCCCAGGAGGGTGCGCTGTTCCCGCATCTCACCGTCGGCGCGAACGTCGGCTATGGCCTGCCGAGGGCGGGCCGGGCGGAGCGGGTGGCGGAGATGCTCCAACTCATCGGGCTGGCGGGCTTCGAGAAGCGCAAACCCGCCGAACTGTCCGGCGGCCAGCAACAACGGGTCGCCCTGGCCCGCGCCTTGGCCCCCGACCCCGACCTTGTGCTGCTCGACGAGCCCTTCTCCGCCCTGGACGCGGGCCTGCGCGCCGACCTGCGCGCTGACGTCCGCCGCGTCCTGCGGGCGGCGGGAACGACCGCCCTGCTGGTCACCCACGACCAGGACGAGGCCCTGTCGATGGCCGACGTCGTCGCCGTGATGCGTGATGGCGTGGTGGTGCAGGCGGGATCGCCGGAGGACGTGTACTCCCGGCCAGTGGACCTGGGCGTGGCCACCTTCGTCGGCGACGCCGTACTGCTGCCCGCGGTCGCCTCGGGCGACACGGCGACGTCCGCACTGGGCCCGATCGACCTGACCACCGAGGCGACCGGGGCCGGCACCGTCCTGCTGCGGCCGGAGCAGCTGAGCCCCGACCTCGACGGCGAGGGCACCACCGCGAGGGTCCTGCGCACCAGCTTCCACGGCCACGACGCGACGGTCACGTTGCGCGCGGGCGACACCGAGCTGGTGTCCCGCGTACCGGCGCCATTGCGCATCGCCGAAGGTGACAGTGTTCGGATCAGGGTGTCGGGGCCCGGCCGGTTCTATCCAGCACCTATGAAAGAAACACGACCTGCACATGATTCGTAGTCAGGCGAGATATTCGTAGGCATACTCGGACTGTGAAGATCACCGAGATGAAGATCGCGGTCGAGTTTCCCGTCCAGGCCAAGGCAAGCGAGGTGTGGGAAGTCCTCTCGGACATTCCCCGCATGGCTTCCTGGAGCCCGGAATGCGTCCAGGCCGGGTGGCTGGGCGATGCGCCGGTGGGTCCCGGATCCGAATTCGAGGCCACCAACCAGATGGGCGACTGGACCTGGAACGTCACCGGGAAGATCGTCGCCGTAGCCAAGCCGAACATGGTGACCTGGGTCGTGAAGGGCCTCGACGAGGACACCGACCAGCCCTCGTCCACCTGGAGCTACGAGCTTTCGTCCCTGCCCGACGGCGGGACCCTGATCACGCACACCTTCACCCACGGCCACGGCGGCAGCCACCTGGTGACCCTGGCGGCGCAGAACCCGGACCACGCCGACGCGATCGTCCAGGCCCGGGCTGAGATGTTACGTGGCAACATGTTGCAGACGCTGACGAAGATGGCGAACCAGATCGGGTGGACGATCCAGGAGCCCGCGCCGGTCGCGTCCACCTAGGACATGGGGAACCGCGGATCCCGGTCCGCGGTTTCTTCGGCGGAGCTTCGCCACCCAGCCGATAACGCAGGCGACGACATCGTCCAACCTGTCCGGATTCCAAGCATCGGGGCGTAGGTCTCGACAGGTTTCTGATCGTGGTCGTCGGGCACGAACTCAGCGATGTCCCACACCCGACCCGTTCCGTGTCGTGACGTGCCTGATGGGCATGTCGAGGAGCTGCGGAGAGACTCATCGCGTCCAGGACGGGTTTGATGGTGAAGATTTCGTGGTGTAGCCGGGCCTCTTGGGCGTCACACCATGTACTGGTCGTGCCGCGCGAACAAGTCGACCCACTCTTCCTGGCTGAGTGCCAGGCCCTTGTCGGCGACCTCGGCCAACTCCTGGAAGTACCGCTCCCGGGGCGGACCCGGCGCGAAGAGGATCAGCATGTCGGCGGGCTCGTCGGAGTCGTTGCGGAACGCGTGGATGCCGCCCTCGGGGACGAAGAGGAAGTCCCCCGCGGTGGCATCGACCCAGGTCTCCCCGTTGAAGAGTCGCACGGTCCCACCCAGGACGTAGAACGACTCGGAGAACGTCCGGTGGAAGTGCGCGGCCGGACCGCCTGCGTGCGGCGCCATCTCCCAGCGGAACATCCCGAACTTGCCCTGGGTCGCAGAACCGGGCGCCACGAAACGGGACGTCGTCGTCGGGCGTTCGAGGGCTTCATTCTCACCCGCCGGTCGGTAGATGCCGCTGACCTCGCCGGTGTCGGCGGAGTAGGGCTTGGCCGACTCAGCTGCCGAGTGTGAACCTAGAAACGACATTTGTCCCCCATCGTCGGTGTCGGACTCGATACCGGGCATCCTGCCCGACGAAGCCGAGCCACGTCACCGTCTCAGACATGATCAACTGTCGCCCACCCCGGCGTCGCCGAGTATGAGCACACTCTTCACTCGTGCCACCAGGGCACGTCGTCCTCTCCGAACAGCAGGGCGAAGACCGACGTCGGAAAACGCCCGTCGGAGGCGGTGAAGTCGACTGATGTCTCCACCGCCTCGGCATCGAGCAGCCGCGCGCCCGAAGCGCCAATCGCACCGATGATTTGTCGTTCAACGGAGTTGGTTGAACCGATCGGCGAAACGAGCACATCCTGTCTGCGCAGTTCACCCTGAGCTGGATTCACACACAGGAAAGCGAACGGGCCGACCGCGGACAGCCACAGGCTCCACGACGCGCTCTTGTCGTGACGGTCGACGAGAACGTACGAGAAGCTGACTCCGTTGTCGCGATCGGTCCAGTCCTCCACCTTCACGAAAGCTGACAGCTCGTTCATCAAGCCCTGCCATGGATCGCAGGCCAGCGCATCGGCGAAAAAATGATAGTCCGGATCGCCCAAGTCCTTGTATGCGTTCCGGGCGTGCTCCACGATCTCGCCCATCAGATCATCCGCCATCGCCAGAGATTACCTCCCTACCTTACCCACGGTGAACCGTGCATCCCGCGCTTGCCGGTGCTCACTCGCACAGTCCGCTGCAGCGCACCAGTACTCGACCGACCGACTGGCCACGGAAAGGTCATCTTCCTGATGTGCGGTTGACCCTTCTTCGCCC
>NZ_JBOHGC010000644.1:0-15486 GCF_050699995.1 Actinokineospora sp. | reverse complement strand
GGGCAACGACGCCACGGCGCTGACCGCGTTCAAGGTGGCGGTCGCGGCGGCCACGGGCGCGGCGGCGTTCTCGTGGGGGAACAGCGTGCTGACGTTCGCGGGCGCGGCCGTCGGGGGTGTGCTGGTCGGGTTGGTGTTGGCCGTCGTGGTCCACGCCGTCCGGCTGCGGTTGCGCGATGGTGTGCTGGAGAGCGCGCTCGGGTTGCTGGTCCCCTTCGGCGCGTACCTGCTGGCTGAGGAGGTACACGCGTCGGGCGTCCTGGCCGTGGTGGTCGCCGGGTTGTACCTCGGGCACAACGCGCCCGCGGCGGGGTTCTCGACCCGGCTGCAGGAGACAGCGGTGTGGCGGTCGGCCGACGTGCTGCTTGAGTCGCTGGTCTTCGCGCTGATCGGGTTGCAGCTGCGCACGGTCATCGCGGACACGCGGCCGGGGTGGGGTCTGGTGGGCGCGTCCGCGGTGGTGCTGGCGGCGGTGATCGTGGTCCGGTTCGTGTGGATGTTCCCGGCCGCCCATATCCCGCGGTGGCTGTCGCCGCGGATCCGGGCACGGGAGCCGCGGCCCGGGTGGCGGCAGGTCACGGTGATCTCGTGGGCGGGCATGCGCGGAGTGGTGTCGCTGGCGGCCGCGGCGGCGATTCCGGCGGACATGCCGGGGCGCGATGTCGTGGTGCTGCTGACTTTTGTCGTGACGGTCGGGACGCTTCTGTTGCAGGGCACCACTTTGCCCGCGTTGATCCGCGCGCTGCGGTTCGAGGCGTCCGACACGCAGGAACGCGCGCTCGCCGAGGCTCAGGTCCAGGACACGGCGGCCCGGGCGGCGATCGACCGGCTGGACGAGGTGTTGTCGGAGGGTGAGATCCCCGACCACCTTGCCGAACGGCTGCGCGCGATCGCCGAACACCGGGGGAACGCCGCGTGGGAACGGCTGGGGCGTCAGGAATTGGAGAGCCCGGCCGCGGCGTTCCGCCGACTGCGCCGCGAAATGCTGTCAGCCGAGCGCACTGTGTTCATCCAGGCGCGGAACCGGGGCGAGATCGACGACGAGGCACTGCGCAAGGTCCTGCGTGAGCTGGACTTGGAGGAGGCGGCGCTGGCCAGGGAATAACGGTTCCGCGCCAGGTGTAACTGATCAACGTCGTGGCAGATATGCAGGACAGACGATCACGAAGGCAGGCACCTGGTGAGCGAGAACATGGTCACGTGCGACGCGTGCGGCAAGCGGAACCGGATTCCGGCGCAGGTCGGCGTCCGGGGCATCCGGTGCGGCGAGTGCGGGCACGCCCTGGCCACGCCGAAGATCGTCGAGCGGCTCACGCAGGTGAAGACCGAGTTGCGGGACCTCTCGGCCAAGCTCAAGCGGTTCGACTACCCACGCAACCACGTCGACATCGAGCGCAAGCTCAGCAGGCAGAAGGCCATCCTGGCCAACCTGCCTGACCTGCCCGGATACCGGCTGACCTCGCAGGCCAGCTTCGACCTGATCGTCGAGATCAGCGTGCTCGTGGGGGAACTGGAACGCGGGCTGCAGCGGACCGCGCTGAAGGTGGCGCTCAGGATCCTCGTCGAGATCGGGCAGTTCCTCCGCATCCTCGCCGTGGAGACGCCCCGGTTGCTCACCAGCGGGTCGGACGACTGACCGGGCGCCCCGCGGGGGCGCCCGGCAGCACTCACGCCATCTGGTAGCGGACGATCGTCTGGTCGCGGCCGGGGCCGACGCCGACCGCGGACACGCGGGCACCCGAGAGTTCCTCGATGCGCTCCACGTACGCGCGGGCGTTCGCCGGGAGCTCCTCGAACGTCCGGCATTCGCTGATGTCTTCCCACCAGCCCGGCATCTCCTCGTACACCGGCACCGCGTGGTGGACGTCGGTCTGGGTCATCGGCATGTCGTCGATCCGCTGCCCGTCGACCTCGTAGGCCACGCAGATCGGCACGGTGTCCAGGCCGGACAGGACGTCGAGCTTGGTGAGGAAGTAGTCGGTGATGCCGTTGACCCGGCCGGCGTACCGGGCGATCACGGCGTCGAACCAGCCGGTGCGGCGCAGGCGCTTGGTGGTCACGCCGATCTCGCCGCCGACCTTGCGGAGGCGTTCGCCCATCTCGTCGTCGAGTTCCGTCGGGAACGGGCCGGAGCCGACGCGGGTGGTGTAGGCCTTCAGGATGCCGATCACCGTGGTGATGCGGGTGGGGCCGATGCCCGAGCCCGCGCTCGCGCCGCCGGAGGTCGGGTTCGACGACGTGACGAACGGATAGGTGCCGTGGTCGACGTCGAGCAGGGTGCCCTGCGAGCCTTCCAGCAGCACGGTCTCGCCGCGCTCGAGCGCCTGGTTGAGCAGCAGCCGGGTGTCGGCGATGCGGTGGGCGAACTTCTCCCCGGAGGCGAGGACCTCGTCGACGACCTGCTCGGGGTCGAGCGCCTTGCGGTTGTAGATCTTGACCAGCATCTGGTTCTTGATGTCGAGCGCGGCCTCGACCTTCTGCCGCAGGATCTTCTCGTCGAGCAGGTCCTGCACGCGGACCCCGACGCGGGCGACCTTGTCCTGGTAGGCCGGGCCGATGCCGCGGCCGGTGGTGCCGATCTTGGCCTTGCCGAGGTAGCGCTCGGTGACCTTATCGATCGCCACGTGGTACGGCATGATCAAGTGCGCGTCGGCGGAGATCAGCAGGCGGGAGGTGTCGACACCGCGCTCGTCGAGACCCGCGAGTTCCGTGAGCAGCACCGCCGGGTCGACCACGACACCGTTGCCGATGACGTTGGTGATCCCCGGGGTCAGGATGCCGGACGGAATCAGGTGCAGGGCGAACTTCTGGCCGTCCGGGAGGACGACGGTGTGGCCCGCGTTGTTACCGCCCTGGTAACGCACGATCCAGTCGACGCGGTCACCGAGCAGGTCGGTGGCCTTGCCCTTGCCCTCGTCGCCCCATTGGGCGCCGATCAGCACGATTGCCGGCATGTGAGACTCCAGGTGTTGGCAGTGGAACCGTGGACACCCGAACCCGGGCTGATGCGGGCGAATGCCGGTGATTGAGACTAGACCAGGAGCGTGTGGTGGGTGCACTCGTGCTGGCCTGCGGAAACCAGGCCGACACCGAAGCGTTGTTCGACGTCGGCGCCGAAGTCCGGGAAGTGGGCGCGAAACCGGGCAAATCCGTCGCGGATCCCCTGCTCAAAGGCCTCGACGGGCGCCGGTTGGTGGTGCACGGCACAGACGCCGACCTGGCCGCCATCGTGTTGCGAATCATGCGGCTCGACCTCCTCGGCGGGACCACGGTCGGCTTCGTGCCCGCAGGCGGCTCGGCCATCCCCAAGCTGTGGGGCATCCCGGCCGACCCAGCCGCCGCCGCTCGGGTGGCCGTCGCCGGTGAGGTCGACCCGATCCCTTTCATCCGCGACGACGCGGGCGGCGTCCTTGTCGGCGTCGGCGTGCTGCGGTCGGTCCGCGGGGTGGCGTACTGCGACGACGCCACGGTCCTGCGGGGACGGGCGAGCCGGGTGGAGGTCACCCCGGACCCCCAGGGCGGCGACGGGCTCGTCGTCCGGGTGATCCACCGCGGCCTGCTCCGCAATCGGGTGGAGACGACGCGGGGGCGGGCGTTCCAGCTGGGCTGCCTGCCGGTGATCCCCGAGTTGGACGGGGTGACGTACAAGCGGGATGTGTCCAGATGGACCTGGTACCGCCACACCGCGGACCTACGGGTCGCCCGAGGCGTCGTCTAGCGCCGAACGGTCGATCTTCGCTGGGTCTAGCGGAGAGTGGTTGAGAACTTTTACTGTAAGTCGTCAGTGTGTCACCCAATGGCTTCATGGACTCCATCCTGCGCAGACACGGTTATCCGGCGTTCTCCTTGATCCGCACCTGGAGGAACCTTGTCGAAGATCCGCACACTGCTCGGCTCCTTATCCCTTTCCGTCGTCCTCACGGTCGGCCTCGCCGGTGTCGCGAGCGCCACCCCACCCAACATCCCCACCGAGACGACCGCCCGTTCCGAACTCGCGTCCCTCACGGTCGCGCCGGACGGGTCGATGACCGGCTATTCGCGGGACAAGTTCCCGCATTGGATCACCATCTCCGGCTCCTGCAACACCCGTGAGACCGTCCTCAAGCGCGACGGCACGAACGTGGTCACCGACTCGTACTGCGCGGCGACCTCCGGCAGCTGGTACAGCCCCTACGACGGCGCGACCTGGACTCTGGCGTCCGATGTGGACATCGATCACGTCGTGCCGCTCGCCGCCGCGTGGCGGTCGGGGGCCTCGTCGTGGACGACCAGCCAGCGGCAGGCGTTCGCCAACGACCTGAGCTACCCGCAGCTCATCGCGGTCACCGACAACGTCAACCAGGCCAAGGGCGACCAGACGCCCGCGACGTGGAAGCCGCCGCTCAGCTCGTACTGGTGCACTTACGCGAAGATGTGGACGCACGTGAAGTACAAGTACTCGCTGCGGGTGAACTCGGCGGAGAAGTCTGCTCTGCTGAGCATGCTCAACTACTGCTGACCTCCTGAGAGGACCGCCGATGTCGGAGTACACCTCACCGTTCGCCGCGGGTCCGGGCGTGATGACCGAGGAAGCCGGTGTGCTGACCGGTGACCTGGAGCTGCGCACGGTCAGCGCTCCTGGCGGCGCGGTGACGGCGAAGGTGCGCTACGCCGGGACGACCGAGTGGTACCGGCTGCGCGGCGGCCAGTGCAAGCTCGTGCACGACGGCGACCACCGGGCCGTCCACTCGATCCTCGTCGGCGTCCTCAACCGCCCAATCGGCTGAAGAACGCGAGTCGCCCCGTCCAGCGAGTGAGTTCGACTTTCGCGAATGTCGAACTCACTTGCCGGGCGGGGCGACTCGTTTGCCTGGAGGGGCGACTCGCCGTTACAGGCCCAAGGCCGCGGGGGCTGCCGGGTCGGAGTCGGCGAGGAAGGTCGAGCAGCGCTCGTACTCCTCGGTGTCGTTGATCGCCTTGGCGGCGCGGGCCAGGGCGGCGAGGGAACGCAGGAAGCCCTGGTTCGGGGCGTGCGACCACGGGATCGGGCCGAAGCCCTTCCAGCCGGAACGGCGGAGCTGGTCGAGGCCGCGGTGGTAGCCGGTGCGCGCGTAGGCATAAGCGGCGACGTTCTCGCCCTTGTTGAGCGCCGCTTCGGCGAGCGCGGCCCAGGCGGCACTGAAGTCGGGCCAGCGGGCCGCCACGTCGGCCGGGTCGGCGCCGGTGTCCAAAGCACCTTGCGGCTCTTCGCGGGCGGGGAGCATTGTGGGGTCAGGTCCAAGCAGGTTGCCGTCCATACGGGTCATCCTGCCCCATCGCCCGAGTCGGTGACCTGTGAGACGAATACATCCCGATATTGCACTAGGTGACGACCCTGATTCGAAAGGTCACCAACCCCTAGGGGGATAACCCGGATTTTCGCACGGAGGAGTGGGGGCGGCTTTCCGTTCTCAGCAGCGCGCCGCCATGATGGCCAGGTGAACATGGGGCGACCAACGATCGAGGACCCTGCGGGCAAAGGTCCTGTCGGGCAGTTCAAGGATTTCTTTCGGCTGCATTGGACGCGTGGGGACGCGGGCGCCGACACACCCGAGTGGGTGTGGCATTTCGCCTATCGCACCTGGTTGATCGCCCTGTTGTTCAAGGTGCTCGGGTCGTCGTGGGACGAGTCGTGGCATTTCAAGTTCCAGCGTGACGACCTCGCCGCGCCGCACCTGATCAACACTGTCGGCACGGGTATCGCCGTGGTTCTTGTGGCCATTCACACGTTCACCGGCATGGCCGTCACGAAACGCGCGCAGCGGCTGCTGCAGGTCGGTTTGGCTGTTTTTCTCATCGCCGCCCCGCTCGATGTGATCAATCACCGGGTCAACGGACTCGACCTCACGGCGTGGAGCGCGTCGCACGCGCTGCTCTACCTGGGCACCGCGCTGATGATCGCCGGGCTCATCGACGGCTGGGCCTCGGCCGGGCCGCGGGGCAAGGCGCGGCCGTGGATCCTGGGTGGGCTGTGGGTGTTCTTCCTGGAGAACATGCTGTTCCCCAACGGCCAGCAGGAGTACGGCGTCCTGGAACTGCGGTCCTGCATGCCGAACGGCGTGCTGACGATCGACACCTGCTACGCCGAGCGCAGCCTGCTGGAGTTCGCCGCCGAGCAGATCGGCCGCCCGGTCGACTACGAGGCGATCAAGCAGTTCGCGCTGCCGATCCCGGACTGGGTGTACCCGATGTGGGGCATCGGGATGGCCGGGCTCGTGCTCGTCGCCGCCGCGAAGACGATCGGCCTGCGCTGGGCCGCCACCGGGGTGGCCGCCGCGTACGTCGCCTACCGCGCGGTGATCTGGCCGATGCTGGTCGTGGCCGACTTCCCACCGTCGACCGTGCCGTTCTACCTGGTGTTCGTCGGCCTGGCGATCGACCTGGTGCGCCGGGCGAACCTCTCGCACACCATGGAGGCCGTCGTCGGAGCCGGTGTGGTGACTGTGCTCGGCCACGGCGCGCTCCACCTGCAGGAAGTGACCATCGCCGCCCCGCCGATCGCCTGGTGGTCCGCGCCGATCACGTTCGTGCTGCTGGCGGGCTTCTGGTGGCTGGGCAAGCCGGTCGCGCAGTGGTTCAACGAGCGGCAGGCGGCCGTCAAGGTCTCCGTCTGACAAAGGGAACGGCGCCTCCCGCGAACGGGAGGCGCCGTTTTGTGTCCGGGATCAGCCCGCGATCATGCGGCCCGCCGACTTGAGGTGCTCGCACGCCTGGGTGATGCGCGCGGCCATGGCCTGCTCAGCCGCCTTGAGGTAGCTGCGCGGGTCGTAGACCTTCTTGTTGCCGACCTCGCCGTCGATCTTGAGCACACCGTCGTAGTTGGCGAACATGTGCGCCGCGATCGGGCGGGTGAACGCGTACTGGGTGTCGGTGTCGATGTTCATCTTGATGACGCCGTAGGACACCGCCTCGTGGATCTCCTCGAGCAGCGAGCCGGAGCCGCCGTGGAAGACCAGGTCGAACGGCTTGGAGCCGGGCGCGAGGCCCAGCTTCTCGGCGACGACGTCCTGGCCCTGCTTCAGGATCGACGGCTTGAGCTTGACGTTGCCCGGCTTGTAGACGCCGTGCACGTTGCCGAAGGTCGCGGCCAGCAGGTAGCGGCCCTTCTCACCCACGCCGAGCGCGTCGACGGTCTTGAGGTAGTCCTCGGCCGTCGTGTAGAGCTTGTCGTTGATCTCGTTGTCGACGCCGTCTTCCTCGCCGCCGACGACACCGACCTCGATCTCCAGCACGATCCTGGCCTTGGCCGCGGCCTCGAGCAGGTCGGCGGCGATCTGCAGGTTCTCGTCGAGCGCGACCGCCGAGCCGTCCCACATGTGCGACTGGAACAGGGGCGCGCGGCCTGCGTCGACCCGCTCCTGGCTGATCGCGATCAGCGGGCGGACGAAGCCGTCGAGCTTGTCCTTGGGGCAGTGGTCGGTGTGGAGCGCGACGTTGACCGGGTACTTCTCGGCGACGACGTGCGCGAACTCGGCGAGCGCGACCGCGCCGGCCACCATGTCCTTGACCTTGGTGCCGGAGGCGAACTCGGAGCCGCCGGTGGACACCTGGATGATGCCGTCGCTCTCGGCTTCGGCGAAGCCGCGCAGTGCGGCGTTCAATGTTTCCGACGAGGTCACGTTGATGGCCGGGTAAGCGAACTCGTTCGCCTTGGCCCGGTCCAGCATCTCCGCGTAGACCTCGGGTGTGGCGATGGGCATCGGTGGGTCCTCCTCGGGGTGGCCTGCGCCGTTCTGCCGCATCCTACGAGGGTTGTGTTTCAGGTGTGTCGGGCTAGTCCGCCAACGAGATAACTGTTACTCCAATTTACGGTTACTTGTGGTAGCTTACTCACGGTAAGGAACGCGACCGAGGAGGACTCCGATGGGTGTGACGAACCTGCTGGCCCGCGAGCAAGACGTCAAAGGCAAGGTCATCGTGATCACCGGGGCCGCCCGCGGCTTCGGCGCGGGCCTGGCCAAGCGGTTCGCCGCGCGGGGGGCCAAGGTCGCGCTCGTCGGTCTGGAACCGGACGTGATGAAGAAGGTCGCCGCCGAGTGCGGGCCGGACGCCGCCGTGTTCGAGGCGGACGTGACGGACTGGGCCGCTCTCGAGACCGCGACCAAAGGCATCGTCGAGCGCTTCGGCGGAATCGACATCGTCGTGGCCAACGCGGGCATCGCGGCCGCGGGCTTCGTCCGGTCGATCGACCCGAAGGCGTTCGAGCGGACCATCGAGGTCGACCTGCTCGGCGTGTGGCGCACCGTTCGGGTGACGCTGCCGCACGTGATCGACCGCAAGGGCTACATCCTGGTCGTGTCCTCGCTGGCGGCGATCACGCACGCGCCCGCGATGGCGGCCTACGCGGCGGCGAAGGCGGGCGTCGAGGCATTCACCAACAGCCTGCGCGCCGAGATGCGGCACCTCGGTGTGCGCGTCGGTGTCGCGCACCCGTCGTGGATCGCGACCGACCTGGTCAACGGCGCCGACGAGCACCCGGTGTTCGGACCGCTGCGGGCGAGCATGCCCGGCCCGATGGGCAAGACGTACCCGGTCGAGTTCGCCCTCGACGCCCTGGAGAAGGGCATCCTTCGGCGCGACCGCAGCATCCACGTGCCCGGCTGGGTCGGCGCGCTGAAGGTGATCCGCACGTTCCTGCCGCCGATCATCGAGATCGGCGCGAAGCTGCGCGGCAACATCGTGGCGAAGGCAGACAAGGCGGCGCTGGAGGACATCGCCAAGCGCGGCGCGGAAGTCTCGTCCCGGGCGGTCGGCGCGGGCGGCCAGGCGGACGCCGACAGGCGTTAGCCTGCCCGTCAGACCACGAGGAGGCGCGGATGTCGCGACGGGACCAGATCAAGCTTTCGCCGGAGGAGATCCAGGCGTTCCTGGAGAACCAGAAGACCGCGAACGTGGCGACCATCGGCAAGAACGGCCGCCCGCATCTCGTCTCGCTGTGGTACCTGCCCGAGGGCGACACCCTCACGACGTGGACGTACGAGTCGTCGCAGAAGGTCGCCAACCTGCGCAGGCTCGCCCAGGCCACGGTGCTCGTGGAGAGCGGCGAAAGCTATGAGGAACTCGTCGGCGTGATGCTGGAATGCGACGTCGAGCTCATCGAGGACACCGAGCGCATCACCGAGATCGGCAGCGCGCTGACGCTTCGCTACACGGGCAGTGAGGAAGTGGCCGCGGCAGCGTCGCAGTTCGTGCGGGCCCAGGCGGCGAAGCGGATCGGGCTGGTCTTCCGGCCCACCAAGATCGTCTCCTGGGACCACGGCAAACTCGGCGGCACCTACTAGCCCGCGAAGGGTCCGAGGGCGATCGTCCACTCCCGGATCACACGGGCGGCGGCGATTCCCTCGGTCGTGTACGGATCGACGGCGAGGATCTTGTCGAGTTCCTCGCGGTCCTCGAGCTTCACCACGAAGAATCCGCCGGTCCCGTCCGCCCAGGGACCGCCGCCGAGCACGTGGCCGGTCTCCACCAGCTCCTGCAGGTAGGCGCGGTGAGACGGGCGGACCTCGGCGAGGCGGTCGGCGTCGTCGATGTAAGTGGTGTCCACGGTGAACCAGGTCATGGCGCCCATCGTCGCAGTCGGTCTTTTCCGACCGTCGGCCGATGTGCTTACCGGCGCCGCCCGGTAAGGTTTGGCCGTGGCAGGGGATGGTGTGCAACCGGGTGACTACCCTCCGGCGCGCGGGAATGTCAGTGCCTCCGGGCAGCCCGCGGACACGCCCGTGGAGGGCAACGCGGAGCGCAGCGTCGAGCAGACGCTGACCCGGCTCCGGGCTATCGACCTCAAGAGCGCGCCGCCGCCCGCGCCTGAGGCGCCGCTGACGCTCGAAGACCTCTACCGCACCCACCGGATGCGTCTCGTCCGGCTGGCGCTGCTGCTGGTCGACGAGCCTGCGACGGCCGAGGATGTCGTGCAGGAGGCGTTCACCGGGCTGCACCGCAACTGGGGTGGTCTGCGGGACGCGGCCGCCGCGGTCGGCTATCTGCGGACAGCGGTGGTCAACGGCTCGCGGAGTGTGCTGCGCCGCCGCAAGACCGCGCGGGAGTACACGCCGCCGCACGCGGTCAACGCGCGTTCCGCGGAGAGCCTCGCGATGCTGACCGCGGAACACCAGCAGGTGGTCAAGGCCCTGTCGCAGCTGCCGCCGAGGCAGCGCGAGGTCCTGGTCCTGCGCTACTACGGCAACCTGTCCGAGGCCGAGATCGCCGAGGCCACGGGCATTTCCAAGGGCACGGTGAAGTCGACGGCGAGCCGGGCGCTCGAAGCTCTCCAGAAGATCATGAACACCTAGTCTCCCTAAAAAGTGGTTTAGACCAATAGACTCTCCCCGGGACGTGATCTCGGGGAGGGATACGCGCGTGGGCGCACATCTGATTTCTGGCGGCAGGCTCGTCACGCCGGACGGCGTGCTGGATGACGGCTGGCTGCTCGTCGAGGACGGTCTGATCGCCGCCCTCGGCACCGGCGCGCCGCCCGCGACGTACCGCGTGCACGACGCGCGCGGGGCCTGGGTGGTGCCCGGGTTCGTCGACATCCACTGCCACGGCGGCGGCGGGTCCGCCTTCACCAGCCCCCACCCGGCCGACGTCCTGCGCGCGGCGCATACCCACGCCAGCCACGGGACCACGACACTGCTGGCCAGTCTGGTCTCCGCGCCGGTCCCCGAGTTGGTCGAGCAGATCGCGGCGCTGCGCGAGCACGTCGAGGACGGCCTGCTCGCGGGCATCCACCTGGAGGGGCCGTTCCTCGCCGAGGCCCGCTGCGGCGCGCACGATCCGGCGATCCTGCAGCCGCCCCACCGCGACGACGTCGAAAAGCTCCTCACGACCGGCCCGGTCCGGATGGTCACGCTGGCGCCCGAGCTTGCGGGGTCGGTCCGCGCGGTCCGCCAGATCGTCGACGCGGGCGCCATCGCCGCCATCGGGCACACCGACGCCACCGAGGCCCTGGTGCTGCCCGCGGTCGACGCGGGCGCGACCGTCGCGACCCACCTGTTCAACGGCATGCGGCCGCTGCACCACCGCGAGGCGGGCCCGATCGGCGCGCTGCTCGACGACGAGCGCGTGTCCGTCGAACTGATCTGCGACCTGGTCCACCTGAGCCCGACGGTTGTCCGGCTCGCCGCCCAGCACGCCGGGCCCACCAGAACGGTCCTCGTGACCGACGCCATCGCCGCGGCGGGCGCGGGCGACGGCCGCTACCTGGTCGGCGGGATCACCGTGGAGGTGCTCGACGGGGTGCCGCTCGTCGTCGGCGGCGACTCCTTGGCGGGCAGCACGCTGACCATGGACGTCGCCTTCCGCAACATGGTCAAGACCTGCGGCATGGGCATCCTCGACGCCGTGGACGCGACCTCGACCCGGCCCGCCGAGCTGCTGGGCCTGGCCAAGACCACCGGCAGCCTCACCAAGGGCCTGGCGGCCGACGTGGTGCTGCTCGACCCGAACCTGCGCCTCGACGGCGTCCTCAGGCACGGCGAGTGGGTTAACGTCGACGCATGACCGACGACCCGGAGCGCCTCCTCGCCGAGGCGTTGCGCGCGCAGGCGGCGCGGACTCCGCTGTCGGAGTCGGCGACGAGCCCGGTCGCGCACTTCGGTTTGCTCTCAGGCAGTGACCTGCCGCTTATCGCCCAACCGGAGCCGACGACGCGGCTCGAACCGGACACCCGGCCGAGGTTCGGGTGGGTGCTGCTGATCGCTGTTCTGCTCGGGTTGGCCGCCGGGTCCGTGGTGGGCCTGCTCACGCTGATGTGAGCCCGGTACCTTTGTGGGCGTGATGAGCGCCGATCTGACCGTCAATCTCGCCCTGCTGCCGTCGTGGCTGGACCCCGAGGTCATCCTCCGGAGTCTGGGGCCGTTCCTGCTGCCGGGTCTGTGCCTCATCATCTTCGCCGAGTGCGGCCTGCTGCTCGGGTTCTTCCTGCCGGGTGACTCGCTCCTGTTCACCGCGGGCCTGTTCGTCGCCCTCGACTACATCTCGCCGCCGCTGTGGCTGGTGTGCGTGCTGCTGACGGTCTGCGCGTTCGTGGGCAACGTCGTCGGGTACTGGATAGGCGAGAAGGCCGGGCCCGCGCTGTTCAACAAGCCGGACTCGAAGCTGTTCAAGAAGGAACACGTCGAGAAGACGCACGAGTTCTTCGAGAAGTACGGCCCTCGCGCGATCGTGCTGGCCCGGTTCGTGCCGATCATCCGCACGTTCATTACCGCTATCGCCGGTGTCGGCAAGATGGACAAGCGCAAGTTCTTCGTCTACTCGGGCATCGGCGCGGTGCTGTGGGCGACCGGCGTGACGGTGCTGGGCTACTTCCTCGGCCAGATCCCGTTCGTGCACGACAACCTCGAAGCGATGATCCTGCTGATCGTGTTCGTCTCGATCCTGCCGATCATCTTCGAGGTCCTGAAGGCCCGCCGCGAGAAGAAGCGCGCCGCCGCCTAGCGCTCACTCGTCGTCGAAAGTGATGGTCACGGCGTCATCGCGCGAGATGTCGACGACGCCGCGGATAGTGAAGTCCTGGGTACGGGTGCGGCCGTCGGTGAAGCTGAACCGGCCCTTCGCGGTGGCGAAGTGGATGGCCGGTTTCGTTGAGCCGTCGGCCTTGTACTCGGTCTGGTAGGCCTGCAGCCGTTCGATCGTGGGACTGCGGTCCAGTCGGAAGTCGGTTGCGGCTTCGGAATATGTCCGCAGGTAGCGCGGGCAGTCGGCGGGCGGCGCGGCGCCGGTGCCGAAACACCGGGCCAACAGCTCATTGATCTTGGCCGTGACCAGTCGGGACAACTCCTGCTCAGGCTGATAGCCGATGGCCGCGGGGTTCATCTCCATGGACTGGCCATGGGCGACCGACATGTCGTTCGGCAAGGCTCGCACGTACTTCGACGTCATCCCCATGAGCTGGTAGGACGCCGGGTACATGAGGAAACGCCGCTGGGGAAACCCGTTGAGGCGCGGGCCGCTCACCGGGATCCGTGCCGCGCCGAGCGAACCGGAGTCCAAGGTCGGCACGTTGGTTTGCACCACGACCGGCACCACCAGGGGGTCGATGACGCGCCATCGTTCGAGGCCACCGAAGGAGTTCGGTTCGCGCTTGACCCGCAGACTCGTGGTGTAGGAGCGCCCAGGGAGTTCGTAGCGCACGGTCGCCACGGCGGTCTGACCTGGCTCGACGCCCGAATCGTGACCGATCACCTCGGTCACCTTGATCCGCTGCGACGCCGCCAGCACCTCGTCGGTGAGGAAGGCCCGGTCCGGCCCGGGGGCGACGAGCGCGTTCGCCGCTGTCGCGTCGCCGCGGGCGATGAGGTCGACGTACTCCCGCACGGCTTGCGCGGGGCCGCGCGAGTCGTTCACCTGGCCGATGACGATCACGCAGGCGATGAGCAACGCCACCGCGCACCCGCCTGCGATGAGCGCGTTGCGGCGCGACGGTATGCCCACCACGTTCCGACCCTTTCGTTCGTGTCCTGCGCGTCGGACGAACAGGTGTGCCGACTGGTTCCCGTGTCAGTGGAACATCGAACCAGGGTTGAACAGGTTGCCAGGATCCAGCGCGGTTTTGATGGCGCGGTGGGTGCGTAGGCCGATCGGGCCGATCTCGCGGGCCAGCCATTCGCGTTTGATCTTGCCGATGCCGTGTTCGCCGGTGACCGTGCCGCCGAGGCTGAGGCCGACCGCGAGGATGTCGTCGAAGGCTTGGCGGGCGCGGGCAAACTCGTCCTCGGACGTCGGGTCGTAGACGATCGTCGGGTGCATGTTTCCGTCGCCCGCGTGCCCGACGACGGCGATGCGCAGGCCGACCTCGCGGCTGATCCGTTCGCAGCCCGCGATGAGTTCGGCGATGCGGGTGCGCGGGACGCAGACGTCGTCGGTGAGCCAGGAGCCGTAGACCTCCAGCGCCATCAGGACGGCGCGGCGGGCGGTGAGCAGCGCCTGTCCTTCGGCCGGGTCGAAGGTCGTGAACGCCATCTCCGCGCCCGCGTCGGCGCAGACCTGCTCGATCATGGCCAGTTCCCGGCGCGCGGCCTCGCCGCCGGAGTCGGACTGGCAGATGAGCAGGGCGGCGCAGCCCTTGCCCGCGCCGAGTTCGGTCTTGAGGTGTTCCTCGACTGCCTCGATCGACGTGGCATCCATGATCTCCATCAGTGAGGGCACGATGCCTTCGCGGACGATCCTGGTCACCGCGACGCCCGCGGCCTCGGTGGACCCGAAGGCGGCCACCATGGTTCCAGGCGCCTGGGGCAGCGGGCGCAGGGCGAGCGTGGCCTGGGTGATTACGCCGAGGGTGCCTTCGCTGCCGATGAAGAGCTTGGTGAGGTCGTAGCCCGCGACACCCTTGACGGTGCGGCGGCCGGTCTTGAGGAGTTCGCCGTCGGCGAGGACGACGTGCAGGCCGAGCACGGAGTCGGTGGTGACGCCGTACTTCACGCAGCAGAGGCCGCCTGCGTTGGTGGAGAGGTTGCCGCCGATGGTGCACCAGTCGTAGCTCGACGGATCGGGCGGATAGAAGAGCCCGTGCTTCTCGACGGCTCCGCGCAGGTCGAGGTTGATGACACCGGGTTCGACGACGGCGAGCCGGTTGTCCGGGTCGATCTCCACGATCGCGTTCATCCGGGTGGTCACCAGCACCAAACAGCCATCGATGGCGTTGGCCGCGCCCGACAGCCCGCTACCAGCGCCGCGCGGCACTATCGGCACACCGTGTTCGGCGCAGGCACGCACGACTTCCTGGACCTGGGCGGTGTCGGTGGGGAACGCGACCGCGAGCGGCTCGCCGAACGGCGCCAGCGGCATGACGTCGCGCCGGTACGCGGCGGTGATGTCTGGGTCGACCGCCAAGCCGTCGCCGAGGATGGCGTTGAGCCTGGTCAACAGGACGTCTGTGCTCACATAACCACCGTAGTCGGCGGTTGGTTTAGTAACGGTTGACAGTTACAACTTTCGGACGAAGAGCCGGCGCCATTCGCTGACTTACAGTTGGTCAAGTGGGTTGCGTCACTGTGGACCGCCCGCGTCGGGGAGGGGCGGTGTGCCATGGCTGTCATGCCAGGTCCCAGTGTTCAGGCTCGTGCTCTATCGCTGTTCATGACCAGAACCATCCGTCCCATCGCCGACCGGATCCAGCTTCGCGGGGCGCAGCTGCGCATCGTGCGTGAGGCATTCGACTCGCTGGGCGTGACTCCGCTGCCGCGTGGCACGAAGGTCCGGGCGGTATCGGAACCGCACGGGTATGGCGATGTCCATGGCCTGTGGATCTGCGCGCGCGATGCCGACGAGAAGGCAGGCGCGGTGTTGTACCTGCATGGCGGCGGGTTCGTCTTCGGGTCGGTGCGGACGCACAAGCACCTGGCGGCGGCACTGTCGGCGACGTCGGGTCTGCCGGTGCTGTTGCTGGACTACCGCAGGGCCCCCGAACACCCTTTCCCAGCCGCGGCCGACGACGCGCTCGCCGGCTACCACTGGCTGCTTGACCAGGGC
>NZ_JBOHGC010000643.1:0-1212 GCF_050699995.1 Actinokineospora sp. | reverse complement strand
CACCAGCACCACGCTCGCTCCCGACTCGAGGCCGCGGAGCCAGCGCATCGTGTCGCGCAGCGGCGCTCCGGGCGCCAGGGCATCGACCGTCTCGACGTGGACGCCGGACGCCATGGCGTTGCCTACGATATCGGCCGTCTGATGGGCGCGCACGAGGGGGCTCGTGGCCACGCGGCTGACCCGCCCGACGACGCGCTTCAAACCCGCCGCCGCCCGGGCCGTGCGCTCGACGCCCCGCTTGGTCACCGGGCGCCCCGCGTCGTCGGGCCAGCGTGCGGGATCGCGGTGTCCCGCAGGTCCGTGCCTGAACAAGATCACTCGCATCCTCGAGGTCTCATGGCTCGTCGGGGTCCCGTCGGCGCCAGGCAGGCCGAACGACCGCGGCCACCGGGCGACTCTCGACGACTAGATAGCCACACCGTTGTTTCGCGGGCGTTAACGGAGCGTGACGGCCCTGGGAAATCGTCCAGCACCGCGCCGCGCCAGGATCAATTGCCTTCGTCCTTCTTGAGCAGCCGTCGGCGCTCGACCTCGCGGCGCAGCACGTCCTTGTTGAGCACCACGAACTCGACCCGCCGATTCTTGGCCCAGTTGAGCGCGCTGGTGTTGGGCACCAGCGGACGGCTCTCCCCGTAGCCCTTGACCGTGAACTGCTCGGCCCTGAGCGTCGGGAACTTGCGCATGAGGTAGGCGAGCACCGAGTCGGCGCGGGCCTGGCTCAGCCGCTGGTTGTGGGCCTCCGAGCCGCGCGCATCGGTGTGGCCCCCCACCTCGATCCTGAGCTCCGGCCACTTGCCCAGCACCTGCCCGACGATGTCCAGGGTCGGGTACGACTCGGGCAGGATGGTCGCCTTGTTGGTCTCGAAGTTGATGTTCTGCAGGCGGATCATGCCGGTGTCCAAGAGCTCGGTCTCGCGCTCGACCAGCTCGATCGGGCAGCCGTCGCCGTCCACCGTGCAGCCCTTGGGGGTGTCGGCGCACTGGTCGAGGCCGTCCAGCACCCCGTCGCCATCGCCGTCCTTCGGGCAGCCGGCGGCGTCCACCGTGGCGCCCTTGGGGGTGTCGGGGCAGGTATCCACCCCGTCGCAGACGCCGTCGCCGTCGGCGTCGGTCGGGCAGCCCTTGGCGTCCACGGTGCAGCCCTTGGGGGTGCCGTCGCACTGGTCGATGCCGTCGAACACCTTGTCCCCGTCGCCGTCGAGCGGACAGCCG
>NZ_JBOHGC010000642.1:0-8622 GCF_050699995.1 Actinokineospora sp. | reverse complement strand
GCACGGGCCGGTCGACCGACGTCAGAGCAGATGACCGCGATCCCTCCAGGCCAGTCTGAGCAGCGTCAACGCGCCGGCGGACAGGCGTGGTTCAAGCCGGTCGATGGCGCCGGCGGTGAAGGGGATGTCCCGTCGCCCGCCCGCGCCCACGATGTGGCCTTCGTCGTTGGTCTCCACGAGCTTCGCGAAAAGGCTGTCGAACACGTCGCCATCGATCACGGCCACGGTCAGCTGCGCCGCGCCGAGTTCGAGCGGTTCCATGACCAAGCCGTAGTGCCACAACCGGAAGCTGCCGCGGGCCCGGGCCTGCTCGAACGAGCGGAAAGGTTCCTCGGTGGCGTAGTCGATGGGCCCGCTGCCGCCACCATCGTGCTCCGGGTCGCCGAGGAACTCCTCCGAGTACTCGCGCATGATGTTGCGCCACAACGAGAAGTCGTTACGAAGATCCAGAGGCGAGACCGACGACGGCTGGAACTCACCCGCGGGCATCACATGGCAGAGCCCGCCACCGTCGGCGACCTTGTCACCGTCCCGCTCGTGCAGCACGAACCTGTGATCACCGCGCAGGTCCTTGCGGATGGTCAAGGTGTTGATGCCAGGCGACAGGACCAGCCGCATGGGATCGAAAGGATCGCCGATCCGCGAACGCAGCGGCAAGGCGTCCCACGAGGGAATGGACCGGCCGGAGGCCAGCCAAGCGGCCTTGAACTCGTGCGCCACGGACTGTTTCACGTCGAAGACCTCGAAGAACGTGGTCGTGCCGAACGTCAGGGCGAGGTGCTCCCCGCGCGAAACGTCCGTCAGGCGATAGCTCAGGCGGTTTTCCAACAAGCGGGGCCGGACCAAATCCCGGACGGCTCGGGCGTAGCTCGAGTACCGCTTGCCTTGGGCGGCCAACGGCAGAACGTGGTCCATCGGCGTCTGCCGTGGGAGGGGCGGAGCCTCGTCGACGAAGACCAGGCGCACCGAGTCCAGTTCCACCGGGCGGTCGAGGAGCCAGTCTGGCCCTGCCAGCACGTGTCCGCCTGGAGCACGCTGGTCGGGCGGGTAGAGCCAAGCAGCCAACTCACTGAGCTCACGGCCCCGAACTCCCGGCGCCTGCCTTGTCCGGATCCAGTTCAGCTGATCGCCGCGAACATCGTCCGGGGCGGAGTCCTGCCCGCGCCGAGTAGTCCGGCGAGTTCGTCGATCGAAACACTGAGCGCGGCGGCCAGTTTCAACCGCATCGGCGGTTGTGGGAGTTGCGCGCCCCGCTCCCACCGCCCGACCGTGGACAACTCCACCCCGAGACGCTCCGCGAGAGCTTCCTGGGTCAAGCCCAACGCCTCCCGCCGAGCGGTCAGCCGAGTCCGCCGAACGACCACCGACGTCACCCCCATCCAAGAACAACCCACGGTAGCGGCAGGGGATCGCGGCACGTCAGAGGCGCGACGGGCGCCTTGTCGACGCCTCTGGTCCGCCCACCATCCGCTCTGGCGACTTCGTCGCATTGATCGTTTAGTGGAGTGGTCCAGTCGGTGTGGAGGTGACCTTGTGCGGCGGTCCGAATGGGAGTGGCAGCAGTGCGGGAGCACCATGCACGCCGTCGTGATCCGGGACAACCGCTACCGCTTGTGCCCCAGTGATGAGATCCACTGCGTATGCGGCGCCGACCTCGTCCTCACTCGAGAAGACTTCCCCCGCGTCCCGGTGGGCAACAGAACCTGCGCCGAGTGCCTTCGGGTGCTGTCTCATCGGACAACCAGGTGATGCGTCGAAGGTGATCAGCCTCCCGACCTCTCCACCAGAAAGGGAACGTGATCTGGCAGAGGCGCGAAGTGGATGGGCGGCAGCTTCGGCGGGAACACAGGATTCTGAGGCGAGCCGTCTGAGCGAGACGGCAGGCGATGCTTCGGTCGCCTCGACGCGGGTGGTGACCGCGCTCGATCTCGTCGACCGACTGCTCCATCGCTACCGCGGAGAGATCGGGTTCTCGCCCGACTCGACGCCTTCGGCGAATTCCCCACCGCCAGGTACGGCAATGGTCGACGTTGCCAGACGACGTGTCGGTCAGCGCCCGGACGGGTCGCAGGCCCACGGTGAGTGGGTTCAGTCTGATGGCTGGTCCACCCGCTTGGTCAGCGGGCCAACTGACAACCATTACGAAGCCGCGAAGGAGTTCGCCCAGACCTTGCCCGCGCGCGACCGCGCGGCCCAACGTCCCGCCACCCACGTGGAGATCAAGGTCGCCGTGGCGGGCGCGGCGGCCTTCGCCTACAGCCATGGCGACCCCGATTCGCCTGCGGTGATCGAGTCCGAAGTCGGCTTCCCACAGGGTGCGGGAATCCCATTGGAAACCTTCACGGCGGCGTTGAACGAGTTCCTCACCGACAGCGACACTCCTCCGCCGAGCGTCGACTGGCAGCAGGCTTGATCGACTTCGCCTGGGTCGTGTGGACGGTCAGCGTCGGCAGCCCGTTCGCCAAGCCCTCCACCCGCCAGTAGTGCTCGACGCCCGCCTCGGCGTAGGCCAGTGGCTTGGACCCACGATCTTCCCTGCGAGATCCCTTGGACACGATCTCGACCACGAGCAGAATTTTCTCGCCCGGAACCGGCCGGGTCGAGAGCGGAACATCCACGTCGTAGACCACGATGTCGGGAGCGACGTAGTCCAGAGGGTCGTCCGCGAGCATCACATCAATGTCGATATCCAACTGCCGGCCCGCAGGCAGTTGCGGTTCCAGAGCCACCGCGAGCCGTCGAAGGACGCGCTGGTGGCTTGGATCTCTCCCGTGTTCAGCGGCCGACCATGACCTCGGCCATCGGTGGTCGGTCGGCCACCAGCACGTCGATCGTGTCCGGCAGCCACTCCCCGCCCACCTGCACGAACTGGGTCAACTCACCCGACCCGGCCTCGATCCCGCACCGGCTCAAAGCCGTGCCCAAGATCTGTCGGGACATCACGCCGAGTTGCAGCAGCGACCGGTTGCGGTGTTTGCGAACACCCAGATTGACCTGCGCCAACCCCTCCAACCCGTACCGCGAGTGGGCGTCGAGCAGCAGTCCGATCTCCACCCCGTACCCGGCCGCGAACGGGACCGACTGCAGGAATTCCCGGGTCGCCGCGTACTCGCCGCCGAGGGGCTGGATCACCCCGGACAGTTCGGGGCGTAGGGCGGAGAGGACGGGGCGGGCCAGGAGTTCGGTGACTCGGCCGCCGCCGGTGCCTGCCTCTTCGCTCTCCATGCGCAGGGGGCGGCGGTAGAAGCCCTTGACCAGGTGGACGCCGGACGCCGTCAGCAGGGGGCCGAGCAGGGACGGGACGAACGCCGGGTCGGGCTCGACGAGGTCGGTGTCGAGGAAGACCAGCAGGTCACCGGTGGTGGCGGCCAATGACCGCCACAGGACTTCGCCCTTGCCGGGCCATGGCTCGAGGTCCGGGAGGACGTCGCCGCGGTGGACCACTCGGGCTCCCGCGGCGGTGGCGACGGCCGCGGTGTGGTCGGCGGAGCCGGAGTCGAGCACCACCAGTTCGTCGACGAGGGTGCCCAGCAGCGGCCGGACGGACTCGACGACCTGGCCGACCGTGCCCTCCTCGTCCAGGGCCGGGAGCACCACGCTGACCGTGCGGGTTCCCTTGGCGCACACCAGCTGCGAGATCGTCCACTCCGGACTCTGCCAGGTGTGGTCCAGCATCCCGCTCACGCGAGTGCCCGAACCGCGCGCGTGGGCGGTCTTGTCCCGGCGATGCTCGCCACCATGTCCACCACCTGCCTTGTCTGCCGCACCTCGTGCGCGCGGAAGACCCGTGCGCCCGTCCACGCGGACACGGCCGTCGCGGCGAGTGTGCCATCGACCCGCTCACGCAGGCCAACACCGAGAGTCTCGCCGATGAAGTCCTTGTTCGACAGGGCCATCAGCACGGGCCACCCCGTGGCGACCAGCTCGTCGAGCCTGCGCAGCAGCTCAAGGCCGTGCCAGGTGTTCTTACCGAAGTCGTGCGTCGGGTCGATGAGGATCCCTTCACGGGGGACGCCGAGTGTGACCATTCGCTCGGCCCGCTCGACGAGTTCGGCGACGACCTCGGCGACGACATCGGTGTAGCGGACCCTGTGTGGGTCGGTGCGCGGCTGGGCGCCGCCGGTGTGGGAGCAGACGATGCCGACGCCGAACTCGGCGGCGACCTCCGCGAGCAGCGGGTCGGCGCCCGCCCACGTGTCGTTGATGAGGTCGGCGCCCGCCTCGCAGACCGCGCGGCCGATCTCGTGGCGCCAGGTGTCGACGCTGATGACCAGGTCCGGGTGGCGCTCGCGGACGGCCGTGACGAACGGCACAACCCGGCGGGCTTCCTCGGCCGCGTCGACCGGTTCCCCGTGGGACCCGGCGCGGACGCCCCCGATGTCGACGATGTCGGCCCCCTCGGCCACCGCCTGGTCGACCGCGGCCAGCGCCCGCTCGGCGTCGAATGTCGCGCCCTGGTCGTAGAAGGAGTCTCTGGTGCGGTTGACGATCGCCATCACCAGCGCCCGGTCCTGGGGGACCGCGCGCGTGCCGAATCGGAGCTGATTCACGGCTACCGATCGTGCCATGGACCGCGGGTGGACGGGCGTCGGCGTGGTTACAGTAGAGACCGACCAAGGAGGCCCCCTCGTGTTCTACCGCGCGCTGCGTGTCGTGCTTTCCTTCCTCGCCCGGTTGTTCCTACGGCCGGTGGTGGAGGGAGCGGACCGCGTGCCCGCCGCGGGGCCGGTCATCCTCGCCATCAACCACCTCGCCGTCATCGACAGCTTCGTGGTGCCGATGATGGTCCGTCGCAAGGTCGCGTTCCTGGCCAAGGCCGAGTACTTCGAGGGCAAGTCCATCAAGGGCCGCCTGGTCGGGACCCTTTTCCGGGCCTTGGGCGCGGTCCCGGTCCAGCGGGACAACAGCCGCGCGGCGCTGGCCTCCCTCGACGACGCGGGCGCGATCCTCGACGCGGGCGGCGCCTTCGCCATCCACCCCGAGGGCACCCGCTCGCTCGACGGCAGGCTGCACCGCGGCCGCACCGGCGTCGCCCAACTCGCCCTGGAGCACAACGCGGTGGTGGTCCCGGTGGCGCTGATCGGCACCGACAAGGTGCAGCCGAAGGGCAAGAAGCTCCCCCGCCCGCACCGCATCACCGTGCGCTTCGGCACACCCCTGAACTTCAGCCGCTACGACGGCCTCGGCAACTCCCTGCCCATCCGCCGCGCGGTGACCGACGAGATCATGTACGCGATCATGGAGCTGTCGGGCCAGGAGTACGTCGACTCGTACCACAAGCGCCCCAACGCCGCGTAGGTCAGGCCGCGCAGGCGTCCAGGGCTTCCTCAGCGGTTCGCACCACCATGAGCGCGTCGAGCGCGACCTGAGAGGCGAACCCGCGCGACTGCAGCTCGCGAGCCCACTTGATCAGGCCCTCGTAGTGGTCGTCGGGGTCGAGCAGGACCACCGGCTTGGTGTGCATGCCCAGGTAGCGTGAGGTCCAGACCTCGAACAGCTCCTCACACGTGCCGAGTCCGCCGGGCAGGGCGAGGAAGGCGTCGGAGCGGTCGTCCATGACGGCCTTGCGCTCGCGCATAGTGTCGACGACGACCAGTTCGTCGGCCTCCGGATCGGCTCGCTCGAGGGCGACCAGGCCGCTCGGGATCACGCCGAGGGTGCGGGCGCCGCCGCGGCGGGCCGAGCGGGCCACCGCGCCCATCATCGCCGCCGACGAACCACCCCACACGAGGTTCCAGCCGCGTGCGGCGATACCGGCGCCCACCTCGTCAGCGAGGTCGAGGTAGCCGCGCGGGACGGAATCGTGCGATCCACAGTAGACACAGAGGTTCAATGACGGGCTCAATGCGCGTCACTCCACGCCTGGTACGCCTCTTCGACCACACGGATGGCGTCATCGATATCGTCGGTGACATGCAGCAGGGCGAGGTCCTTCTCGCCGATCTTGCCGTGCTTCATGACCGAGTCGTGCAGCCAGTCGTAGAGCCCGCCCCAGTACTCGGTGCCGAAGAGGACGACCGGGAACTTGGTGACCTTCTTGGTCTGCACCAGGGTCAGCGCCTCGAACAGCTCGTCGAGGGTGCCGAAGCCGCCGGGCAGGCAGATGAAGGCCTGCGAGTACTTGATGAACATCGTCTTGCGGGCGAAGAAGTAGCGGAAGTTGACACCGAGGTCGACCCACGGGTTGAGACCCTGCTCGAACGGCAGCTCGATCCCCAGGCCGATCGACTGGCCACCAGCCTCCGAACAGCCGCGGTTGACCGCCTCCATCGTGCCGGGACCGCCACCGGTGATCGCGGCGAAGCCCGCGGCCGCGAGCGCCGAGCCGATGTCGCGGCCCAGCTTGTACTCGGGGTGGTCACGCTGGGTGCGGGCCGAGCCGAACACGGTGACCGCGCGCGGCACCTCGGCCAGCGCCCCGAAGCCTTCAACGAACTCCGCCTGGATGCGCAGCACCCGCCACGGGTCGGTGTGGACCCACGCGCTGGGACCGCGCGAGTCGAGCAGCCGCTGGTCGGTGGTGGTCGCCTCGTCGCTCTGCCCGCGGCGCAGCGTGACCGGCCCGCGCTGTCGCTCCCTCGGGTGCTCGTCGTCGGCGGGGATCTGATGTGCGTCAAGAGTCACGTCACCGAGTCTAGGGTGGTTCGCGGTCACCCGAAGGAGGACGCCAGTGACGGACACCGGCAACGTCGACAACCTGCTCAAGTCGCTGCGGTCTCGTGTGGAGGAACTCGAGGAGAACGCCAAACGGGACCGCGCCGACATAGGCCGCTGTGTGTCGGTCGCCGCGCTGGCGGGCGCCCTGTTCGCGCTGACCGCCTCGACGTGGTTCGTCCTGGAGACGAAGACCGACGTCACCGCGTACTCGCTGTGGGGTCTGTGGGGGCTACTCGGCTGGCCCGCGTTCGCCGTCGTGGCCGTGCTGGCCGTGGTCGCGGTCGGGTCGCTGACGATGGCGATGGCGGCACCGGGGAAGGTCGCGCGGTGGGTTCAGCTCGCGGCCGGGGTGCTGCTGGTACCGGCCATGATCTGGTGCAACGCGTCGCTGCCCGGCAAGGAGTCGGCCTGGTCGGCCGCCGCCTGGGTCACGTTGCTCTGCGCGGGCGCGCTGACGCTCGTCAACGGGACCCGGATCAGCGCTAGCCGGTGACGAGCTTGCGTAGGACGTCAGCGCAGCGGGTGATGTGCTCTACCGGGACGTTCTCGTGCTGGGTGTGGGCCAACAGCGGGTCGCCGGGGCCGAAGTTCACCGCGGGGATGCCCAACGCGGCGAAGCGGGCGACGTCCGTCCAGCCAAGCTTGCCCACCGGGTCGCCGCCCGCGGCGGCCAGCAGGTCGCGGGCCGCGGGCGCGCTCAGGCCGGGCAGGGCGCCCGGGGCGCTGTCGACGACTTCGAGCTCGAAACCGGCGAACACATCACGCAGGTGGGCCTCGGCCTGGGCGAGCGTGCGGTCGGGGGCGAAGCGGAAGTTGATCCGGAGCAGCGCCGCGTCGGGGACGACGTTGCCGGAGACGCCGCCGCTGATGTGCACCGCCTGCAGGCCTTCGCGGTAGGTGCAGCCGTCGATGTCGACGGTCCTGGTCTCATAACCGGCCAGGACGTCGAGCGCGGCGCCCAGGGCATGGACGGCGTTGACGCCCATCCACGCGCGAGCGGTGTGCGCGCGGGTGCCGGTCGTCCGGATTTCGATGCGCATGGTGCCCTGGCAGCCCGCCTCGACGATCGCGTTGGACGGCTCGCACACGATCGCGAGGTCGCCCGCCATCCACTCGGGCAGTTCCCGCTCGACGCGGCCGAGGCCGTTGCGGGCGGCATCGATCTCCTCGCACTCGTAGAACAGGAACGTCAGGTCGTGCGTGGGTTCGGTGACGGTCGCGGCCAGGTGCAGCATGACCGCGTCGCCGCCCTTCATGTCGACCGTGCCGAGTCCATGGAGGACGCCACCGACCCGCCGCGACGGCATGTTCGCATTGACCGGGACCGTGTCGAGGTGACCTGCGAAGACCACCCGCGGTCGCCTGCCCAGGGTGGTGCGTGCCAGCACGTTGTTGCCCAGCCGGACGACTTCGAGATGTGGGGCCTGGGTGCGCAGCGCGCGCTCCACGGCATCGGCGATGCCGGTCTCGTCGGCGGACACACTGGGGATGTCGACGAGGGCGGCGGTCAGGTCGATGGGGTCAGCGGTGAGGTCCAGCTCAACGGTCACGCTCGGCAACGCTACCTGCCGCCGGATCGACCGCCGTCGCCATGTGGGTAAACCGCGCCGAGGCAGCCGAGGCATGGCGCGGTCATGTCTGGTCCACCACGGCGGCAGGCGATTGAGACGCACCCTGCCCGACGAGGATGCGCCGAGCTTCGGCTACCTCGAACATGACCACGGCGCGCGCTGTCTCCGGAGGCGGAGACTCCACCTGGCCGCGTGGCGCAAGAGTTGACTCGGTGGCGTGTTCAGGCCGCCGAGTGTCGTGGTGTTGCGGGGATGGGTTTTCGGTGCGGGTCCAAATATGCGGGTGGGGTGAACTCGGGCAGGCCGTTGATGATGGTGACGGCCCAGTCGGAGTTGTGGATCAGGCGGTGGTGGGTGCCGCAGAGGAGTACGAGGTTGTCGAGTGCGGTGGGCC